>CASDTU010000014.1 GCA_949283775.1 uncultured Bacillota bacterium
TAGTATTCTCGTAGACAACAACGTTCTTCTATGGTAAAATGATGGTAGTTCATACAGATCTCCTTTGTAGTAAATTTTGTTTCGTAGCTCTATTTTACCACAGATTTGTATGAACTCCTTTTTTTTCTTCTACTGTTGCACTTAATAGTATAATTCACCTATAAAACAAAGAAGCCGCGCAAAGTATTTGCGCGGCTTCTTTTCTGAAAAAAGGAGATATATTCGATCAGCAGTTTGTCCGTTGTCCGAAACTCAAATTACAAGGGCAACAACGTGTTTGAAACAGGGTTGCGCCCGAACGCAGACGGCAACGCTTTTTTTTAAAACAAAAAACTTGCGGCAAACAATCCTCATGCAGGAAGCAGGGATTGCAATAAACAATCCTCATGCAGGAAGCAGGGATTGCGGCAAAGCGCGTGCAGACGTCAATGTCAATAGTTTCCGTATTTTTTGACGGCCGCCACGATGGCTCGATAGTTTTCCAGGCTCACGTTGTTGGGGATGGAATGGTCGGAAGAGCAGATGTATCCGCCGTTTTGTTTCAAGACGGGTACGAGGCGCTCGATTTCGGCGACGGCAAAGTCGGTATCGTTCCAGTGCAGGGCATCCAATCCGCCGAACAGGCAGAGTTTGTCGCCGTATTTTTCTTTCAGTTGCAGGCTGTCTACGCCCGCCTTCACTTCCAAAGGATTTAAAGCGTCGATCCCCATTTCCACAAATTCGGGAACGAAGGGGGTAATATCGCCGCAGGAGTGCAGGATGGTAAAGATGCCTTTTTCTTTCGCCCAGTTGACGGCCCGCTGATGGACGGGTTTTAACAGTTCGCGGTACACATTCAGGGAGAAAAATTGGTTGTGCTTGTATCCCATGTCGTCCGGCCAGCGCATGGCGTCGAAGGTATAGCCCATCTTCCACAGACGGTCGAACAGTGCGATATTCAGGTCGAGATAATGATTGAACATATCGACGACCCATTCGGGGTCTTCGAGCATGGCGATTAAAATCGTTTCGGTTCCGCTCGCCCAGGAGTGGGTAACGTCGAACCCGAACCAAAACTGTGCGGCGGTAAAGGCGCCGCTTTTTTGCCATTGCGGATAGAGGGATTTGAGTACGGGAAGATTGAGCCGCTTTTCGTCAAAGGTCATGCGCGCCTTGGCGTCCTTCCATGCCTCAGGCGTATTGATCTTAAAGTCTAAAAATTCGGGGGTGGAGTCCTGCATACGGAATTCTTTCATGGTCGCGCCCCATTCCGTCGTAACGATGCGATATTCCTCCGTTTCCTCTAAAATTTTCTGCGTATAGCGCGGCGAGACGTCGACGCCGAAAATTTCAAACTTGTCGACGCCGAAAAAATCGCGCCAGTCCGCTGATTCGGGCATACCCTGGCGGATCCAGTTCCGCACCGTTCCGTTCCACGGATAGTCGGTAATTGCCACGCGGTCGGCTTCTTTATGTTGCAGCATTCTTGTGATACGTTCTTTGGAATTCATATTTTTCACCTCTGCGAATATTGTAGCACGGAACGCACTTTCCGTCAATTTGCCTATTTTTTATAATTAGTACATTTTTTGAAAAAAAGATCGCAGCTATTCTCTTTGAATGTGAAACAAAAGCGAAAAGGGAAAAAGTTGCGAAAAGAAAGCGGGGCAAAATCCGGCGGAACGATTGATTTATTTTTCGATTTATATTATACTGAAACTATGATCGGAAAAGTAGATTTTTCACCGTATGCGAAAAAGAGATTCTGCGTTGCGCTTTCCGGCGGCGCGGATTCGGTAGCGCTGCTGTACGCGGCGCTGGAAGCGGCGGACAAATATGATATTTCCGTTTCGGCAGTCAATGTCGAGCACGGGATTCGCGGCGAAGAATCGCTCGAAGACACGCGGTTTGTAAAAACGCTCTGCGAAAAAGAAGATGTTCCGCTGTATTTGTATGCCGCGGACATTCCTCGGATCGCGCAGGAAAAGTCGATCGGGCTGGAAGAGGCGGCGCGGCAGTACCGCTATGCGGCGTACGAAGAAGTTTTAAACGAAAAGGGCGAAGATTTCGTCGCTACGGCGCACCACGCGGGGGATAATGCGGAGAGCGTATTGTTTCACCTGTTCCGCGGCAGCGCGCTGCGCGGCGTGAGCGGTATTCGGCCCGTTCTTTCCAAAGACGGGCAAAAGGGGATCGTGCGTCCCTTTTTGAGCGTAACAAAGGAAGAAATTTTGCAATATTTAAGGGAGCGGGGGATTTGTTGGAGAGAAGATTCGAGCAATGCGGACATTTCGTATTCCAGGAATTTTTTGCGCCGAAACGTACTCGGCGCCGCCAAAGAGCAGTTCCCTGCTTGTGAAAAGAGGATCTACGCCTTTTCCTGCGCGGCGCGCGAAGACGACGAATATCTGTACAAATTGGCATCGGAAAAGCTGCTGGAACAGGACGGCGCCGTCAAAATAGAAGCGGATGCGCCGAGGCCCCTTTTCCTGCGCGCCTGCCTTTTGGCGCTGCAAAAACTCGGGGTCGATAAAGATTATACCGGCGTCAATTTCGAGGCGATCCGTTCCCTTTGCGGGGCGCAAAACGGCACGGGGGCGGACGTATTGCAGGGAGTGCGCGCCGTAAAAGAATACGGAAAGATCGCACTGTACCGTCCCGAAGAGACCGGCGAGGCTCTCGTCTATCCGTTTGCCGAAGGAGAATTTGCGTTCGGGACAACGCGCGTAAAGATCGTAAGAGGCGAGCAAGAAGCAGAGGATAGCGGCAAAGTTTTGTATCTGGACGCGGACCGTTTGCCGGACGATTGCGTGCTGCGGCTGCGGCGGGAAGGGGATCGGTTCAAAAAATTCGGCGGCGGGAGGAAGAAGTTGAAGGATTTTCTGATCGAAAAAAAGATCCCGCGCAGAGAGCGGGACAATTTGCCGTTGATCGCGTCGGGGCAGGAGATCTATGCCGTATGCGGCGTGGAAATATCCGATCTGGCGAAAGTGGCGGCGGAATCGGACGGACAAAAGAAAAAATTTTTAAGCGGGAACGTTTACAGCGTACTCGTATATAAAGAAGGAGAGTAGTTGAAATGCATCAAGACGTAGAGAGTATCATGTTTTCAAAGGAACAGATCGAGCGGCGGATCCGCGAGCTTGCGGCGCAGCTGGACAAAGAATATGCGGGCAAAACGCCGCTGATGGTCGGAATCTTAAAGGGCAGCGTCATGTTTTACGCGGATCTTCTGCGCGCGATGCAAATTCCCGTGGAAATGGACTTTATGGCGATCTCGTCCTATGGTGCGGGCGCAAAATCTTCGGGCGAAGTCAAACTGATCAAGGATTTGGATCGCAAGATCGAAGGGCGGCACGTCATCATCGTGGAGGACATCATCGATTCGGGCTACACGCTCTCGTATTTAAAGAGGATGCTGTATTCCAGAAAACCCGAGTCTGTCAAAATTTGCGCGCTTTTGGATAAATACAGCCGCAGGGTGGTGCCGATCGAGGTGGATTACAAGGGGTTTGACTGCGCGGACGAATTTGTGGTGGGATTCGGTCTGGATTATGCGGAGCGCTATCGCAATCTTCCCTATATCGGCATTTTAAAACGCAGCGTGTACGAAAAATAAGCAGTTTCATACAGCGCAGGCCTTTTTGAACGGGACAAATTTTTCGGATACGGCAAAAACGTTTCGAAACAGCCGATAAAACAGGCAAGCAGAAAAAGAAAGCAGAAACAGCAGATCAAATAAGCAAACGGTAACGGCCGATCAAACAAGCAAACGGAAAACAGAAACAACAGATCAAACAAGTAAACAGAAAAAGAAGATAATAGAAAAGCGGCGTGCGAGCAGTTAAAAATTGCTCGCACGCCGCTTTTGACAGCTTCGGTGTCCGCACTGCCGAAAAGCCGAAGACGTATTTTTGGGCGGTATGGTGATAAAAAAATGCTTTGTCGGCGTCTTTGCTCCGAAAAAAAGAGGGGATACAAACGCAAAGCAAAATGCACTGCGAAAGATCTTTTTGAAATTCTATTTCCAGCGGCCTTTGGCCGCGGGAAAGGAGAGGCGCGCCGAACGGCTTTGCGCGAAATCCGCCCGAAAGGGACGATTACCGCAGCTTTTCCTGTTTCGCAAGGAGGAAAGCGCTTGCGATCACTTTGTCCATATCGTAATATTTGTATTCGCCGAGCCTGCCGCCGAATACGACGTCGGGGCGCGCTTTTTTCAGCTCGTCGTAGCGGAGGGCGAGCGCCGTATTTTTTTCGTCGTTGACGGGATAATAGGCTTCGGAGCCTTCCGTATATTCCGCGGGGTATTCGCGCGTGATGACGGTGCCCGGCTGTTTGCCGAACGTAAAGTGCTTGTGTTCGATGATGCGTGTATAGGGGATCTCGTATTCGGTATAATTGATGACGGCATTTCCCTGGAAATCGGGGATCGGCAGATACTGCGTTTCAAAGCGCAGGGAGCGGTATTCGAGTTTCCCGAGCCGATAGGCGAAAAATTCATCCGTTTTTCCCGTGTAAATGGTTTTCCCGAAGGTATGTGGACAAGTCTTGATAAAATCGAAATACTCTGTGTTCAGCAAAATGTCCGCGCCCGCAAACATTTTTTCGGTCATGGCGGTGTACCCGTCCTGCGGGATGCCCTGATAGGGGTCGTTGAAATAATTGTCGTCGTAAGTAAAGCGCAGCGGAAGCCTTCGGATAATGAAGGCGGGGAGTTTGTCGCAGGAGCGGCCCCATTGTTTTTCGGTGTAGCCTTTAACGAGGGTCTCGTACACGTCCCGACCGACGAGGCTGATCGCCTGCTCCTCTAAATTTTGCGGCGTTTTTCCGTTTAATTCCGCGCGCTGGCGTTCGATGATCTCCTGCGCCTGCTGCGCGGTCTTTACGCCCCAGAGCTTTTCAAAGGTATACAGATTGAAGGGCATACTGTACAGCGTGCCCTTATAGTTTGCCTTTACGCGGTTGACAAAATTGTTGAAGGAAGCAAATTTCTGCACATATTCCCAGACTTCCTTGTCGGAGGTATGGAAGATGTGCGCGCCGTAAACGTGGACGTCGATGTCTTCCTGTTTTTTCGTATAGATATTTCCGGCGATATGATTTCTGCGCTCGACGACGAGGCATTTTTTACCGGCGCGGCAGGCGTGTTCGCAAAAGACGGCGTTGAACAGTCCCGCGCCCACCAACAGATAATCGTAATGCGCCATACAAGCTCCTTTTTAGCAGGGTGTATTTTCTATAAAATCGGTCAGGATTTTTTTGGTGAATTCATCATCGCTTCGGTGTATCTTCCCAGCACTTCGGCGGCGGGGCCGTCCGCCAGGACTTTTCCCTGTTCGATCCAGATCGCTCGGCTGACGAGTTTCTGCACGGAAGAGCTGTGGGAAACGATTAAAAAAGTGAGACCTTTTGCGCGCAGTTCATCCAATTTGGCGTAGCATTTTTTCTGGAACGCCATATCGCCGACCGCGAGGATCTCGTCGATGAGCATGATTTCCGAATCCATATTGACGGCGATGGAAAAGCCGAGCCTTGCGAGCATACCGGAAGAGTAAGTCTTGATGGGCGCATAGATAAAGTCGCCGAGTTCCGCAAAGTCTAAAATTTTCGGGAGCGCCGCGTCGATCTCTTTTTTGGTATAGCCCATGATAGCGGCGTTGAGATAAATATTTTCGATGCCGGTGGCGTTTCCGTCGAATCCTGCGCCGAGTTTCAAGAGGGGAGTGATCTTGCCGTTGCAGACGACGGAGCCGGAAGTGGGCTTTAAAATGCCGGAGACGATTTTTAAAAGCGTGCTCTTTCCCACGCCGTTTCTGCCGCAGACGGCGACGGCTTCGCCGCGCTTGATCTGAAAGCTGACGTCGTCGAGGCACACAAATTTTTCGCGCTTCATATCCGAGCGGAAGGCGCGGACGACGAGTTCTTTGAGCGCGTCCACGCGCACGTCGTATTTTGTGAATTTCATTGTCACGTTTTTCACTTCGAGCAGGAAATCCTCCTGCGGATGCGTGGTCTGCATTTTCACCTCACAGTTTTGCCGCGATCTTGTTGCGTACGGCGGACAGAAAGAGATAGCCGATCAGAAGAGAGAGGATCCCGAACCCGTAGCAGAAAAGATGGGTCTGCCAGGACGGAATGATTCCCATCAAAAGCTGACGGAAGTAGGTCACATAATGGTACATCGGGTTGAATATCATGGCTTTTTCGATAAAGTCGTTTTTCAGCACTTCGATCGAATAAAAGAGCGGCGTCAAATAGGTCCACAGCGTGAGAATGACGGAGTAGATGTGTTTGATGTCGCGGAAAAAGACGTACAGCGCGCTCAAAAAGTAGGAAATCCCCAACGAAAACAGGCATACGGAGGGCAGCAACACGACGAGAAAGACGATCTGCCAGGTAAACGTATAATCCTTCGTGAGGAAGCGTACGAACATGACGATGAGCAGCGCGATGAACGAAAAGAGAAAAGTAATCAAAGAGGAAAACACGTTCGCGGTCGGAAACAGGGATATGGAAACTTTCGTCTTTTGCAGCATATCCCGCTGCTGCACGAGGCAGGGCAGCGAACCGGACGTGGAAGATCGCATGATCCCGAAAATAATATTTCCGGACAGGATATAGATCGGATAATCCAGCCCGATCCCGCTGCGCCCGAAAATATTGATAAAGACGATCGCCATCACCGCCATATTCAGCAGGGGGTTGAGTACGGTCCACAGGATTCCGATCACCGAACGGTAATATTGGTTTTTAATATTGCGTCGAACCAGTAGGCGAAGCAGATAAAACTGCTGCCCGAGCTTTCGTTTGATTCCTTCTTTTTCCATTTTCAATCTCCCAAAATCAGTATGCCGCAGTATGCGCGATTCTTGCAAAATGCAGCGGCTGCGGCAAACGAAATTTAGTGCCGAAGAAGTTTTTCTCTGCCTAAATCAAGTTACAGCCGCCGCTGTGCGATGCGATCGGGCGGTAAAAGCCAGAAGTCAAAAGGCGCTGCGTTCGGTGCGGACCACAAAAATATCCGGCCGGATCAGTTCCTGCAAAATGGCAGGATTCAAGTATCACAGGATTCATGTCCACGGGATTCAAGTATCACGGAATTCAAGTATCACGGAATTCAAGTATCACAGAATTCGTGTATCACGGGATTCATGTATTACAGAATATATCACTTATAAAGGATGCTGTCGTAAAAGTTGCTTAGCCGCTCTGCTTCCATGCGGATGTCGTAGTGCGCCTCTTGTAAGAGGCGCACGTTGTCCGCCGTCTTTGCAGGGGGCAGGAGCATCGCGTCCGCCCAAATTTGCGCATCCAGCGGCAGAAAGCGGTTGCCGGGACAGAGATCCGCTTCGCGCGTGACCGCGTCCGAAAAGAGGCAGGGCAGAGAGGCAGCCTGCGCCTCGATGCCCACGACGGGCAGACCCTCGTAGAGAGAGGGCAGACAGAACACGTCCGCGCAGCGATAGAAAGGTACGGGGTCTTGCGGCGGATAAAAGCGCACGCGCGGGGCGATGTTCAGCGCCTGTACCTTGTCGAACAGGGATTGCTTCAAAGGGCCGTCTCCGACCAGCGCCAAAAACAGGTCGGGTTGTTTTCGCAGGGCGAGGGCAAACGCTTCCAATAAAAAAGAGAGGTTTTTTTGCGCGGCGAATCTGCCGACGAACAAAAAAACTTTCGCGGAATCGTCCGCCGAAAAGAGGCTGCTCCTTTCCGCCTGCCGATCATCGGACGGAGCGGAAAACCGAGTCAGATCGATCGCGTTCGGCAAAACGGTCGCAAGGAACGCCTTTGTTCGGAACAAATTCTCGGCGGCGAAGGTGCCGCAGGCCATGCGGTGCGTCGCCCAGCGGTCCGCAAAGGGGCGCAGGAGTTTTTTGATTCGATAATGGTCGCTCCTCTTGTCAAAGGTACTGTGCGCATGGCAGATGCGAACGGGAACGCCCGCGCGCTTTGCCGCAAAGAGCGCAAAGGCCGACAGCGTCGTCATATGCGAATGGACGGCGGCGTAGTTTCCCGCCGAAAGGAAACTTTTCAGTTTCGGCACGGCCCTGTAAAATTTTTTGTCAAGGGGCGGAATATAGCAGATGCGCGACATCGGATCGATCTCGCGCAAGACATTGTCAAAAGAGGAGGGGCCGTAGGTCACGAAATCGAACCGATAGCGGCTTTTATCCATAAACGTATAGTAGTTGAGAATGCAGGCGGCAACGCCTCCGAGGGAGGCGTTGCCGATGATGTGCGCTATTTTGATCCGTGCGTCTTTTTCCGACGAAAGAGAGTTCGTATTCATCGCAATGTCACACGGAAGGGCGAAGCTGCGCGACGGTATCCGGCTGAACGGTATAGCGGCGCTTCACCTGTCTCTTTAAATGGCGGAATTCCTGTTCGGAAACGGGGCGGAGAAAACGCTTTTCGCCGAAGAGTACGACGGCGACGGTCTTGACCGCGATTTTCAGATCCAGCCAGGGGGAGGCGTGCATGACGTAATACACGTCGTAATATTTTCTGTCCTTCATATCGAGATATCCGTTTCCGTAGACCTGTCCGAGTCCCGTAAGACCCGGCCGCATTTCAAATTTCACCATTTCCCAATCTTCGTAGTCGCTGTCGTACACGGGCAGCAGGGGGCGGGGCGCAATGAAGCACATATCGCCCTTCAACACGTTGATCAGCTGCGGCAGTTCGTCGATTTTAAATTTTCGGATAAATTTTCCGACCTTTGTGAGGTTTGCGTTGTTGTC
Organism: uncultured Bacillota bacterium; assembly: GCA_949283775.1. Taxonomy (GTDB): domain Bacteria; phylum Bacillota; class Clostridia; order Christensenellales; family Borkfalkiaceae; genus Borkfalkia. Next base: position 8,721 of record CASDTU010000014.1, read on the forward strand.
CTTGATGACGGGATTAAATTTGTCGAATTCGACGGAGCTGCTCTTCATGGAACGGAATTTGTAGCAGTTGAATTTTTTTCCGCCGGCGCCGGTGCGTCTCTGTTTAAAGATGATCTCGCCGCCGTCCTCCGCGCGTATGGCGATCGCCGTTGCGGCAAAAACGGGGCTGAGCGCGATCAACGCGAGCAGCGCGACAAAAAAATCAAAAATATATTTAAAACGGATATAAAATCTGTTCATGTAAACTCCTCTTGTAAAAGCAAGGATTCAAATTTCAAAATTCTTTCAATGCGTTCGTTATTATAGCATATATTTGCAGCAGTATGCAAACAAAATAGGGGAAAAACGGCAAAAAAATGAACTTTTACAGCATATTTTTGCAATTTCGGGTATAATGATGCGGCAAAACTATGAGACTTGCGTAATTGTCGTGTGAAAGGTTTGTAAAATTTACAGGCAAACGCGAAAAAAAGAAGAATATTTTGCGGACCTGAAAGGCCGGTGCCGCTTCGCGTACGATCGTAGCGGCGCTTTTTTCTCCTTTTTTCAAAAGAATATTGACAAGAGGGCAAAAGCGAAGTACAATAAAAAGAAAAGTTACAGCAGGGAAAGGAGCATTTATGAAAAAGGTACGGATAGAGCCGGGTATTTGCCGGTTGATCACACAGGTCGAAGCGGAGAGCGAGGACGGGATGGAAGTAACGCTTCGCGTAAAATCCGATTGCGCGGCAGTCAAGGGGATGTTTGAAGAGTTGGGCGGCACGTTCGACGTCTTTTCGCTCTGTCTGTGCAAGCCGGGCGAGGGGCCGTTCTATGAATATGCCCGCAAAAAATTCCCCGGCCACGCGAGCTGTCCGGTCATTGCCGGGATTTTGAAATGCGCGGAGGCGGAATGCAATTTGGCGCTGCCGCACGATGTTGCCATCGTATTTGAAAACGAAGCGGAGAAAGAATAGTTTTTAAAAGGCGCAGAGGCAAAAAGGATTTTTTGCAGAAAAGCTCATCGCCGAAAGAACGATACAGGCCTTTCGGTGCATACACAAACGCCGCGGCAAAGCGAAGGGCTTTGCCGCGGCGTTTGTTATCAAATTTCGGCGTTTCAATAAGAGGGCATAGAGGTGCCGTTTTGTTTGAATAGCAGGTTCGGTTTTGCCGCCTTTCCAGAATAAGGCGGCATAAATTTGCCGCCGCAAAGAGGGTTTCAGAGCAACAGATCCAAACACCAGCGGAAGGCGGAGGGTACGGAGAGAGAGGAAACGGCCTCTTGGACGGAAAAGAGCCGCAGAGCAGAAAAGTCGGTCGCCCCTTCGTTATCGACGAAATAGCCGTCGGGAAGGGACAAGGCGCTCACGTTTTCCTCCGTATCGACGACGTACGCCGTCATATCCCATTCGACGTGCGAAAAGACGTGCCTGTGCTTTTCGGATTTTCCGAAAGAAAAATTTTGCAGCCCCGCCCGCGAAAGGAAATCGGACAATTGATCTTTTTGCAGAGGGTTTTGGGTAAAAAAGAATCCGTACGTACCCTTTAAAAGTCCGTTTATGCGCTTGCAAAGCCAAATGCCGCCGCCGCTTCGGAACAAAAGCACGGCGGCTTTTATCTGTCTTTTTTGCGGCTTTTCTCTCTTTGCGGGAAGCGCGTCTCCGCGCGTTTTGCAGATTTTTTGCAGCGGACAGCGTCCGCACAGCGGCGAAGAGGGCAGACAGACGGTGGCGCCCAGCTCCATCAGACTCTGCGTGAAGTCGCCCCGCTTCTTTGGCGGATAGACGGGCGCAAGTTCCTGCTGAAAGGCCGTTTTCAATGTTGCGGCATCCCGCGTATCGGCAAGGACGCGGGACAGAACGCGTACGACGTTTCCGTCGACGGCGGGGGCGGCCTGTTCAAACGCAATGGACGCGATCGCTCCGGCGGTGTAGTCGCCGATCCCCGGCAGTTTTTTCAGCTCTTCCGCCGTTTCGGGAAAGCCGTTTTGCGCGATCATTCTGGCGGCTTTTTGCAAGTTCCGTGCGCGCGAATAATAGCCGAGACCTTCCCAAAGTTTCATCAGGGTATCTTCGCTGCAATCCGCAAGGGCGAAAACGTTCGGCAAAGCGGTCAAAAACTGCAAATATTTTTCTTTTACCGCTTCCACGCGCGTCTGCTGGAGCATGATCTCCGAAATCCATACGCGGTACGGGTCGGTGTTTTCTCTCCACGGCAAAACGCGCCTGTTTTTGCCGTACCAGGGCAACAGGAGAGCCGGTAAAATCGTTAAATCCTTTTTTGCCGGCACAGCCCTGAAAGCGCTTTGAATTGCGCCGCTGCCGTTTTGCGCGGAAGAAGGTAGGTCCTCTGGCGGCGTTTTGTCCGTTCGCGCGGAAGAAAGTAAGGTCTCCGGCGCTGTTTTGGTGGTTTTTTGTTTCATAGCCTGCATTGTATCATATTCTGCGGCAAAAAAACAATGAAAAATTGACTTTTTCGGAAAAAAAACATATAATAAAAAAGATGTTTCCGCGGCCGCGTCGAGCGGTCGAAAAAAACAGGGATCGCCCGTTTGCACGGACAGTTGGCCGAGCGCACTGCGGAAAAAACTATGCAAAAAAACGCACTGCGGAAAAAACTATGCGGAAAAACGCATTGCGGAAAAAACTATACGAAAAAACGCACGGCAAAAAAGCGCACGGCGGAAAAAACACAAGGCGGAGAGAAGGAAATGAAGAATATAGTTTTGATCGGAATGCCGGGATCGGGGAAAAGCACGGTCGGCGTTTTATTGGCAAAAGCGATCGGATTCGGCTTTATCGACACCGATCTTCTGATCCAGGGTCGCGAGGGAAAACTTCTCTGCGACATCATAAAAGAGAAAGGGACAGAGGGTTTTTTGCGCATAGAGGAAGAGATAACGAGCGGCGTTGCGGCAGAAAACTGCGTGATCGCGACGGGAGGCAGCGTCGTGTACGGCGCGTCGGCGATGAAGCATTTTCAGGAGATCGGCACGATCGTCTATTTAAAAGTCAGCGAAAGCGAGCTGGAAAAGCGGCTGAAAAACTTATTCCGCCGCGGGGTGGTGATGCGAAAGCCGGGAGAAACGCTTTCGGATCTGTACAGCGAGCGCGTGCCGCTGTACGAGCGGTACGCGCTCGTTACGATTTCCTGCGATGGGCAGAGCGTGGAGGAGACCGTCCGCGCCGTTGCGGAGGGCGTTGCGGAAGTTTGGCGCTCTTAGAAAGGTTCGGTTTTGAAAGAAAAGGCAAAAGCGTGCGCGCAATCACTTGTGTTTGGGCGCGGCGATATGGTATAATGCACCAAAAGCAGAGAAAAACGGAAAAAGATCGGAGAATACCATGAAACTGTACAACACATTGACAAGGCAAGTGGAAGAATTCAAACCGCGGGAAGAGGGCAAGGTAAAGATGTATACCTGCGGGCCCACGGTGTATAATTTTGCGCATATCGGGAATCTGCGCACCTATCTGATGGAAGATATTTTGGACAAATACTTCCGTTACAGCGGGTACGACGTCAAGCGCGTGATGAATATAACGGACATCGGGCATTTGTCGGGGGATACGGACAGCGGCGAGGATAAAATGCTGCTCGGGGCAAAGCGAGAGCATAAGACCGTGCTCGAGCTGGCGAAGTTTTACACGGACGCATTCTTTGCTGATTGCGAAAAGCTCAACATCCGCAAACCGGACGTCGTGCAGCCGGCAACGGGGTGCGTGGACGCATTTATCGACGTAATTTCCGCGTTGATGGCGAAGGGGTATGCGTATAAAGCGGGCGGAAATGTGTATTTTGATACGTCAAAGGTAAAGCAGTACCACGTCTTTTTCAACTTCAAGGAAGACGATCTGGAAGTCGGCGTCCGCGAGGGAGTGGACGAAGACGAAAACAAGCATAATAAAAACGATTTTGCGCTGTGGTTCACGAAATCGAAATTTGAGGACCAGGCGCTTAAATGGGACAGCCCGTGGGGCGTGGGATATCCCGGCTGGCACATCGAGTGCAGCTGTATCGCGATGAAGTATTTGGGAGAATATGTGGATATCCACTGCGGCGGAATTGACAATGTTTTCCCGCATCATACAAACGAGATCGCGCAGAGCGAGGCGTATTTGGGGCATCCGTGGTGCAGACATTGGTTCCACGTCCTGCATCTGAACACGGCGAGCGGCAAGATGAGCAAGTCCTCGGGCGGATTTTTGACGCTGGCGAAATTGCAGGAAGAGGGACATTCGCCGATGGAATACAGATTTTTCTGTCTGCTGTCCCATTACCGCAATTCTTTGGTGTATTCGGAAGATACGTTTGAAAACGCGGCGAACGCGTATCGCAAACTCAAAAGCCGCGCTTTGGCGCTGGATACGGCCGGAGAGGTCGACGAAGAGGCGTTTGCGGCGTATAAAAAGGCGTTTACGGACGCGATGGACGCGGATCTGAACACATCGCAGGCGATCACTTGCATCTACGATATATTAAAGGACAAACAGATAAACGGCGCGACGAAGCGCGCGCTCCTTGCGGACTTCGATACCGTTTTAGGCTTGGATCTTTTAAAAGAAGAAAAAGAGCAAAAGAGCGGCTGTGCGCTTTCGGACGAAGAAATTCTGAACTTGATCGAGCAGCGCGCGCAGGCGAAGAAGGCGAAAAATTACGCTGAAGCGGACAGGATCCGAAACGATCTTGCCGCGCAAGGCGTTACTTTGACGGATACGCCTTCGGGCACGACGTTTAAAAAGTAAGTCCGCACTATAAAAAACGGCAAAACGGCGAAGAAGAAAGCCGTATCTGCAAGGGGCGATATCGCGAAGCAGGTGAAAGGGGCAAAATAATGCAGAGAAAAGCCGTATCCTGCAAGAGTGGCAAAAGAGCGATATCGCTCAAACAGAAAAAAACAATAAGAATGTAGCAGGCCGCCGATGCGAAATCTTCGCATCGGCGGCCTGCTTGTTTGGCGTTTTGACGAAAAGCTGACGGCGGATACGACGACGGATCCGTCGTTTTTCATGCCCTGATGCGCGCAAAGCGGGTGCAAAGATCGTCAAAAAGGGAGAACAATACGGTTTTAAAGCGCAAAAAGCATACAAAAAGCAATAAAATTGCGCAAAGAAATAAGGACATTGCTTGAAAGACGGGGGCAACTATGGTATAATCAAAAAGAGACGTTCTATTCGAAAGAGAAAATCAACGGCGTTTCGGAGCAGGGAGTATGCAAAATTTTGTATTGGCTGTACAGTTCAGCAAGAACGCGGCGATCTTATATGTGATCGTCGGCGTGATTCTTGCGGTGGTGACGGCGCAGGCGGTGTTTTTCCTCGTGCGCGCATACCGTCGCGGCATTCGGATCGGAATGTCGAAGGCGGTTTTGAACAAGACCATGCTGCGCGCGGGCGTCTTTACGATCGCACCGGCGGTCGCGATCTTGGTCGGCATATTCGCACTGTCGAGCAAACTCGGCGTGCCGCTGCCGTGGCTGCGGCTTTCGGTCATCGGGAGTTTAAGTTATGAAATGATCGCGGCAAACGTCGTGGACGAGGTATCGAACGCGACGACGTATGTCACGGTCGCCATCGTCATGACGATGGGCATGCTCGTTTCGATGTTCCTGCCGCTGATCACGGGCAAAAAGATCCACCGCGGTCTGATCAAAATCAAGCAGAAAGATAAAAAGTGGGGCAATCTCTTCATGACCGCGCTGTTCATGGGCATGATCTCCGCGTTTTTGGGATATGTGTTCGGCGGCGTGGGGGCCGGTTCGGCAGGCTGGGTGCCTGTGCTCGTGTTCTTTATTTCCGCGGCGGTGATGGCGCTGTGCGGACTGCTTTTGAAAGTTACGAAATGGCGCTGGATTAACGACTATGCGCTGCCGTTCTGCATCATAGTGGGCATGATTTTGGCGATCCCGCTGACAAATTGGCTGGGTGCGCTGTAAGGAGGGATTAGAAAATGAAAAGAATTCGTTCATTCGATGATCAGACGCATTTTTTCGGAAGGATCTGGGGCATCGTCGCCGCAGTGCTGATCTTGTCGTATCCCTTTGTCTGTCTTTTTCTCTTTGACGCGCAGATCGATTGGAAAACGGTCGCCACGGGCGTCGGCGTCGTGGGATTGTATTGGGTCGTCGGCGCGGTGGAAACGTTTACGTACACCCCGATGCTCGGTTCGGGCGGAACGTATCTCGGATTTGTGACGGGAAATCTGTCCAACCTGAAAGTTCCCTGCGCGCTCAACTGCATGGAGCAGGCGGGCGTGGAGCAGGGTACGGAAGAGGCGGAAGTGATCTCGACGATCGCCATTGCGGTTTCCTCGATCGTGACGGTTTTGATCCTCACCTTCGGCGCGCTGGGATTGGGGCTTCTGGCTCCCGTTTTGGACAATCCCACCTTAAAGCCCGCCTTTGACAACGTGCTGTACGCCTTGTTCGGCGGCATGGCGGTCGTATACGTTTCCAAAAATTGGAAAATATCCGTGCTTCCCTGCGCGATCATGCTCATCGTGTTTATCAGCGCGTCGTTTGCAACGGGCGACAGCGCCCTCGCCGGAACGCTGATCGGGGTCATGGTGCCCGTCGGCGTGGTGGTGACGGTCGCTTCGGCGCGGTTTATGTACAAAAAAGGCTGGCTGGGCGAATTGGAAGCGGCGCAGCCCGACGGGCAGAAACAAACAGCTGCGGCGGATGCTGCGGAAGAAACAATCGCTTCCGGACCGTCCGATAATGCGCAAGGCTCCGCGGCTGTTGCAGAAACGGCGGAAGCGGACAAAGATTGCGAAAGCGGCGCCTGCGAATCAGAAAACGTACAGAGCGCGACGAAGGGATCTGAGGCGGAAAACGTTGAAGACACAAAAGGCGCTGCCGATCTGCAAAAGAAAAAATAGGCGGAAGGCCGAACGGTCTGTCGCAGATGCGAAACGTTGTTTTGTGTGCGCGAAAGCCGCTGATGAAAAGGGAGTTGTCTTGCCTGACTTGAACTTTTCAAAGTTCTGATTTCGTTGACAAACGGAGGGATAAAAATGGAATGGTATCTTTGGCTGATCGCGGCTATCGCCGCTCTGATCGTCCTGTTTTTGGCGGTTTTGATCGGCCGCGCGATCGCTTTCAAGCCGAGACGGGAACAGGCGTACGGCGCGGACGAGGCGGCGTGCGATGCGGAAAAAGCGGTGCGGGATCTTCGGGAGATGGTGCGCTGCAAGACCGTTTCGGACACGGACGAGAGCAAGGAAGAAAACGCGGAGTTTGAAAAATTCGAGGCGCTATTGCCCGAAATGTTTCCGTCAGTCTATGCGGCGTGCGAATATAAAAAGCTCGGAAAGCGTTCGCTCTTGTTCCGCTGGAAGGGAAAGGACAGCGCGAAGTGCCGCGTTTTGATGGCGCATTACGACGTGGTGTCGGTAGAGCCTTTGCTTTGGAGCAAGCCGGCGTTTGAGGGGGTTTTGGAGGACGGCGTTCTGTGGGGCCGCGGCACGCTGGACACGAAAGGCACGCTCAACGGCGTGATGCAGGCGGCGGAACAGCTGATCCGCGAGGGATTTGTGCCGCAAAACGACGTGTATTTTGCTTTTTCGGGCAATGAAGAGACGAACGGGTACGGCGCTCCGACCATTGTGGAGTATTTCAAAAAGCAGGGGATCCGTCCGGCGATGGTGTGCGACGAGGGCGGCGCGGTCGTGGAAAAGGTATTTCCGGGCGTCAAAGAGCGGTGTGCCTTGATCGGGATCGCGGAAAAAGGACTGTGCAATATCCGCTTTTCGGTGGAAGGCAAGGGCGGACACGCCAGCTCTCCGCCCGCGCATACGGCGGTGGGCATACTGAGCCGCGCGTGCGTGAAAGCGGAAAGTCATCCGTTCCCGTATCAATTATCCAAGCCCGCGTTGGAGATGTTCGATGTCTTGGGCAGGCGCTCCACGTTCTTTTATCGGCTGTTGTTTTCCAATTTATGGCTGTTTAAGGGGCTGTTGAATGCGATTTGCAAAAAGAGCGGCGGAGAACTCAATGCGCTTCTTCGCACGACGGCCGCGTTCACGCAGATGAGCGGAAGCAAGGGAATGAACGTTTTGCCGCCGCATGCGGAGATGGTCGCCAATCTGCGATTGATGTGCGGCGATACGATCGAGAGCGCGGAGAAATATTTAAAGGATACGATCGGGGACGACTCGGTCAGGACGGAAGTTCTTTACGGAATGAACCCTTCTCCGATCTCCGAAACGGAAGGAGAGGAATGGGAGCGCATGAAGAGCGCCATAGCGCGTACTTGGCAGGGCGCGGTCGTTTCCCCTTATCTGATGCTTGCGTGCAGCGATTCCCGCCATTACGGGGAGATCTCCGATCATGTGTATCGGTTTTCGGCAATGGAACTATCAAAAGAAGAGCGCGGCAGCATCCACGGAAACGACGAAAAGATTCCGGTCAAAAAGATCGTCGAAACGGTGCAGTTCTATTTGCGGCTCATCCGCTCTTTTTAGTTTAAAGAAAGCAAAAAGAGGGGACGAAGAAACTTTTTTAATAAGAAAAAGCTCGGTTACAAACTTTTATAAACCGTCAAACGTTAGAGGATAAAAAAATCCGCAATCGGCGCAAATATTTGCGCCGATTGCGGATTTTTTATAGATAGCAAAATTTTAATCAGAAATACCGACAGTAAAAAGTTACCTTAGATACCGAAATAAAGGCTGAACAGAGATGGCGGCAGCAAAAACTTTTGCTGCCGCCAGGGTATCTTTTCAGAAAAAACATTGTTTCTATGCTTTTGTATGGGAAGCGCTGCGCAGAGTATACTGCATGATGCCCATAGCGAAGAATCCTGCCTCTTCGATGCGGACGGGGAGATTATAATAAGTGTTTTCCGCACCGTCCGACTTTTGCGCGAAGTATACTTTTTTAGGCTGTCCGCTGTTTTTGCCGTTGCTGGTGATCGCAAAGGAAACGACGGAAACGGGGATATCGAGATCGCTGCCGAGTTCTTTGCCGTCCAAAGTAAGAGATCCCGCTTTTCTGGTGGAGAGTTCGGAACAGGAAAGGGTGATTTCCTGGCTGCCCGCCTCGCCCACGATGTTGAGCGTATTGGAAGAGCCCGATTTAAAATTGATCCCGCGCGCGGCGAAATAGAGCTGCGCGTTGTCGAAGGCGGTAAATCTCTTTTGCAGATCTTTGAGCGTAACCGATTTGCCGTCCTGGGGATGAGTTTCCTTCGTTACGGAATCGGAGACTTTTTTATCCTCATCCGAGAGCTCGCCCCAAAGATCTTTATAGGAGATGGTCGCCGAAGTGCAGGAATCGTTATAGACGGTCGTTACGCTGTAATTGTACAGCGAAAGGGTGGTATCGTTGACGTTGTTCGGAACGTGCGAGCGCACCGTCTTTACGCTGCGGATGGGTTCGAGGTTGTATTCGCGCTCCTGGGTCGCTTTCAGGGAATGAAACCAGATTTCCGTTACGATGGTATCGACGTCGTCCGAATCCGCTTCCGACGTATCGTAGGTTCCGCCGAACTGGGCGACGACTTTGTTCGTATCCTTGTCGACGTACTGTGCGGCCATCGTCAGTTCGCTGCGGAGATAATAGATGTCGTAATAGGTCGTGCCGTCGATATTTTCGCTTGCGAGCGCTTGCGTTTCTACGACGTAGCTGCTGTTTTCCAAGTCCGGTACGATTTTCAGCGAGTAGGTGGAATCTGCATCGGAAAATGCCACGGAGTACTCTAAAAGTTCGTAATAGTTTTGATCGTACGCAGACGTTTTCTGCCAGTTGGCGTTTAATTTTGTCGCCACTTGTTTTGTACAGCCGGAAAACACAAAAATTCCCGCTACAAGCAGCGCGGCTGTTGCCAATAATTTTTTCATAATGAACAATAACTTCCTTTTGATTTCGGATTGTACATACCAGTATAGCATAAAAGCTGCGGTTTGTAAAAACAAAAAAGGTGAAAATTCTTTAAAAAAATTTGAAATTATGCTATAATCATAAAAAGATTGAAAAAAAACGGGCAAAAGACAATGCAAAAACACGGGAGGAGAAAATGACGGCGAAGATCTGTATCGTTCCGACGATCGATGCTCTGCTCGGCAGGATCGCGGCTTTGGATCCGGAAAAAAAGAGCATCGTGTTCTGCGAGGACAGGCTGACAATGGAAGCGGAACGCGTTCTCGCAAAAAAATACGGCGCGGTTTTTCAAATAACGGTCACGACGTTTGCGCGCTTTTTGGGCAAGGCGAAGGAAAAGACGCTGACCAAGCAGGGTTCCGTCCTAGTGATCGGTACGATCGCGGCGAAAAACGGGCAGAAGCTGCGCTGTTTCGGAAAAAATCCTTCCGGCTGCGCGGGTCGGCTGTACGAAACGATCGCGCAGCTTCGTGCGGCGCTCATACAGCCGGAAAAGTTGGAGGCCGCGGCGGAAGGTGCGCCGCAGATGCTGGCGGACAAGCTCCAAGACATCGCGCTCGTATACCGCGAATATCTGGAATTTTTAAGCGGAGGATATCTGGACGAGAGCAGTATTTTAGCGCTTCTGCCGCAGGCTCTGCGCGAACGATCGTTGCAAGATACGCACGTCGTATTTGCCGGATTTTCTTCCTTTACGCGGCAGGCTGCGGAAGGGATTTTTGCGGCGCTCTCCTGCGCAAAGAGCGTGACGGGGATGTTTATAGGCGGGAAGGAGGACTTCTACACCAACGAAGCGGCAAATCTGTTTGAAAAATACTGCCTTTCGGCAGGCGCGAAGACGGAAAAAGAATTTTTCCCGTCCGATCGGATCGCGGAAGCGGAAACTCTGCGCAAAGGCCTGTTCAATCCCGTATTGCCCCAAACGCCGCAAAAGACGGATCGCGTGCATCTTTTCGAGGCGGCGGACGGAGACGACGAGATTTCTTTTATAGCCGCCATGCTCCGTCGGGAAGTTGCGCGGGGGGTGCGTTTTCGCGACGTTGCGCTGTATCTTCCCGACGCAAAAAAATATGGCGTACTGTTGGAAAAATGGTTTTCGGACTATAAAATACCCTATTATGCGGACGAAAAGCGCAGTCTTTCCCTGCATCCGCTGGTGAAGTTTATTGAAAGCTGGTTCCGCATCCTTTCGGACGGGTTCGAGCCCTCGGACGTCGACGCGTTCGTATCCAACGTTTTTTTCGGGTTTGACAGGCCTTCGCGCGACGCATACCGCAACTATCTTTTGAAGTTTGCCAACTACCGCGGCGGCGCAAAGCGCGAGATCAAGGCTTCGGCGGATGCGAGCGGGGAAAAGAAAGGAAAAACAAGGACGGGGGAGGATCCTCTGCTATTGATAGCGCCGCGCGAGAAACTGCTCGCGGCGTTTGACGGCGCGCAGACGTCGATGGAGGGGGGCGAGTACTGCCGCTGCATCCGAAGGCTTTTGGATCTTTTTAAATGCGAAACCACGCAGAAAGAAGTAGCGGACAAACTGAGCGGGCAGGGCCTACTTGCGGAGAGCAGTTATTTTGCGCGCGGCGCGGAGAGCGTTCTGCGCGTTTTGGGGGAAGCGGAGTCCTTATCGGGCAAGACAAAGATGCGCGCGGAGGAATTCGGCGCCGTCTTATCGGAAGCGTTTTCGGCGCTGGAAATTTCGCTCGTGCCGCAGTATTTGGACGCGGTGTTTGTGGGTACGCTATCGGAAAGTAAGGCCGCCGGGACAAAGATCGTCTTTGCGGCGGGGCTAACGGCGGATGTTCCGTCCGTCAATCCGGACACGGCGCTCTTATCGGACAAGGATATCGACCGCCTGCGAACGTTGAAGGTGGAGATCGAGCCGAAGGTGCGCGAAGTGAACGCGCGATTGAAAGAAAACGCGGCGCTGGCGCTGTGTTCGTTTGGCGAGCGGCTGTACATGAGCTATCCCGTATCGTTCGGTGGGGAGGCGTGCCGTCGCGGCGAGATCGTGCAGACGGCGCGCGCACTCTTTTGCGGCGAAGGCGGAAAGCCCCTTTCCGTTCTCACGCGCGCGGCGCTGGAACGCGCGCAGAGGACGAGCGGCGCGGCATATGCGCGCTATCTCGCGTCCGTGGCGAGCGAGCGCGTGCCCGCGGTTCGGGAGCTTCTCGTCTGCGCGGATGCATACCGTCGCGGAAGGGGAGATTTTTCGGCGCACAGCGGAGTATATGCGGCGCTGAAAGAGCGCGGCGAAGCGCCGTCGCAGCTGCTCTTTGAACGGGCGGAGCCCGCAACGTGTATCCCCGTCGCGGCGGAAACGGCGTTTCGCGGCAAGCAGACGGTTTCGCCCACCTTTATCGAGGGATATTTTCAGTGTCCCTACCGCAATTTTGCCGAGCGCGGGCTCCTTTTGCGCGAGCGGGAGGAGGCGAGCGTGCGCGCGGCGGATACGGGCGATTTCATGCACGCGATCCTGCAAAAACTGGCGGAGAATATAGACGGGATCGCATCCGTTGAAGCCTGCGGCGAGTTTGTTCGGAGGGAAGCGGAAGCGCTCCTTGCCGAGCCGCCCTATTGTTATCTCAAAGATACGGGGCAGGGCGCGTTCTGCGCCGATTCGCTCGTGCGCGAAGCGGTTTTGATCGGGCAAAACGTCTTTGAACAGATCACCTGTTCGGATTTCAGCGTCTTTGCGGCGGAAAAGCAGTTCGGGTATCCCGACTCACTCTTTCCAGCCATACCGCTCCTGTCCGGAAAGAGAAAGGTGTCGCTTGCGGGGAAGATCGACCGCGTGGACCGCTGCGGCGACTATACCCGCGTCGTCGATTACAAGACGGGCGCCGTCGACGGCAGCGCAGAAAATTATTATACGGGCAGAAAAGTACAGTTGCAGCTGTATTTATCGGCGGCGTCGCGCGGCGCGAGGGCGGCGGGGGCGTATTATTTCCCCGCGAAAGTTTCTTACGGCGAGCCGGGAGAAAACCCTTTTCGGATGCAGGGATTTACGCTGGACGACGACGAAGTGGTGCGCATGAGCGATAAGGCGGTGGAAGAGGGGCAGAAAAGCCGTTTTATCGATGCGTACTATAAGAAAAAGAACAAAAAGTCGATGGGCGAAGAGGATTTCGACGCATTTATCGCCTATTCGGTGTTGGTTGCGCAAAACTGCGCAAGAGAGACGGACATGGGCTGTATCGCGGCGTCGCCGTACGATGGCGCATGCGAGTATTGCCCGTACGGCGGGCTCTGCGGCTATGACAAGAGCGCGGGCGTTCGCCGCGAAAGACAGGTAACGGGCGAAGAGATCGTGCGCATCGTGCGCGAAAGGAGGGGGGAGAGATGAGCGGAAGAACACCTACGCCCGAACAGCAGGCGGCGATCGACGCGGAGGGCGAAATTCTGATCTCCGCTTCGGCAGGCAGCGGAAAGACCTTTGTGATGATCGAAAAGATCATCTCCCTGATTTTGAGCGGCAAGGCGGACGTGGATTCGATTTTAGCGGTAACGTTCACCAATCTTGCGGCGTCGGAAATGAAGGAGCGGCTTCGCGGCGCGCTGTGCGCGCGGATCTCGCAGGAGACGGACGAGAGCCGCCGCGCGCACTTGAAGGCGCAGCTTGCGGAAGTTGCTTCCGCCGATATCAGTACGCTGCATTCTTTTTGCATGAACGTCATCCGCCGATTTTTTTACGCGGGCGGCATGGATGGCAATTTTCGCGTTGCCGAGCCCGTTGAAACGGAAAAATTAAAACGGCGCGCGCTTTCGGCCGCGCTGGAAGAGGCGGCGCAGTCGCCGTCCGAAAATTTTCTGCTGCTTGCGCGGATTTTTGCTTCCGGCAGAGGCTTTTCGCGGCTGGGCGAAATCGTTTTAAAAGCGTACGAAAAGATGATCGTGCGCGCCGATTATACGACGTTTTTGCGTGAAATACCGGATTTTTACGACGAAATGCATTTTTTCTTGTTGGAGCGAGAGGCTTTTGCGCCCATGCAAAGGCAGGCGCAAAAGCTGGAAACAGAATGCGAAAAGCTGGAAACGGAGCTGAAAGCGATGAAAGGGTGCGGTCTGTTCAACGAAAAGCACGCGGCGTTCGTGGCGCAGCGGCGCGCGTTCGCGCAGGAGATTTTGCAGGCGAAGGACGTGTTTTCGGCGTCGCGGCGGATCAAAGAGTTTGCTTTTTCGTCCAAACCGACCAATGCAAAGCTGAAAAACGCGGGAAACGAAGACGCCATGGCGCTGGATAATCGCCTTGCGGCGCTTAAAACGCGGGTGGACGCGCTCAAAAAATCCGCCGTGCAGTACGGCGAGCGCGAGCAGGAACGGGAGCGGTTTTTCGCTTCGGGAAAAGTGGCGGCGGCGCTTTGCGAACTGCTGCTTGCCTTTGACGAACGGTTTTTACAGCTCAAGCGGCGGGCAGGCGTTCTGGATTTTTCCGATCTGGAACAAAAGTGCCTCGCCTTGTTGGAGATCCCGTCCGTCTGCGAAGCGGTCAAAGGCCGCTATACGCATATTTTTGTGGACGAATACCAGGACGTAAATCCCGCGCAGGAAAAGATCTTGTCCCTGATTGCGGGAAAAAACGTCTTTATGGTCGGGGATGTAAAGCAGTCCATTTACGGTTTCCGCGGGTGCAGCGCGTCTTTCTTTGCGGAGAAATACGACGCGCTCGCAAAAGAGGGGCGCGCACTCACTTTAAACGGAAATTTCCGAAGCGATCGCGAGGTTTTAGAGTCGGTCAACGCGCTGTTTTGCGGCGTAATGACGAGGGAAAACGGCTCCGTCGACTATGCGGAAACGTCGATGATGTCGGCGGGAAGCGAAAGACAGACGGGCGGAAAGGTGCGCTTTGCCTTTGTACCGCAAGCGGAAGAAAAGGAAAAACAGCCGCGCGGCGTCTATTCGGTGATGGAGCATATCGGGCAGGCGGAAGAGGAAGAATACGCCGAAGGCGCGTTGATCGCATCCGTTTTATTGCAGGAAGCGGAACAAGAACGCATTGATGCGGAGACGGGCGAGGCCGTGCGGTTCGGGTTCGGCGACATGGTGGTGTTAACGCGCGGAAAGACGGAAAAAGCGGAGCGCATCGTAAACGAGCTGGTGCGGAGGGGTATTCCCGTCTGCGCGTCCGCGGAAGTGAATATCTGCGACTATCCGGAGATCAAGACGCTCCTGTCGATTTTGCAGTATCTGGACAACGGCTTGCAGGATATTCCGCTCGCGGCGGCGTTGAAGAGCCCGATGGGAAATGTTTCGGACGAAGAGCTGGCGAAAATCCGCCTTTTCTGCACAAAAAAGGATACGGGATTTTGCTCGGTCTGTGAGGAATATGTGCAAAAAAACAGCGATACGTTGCAGGAAAAACTGCGCGCATTTTTTGCGTATGCGGACGAACTGCGGCTTTTGATGCAGGTCAAAAGCGCGGCGCAGATCCTGACGAAGCTGCTTTCGGATACGGGGATGGAACTGTCCCTTTTGGCGTCGCCTTGCGGCGCGGAAAAGATGCGGCGCGTCAACCGACTGATCGCCGAATGCGGCGAGCGGAGCGTGGGGGAGTTCCTCGAACGGCTGAGAAGCGGCGGAAACGAGATCGGCTTTTCGGAGAGCGGGGGCGAAGACGCGGTGCGCGTGATGACCATGCACGCCTCGAAAGGGCTGGAATTTCCCGTCGTCGTTGTGGCGGGGATGAACAACCGCTTCAGCGGCGAGGATTTAAAGGGGATCTTGTTTGACGACGAATGGGGCTTTGCGACGCTTGCCTATGATACGAAGGAATATACGTCGAGCGAGACGCTGCTTCGCTCCATTGTGCGCGCGCGGCTTCGCCGCAAGCGCGCGGAGGACGAAATGCGCCTCTTTTACGTCGCCGTAACGCGCGCGAAACATGCGCTGTATCTCGTATTTACCGAAGAAAAACCGTTTGATGAAGAGGCGGTTTCCGACGCGTCCTGTTTTGCCGATTTTGTGGACCTGGAAAAATTCCGCGATCTGTACGCGTCCGTATACGAGAACGTCGTCGAGCCGCCGAAGATGCGCGTTCTGTCCGTAAACGAGCCGGACGAAGAGGTCAAACGCGCGGTATTATCGACCTATGCCGCGCCGTACGCGCACGCCGAGAGCGTGGGACTGCGGCTGAAAACGTCGCCTTCGGCGCTGTTGAGCGCCGAAGGCGAGGCGGAGCCGCAAGAGATGCGCGCGGCGGACGAAGGGTACGAAACGCCCGCGGACGCGCAGACGGGCATTTTGTACCACGCGGCGCTGGAAAGAGCGAGGTTCGGGGAAGAGCCCGCCACGGAGGCGAAGCGGCTTAAACTGTCGCTGCAAGGAGAGGAAGGCGGCGAAAATCTGAGCGAAGAAAAATTGGCGGAAATTTTAAATATGCCCGTGTTTCAGACATTGGACGGCTTTACGCTCTATCGGGAACAGCCGTTTTTGCTGTCGCTGGCCGCGAAAACGCTGTACGGCGGAGAGTCGCGCGACGAAGTTTTGGTGCAGGGCGTTATGGATTTAATGGCGATACGGGGGGATACCTGTCTGATCGTGGATTATAAATATTCTTCGCTGGGGAAGGGACACCTTCTTCAAAAATATAAGACGCAGCTGAAAATTTATGCCGCCGCGGCGCGCAGGATCCCGGGGATAAGGACGGTTTCCGCGCGTATCGTCAATATACTGCGCGGCTACGAAACGGAAGTGCCGCAGGAGTATTTGCAGGAGGAGTAAAGCCGGAAAAGGTGGGGGAGCTTTCTGCGCGCGGCGAACTGGTTAAAAGGAGAAAAAACGGAAAAAACATAAGATTTGCCAAAATTCGACGAAATAAACGGATTTTATCTGAAAATCGGGGCAGAAAAGCGTCTATAATGAAAGCGATTGATTTTTTGGAGATCGCTCTATGACGCAAACAGTTTTAAAGGAAATTTACGCCTTCGTTGCCCGTTTAAAGGATCTGTATTCCGATCAGGCGGCGCTTGTCCTACTCGGCCTGCCGCTCGCCGCTTTTGTATTCGCCTTTTTCGGTTTGATTTTTATAAAGAAGATGCGCCCGCTCTCGCGGGTTTGGTTTACCGCACTGTCGGATATTTGCGTGTTGCTGTTTTTGGCGCTCGCGCTCGTGTCGGAAGAGGAGGAGCTTTTGCCGGCAATTTCGTTTGCGCTGCTCGTGAAAGTCGCGTACTTGTTTTTGTACGGCCTGCTCTGCGCTTTGCCCCGCTGGGACAGGGCGCCGCGCAGAAAGGAGAAAAAGCTGCAAAAGGCGCAGCGGCGCGCAAAAAAGCTGTTGGAACTTTCCGGTGAGGAACAGGAGGAAAGCGAAGGCGCCGCCAACTGTGCGGCGTATACCGGCTCCGCTTGCGGTGCGAAGGGAGAAAGCGCCTATTCCTGCAAAACGGGCGAGGGAAAGACGTCCTTTGCGCCGCCGCCCAAAGTCCGCTGTTTTACGGACGAAGGGAAATTGGAAGTGGAAAAGGACGTGCGCCTCGGACATATTCAATCGGTGCTCGAACGTCTCAAAGCTATGCCGCTGGGTGCGGGAGATCGGCTGGAAGCGGAAAAGATGGGCGAACTGCTGTCCGTATACCGCACGAAGGGAGAGCTTTCGGCGCAGGAAGCGGCGGCGCTCAACGATATTTTGGCGGCGCTTTTAAAGATGATGGCAAAATACGATTTATAAAGTCCGGGAGAGGGCGCGGTGCGGCAGCGCTTGCCGCAGCCGAGAATAAAAAGAGCTTTTTTCAATAAAATATTGACAGAAAAATATTGACAAAGCAAACAGCGGAAAGATTTTTGATCGGTCAGGTCCTTTTATCCAAAGGCGATCGGTAAAGAAAAAGCGGCGCCGGAGCAAATTTTTTGCTCCGGCGCCGCTTTTTGTATTTACAGAAACAAGCGTACGCCCGACTCTTGCCAAGAGCTTTTCGTGGCATACATTGCGGTTCAATACGGCAAAAAAGATTTGACAGCTGTATTCTGGCAGTGTCTTAAAAGTGCAGCAAAAAGCCTAAAACAAGGCTTTTTAAACCCCGCTCCTAATTTAAAGGGAGCGGGGCTGCGAAGTTACGCCCGTTTTTGCCAGAGGATATTCCCCGAAAGTGGCTTCGATCAAGAGCATCGTGGAATATAACCGTTTTTATTTTGGCCATAGTATCATTTCAAAGGGTTCTCTATCCGTATAGCATTTGCTCTTGTGCGGATCATTATAGGAAAATATTGGATTTTTTGTATAAATGTACAGCCTCGACTTTGGAATTTCATTTCAAAACCGATCCCGTCTGTGTTTTCATTTGTAAATAAAAAGCGATGTTACGCTGATATGTACTTAATCTTCGGTCAGAACGAGACGGAATTTTTGTCCGTTGCTCAAAGCAATTTTCAGCATACCGCCATCGTCCGAGAAAGTAGCGACATAACATTCTTTCATCAGCACTTTCAGATCGAGCAATAAATCAGTCGCCGTTACTTTGCATCGAAATTCCGCGTCGGCGATTCCGGTATCGGGAACAAAGATATGCCCGCCGCTTTGTTTTTGCATCATACAATAAAACCTCCTTTTCTTTTTAGTCTGTGCGCATCAGACTTTGTAAGAATAGTATATCACCACAAGTGGAAACTTGCAAGTATTTGTTTCCGTTTATGGAGATAATATAAGAAAGGAGATTGTCTGTTTTATGCTAAATTTGTCGATATTTGCCGAAAGGCTCGATTCGTTACTTTTTGATGCAAAATTGAATCCTCCTGCGTT
>CASDTU010000015.1 GCA_949283775.1 uncultured Bacillota bacterium
CCAAACATAACAAAACGGGAGAAATTGCTGTGAATTTCTCCCGTTTCTCAATTAGTGATATGCCGAAACCCCTGAAGGGGTCCCCTCGGCATAGCTTCGGGCATTCGCCCTCGCGCGGACTTATTCAAGTCCGTTTTTGCGGCTAAATTGACGAAAAAGCACTCACAATGAGCGCTTTTTCGATGGTGCTTGTGATCGGACTTGAACCGATACGGATTTTACTCCGAGGGATTTTAAGTCCCTTGTGTCTGCCGATTCCACCACACAAGCATGAGTTTTTGTGAAGTTTTCAGTTTTTTTGTTAAATTTTTGTTAGTTTCTATCTGCCAAAAATTTTCCTTCCTCGGCGTTCGGTCATAAGTCCAGCCGCTCCTTCTTCAAGATATATGCGCTCCCACCTGTGTAACATATATCTTGCCCCTCCGCTTTGAAGATTTCCCAGTCCATACTTGCGGACGGTTTGACTATAACTCAGATGGTTTTCACGCATATCCATTATAACAGCTATTTTGAACTCTGCGCTATACTTTGTGTTAAATTTCTTTTCTCTTGACATAAAAATATGCACCTCCAAAAGTGTCCAACTTTTGGGGTGCATATCAATTTTTCGGGCGCCTTGTTTTTGCTCTTTGTAGGGGTGCCGGTAAATTTGCAGAACGGAACAGGTCAAAAAGAAAACAAATCTTCGCTTTTAAAATAAGTTTGACCTGTAAGGAGAATCCGAAAAAAACAAAGCAAATTTAAAAAAACAAATTGAATCTAAAAAAATGAAAACGAGTCCGAAGGGAAAGAAATTCAAAATAGTAGGGGCTTTTGGCGATCGGAGGGCGCTATAAAAAAATTTAGAAAGTTTTGCCTGCGCGCTGAGTTGTTTTGAGCTTCGGCGCTTTTTTTTCAGCGGCGGTTTCGATTGCCGCGACGATGTTTTGATTTCCGCAAGGAATTTTGGTCCCTTTCAGCGTTTTTAAAAGCGCCTTATCGGCGGCGAGGGATTGCAGAGCGGACAGGAGCGCTTCGCCGCAAAGGTCGCCTTCGCGCAAAACACGGCAGCAGCCTTTTTTTGAAAAGTACAACGCGTTTTCCACCTGATCGCCGCGAGAGCGCTTGTTTTCCAGGGGGATCAACAGGGCGGGCTTTTGCAGAGCCAAAATTTCAAAAACGCTGTTGGATCCTGCGCGCGATACAACAAAATCGGCGCAGGCGTAGGCGGAAGCCATGTCCTGTTCGTACGCAAGAGGCGCATATCCGGGCAAGACTTTCGTCGACGCGTCTTTGCCGCAGATGTGCAAGACGTCCATTTTTTTCAAAAGCTCGGGAAGAATTTCCGCCACGGCTCTGTTGATTGTGCGGCTGCCGCTTCCACCGCCGAAAATCAGCAAGACAGGCTTTCTTCCGTCAAAGCTGTACTTATGCAGTGCAAACTCGCGGCTGCCTTGAAAGAGTTCCTGCCGCACGGGAGAGCCGCTGTACACTCCGTTTTTGAATTGCTTTGCCGTTTCGGGGAAACTTGTCAAAACGAGATCGCATTTTTTTGCGATGAGGCGGTTGGCAAGTCCCGCAGAGAGATCGGATTCGTGGGAAACGACAGGTATTTTTAGCGCTTTGGCGGCAAATACTACCGGAAGAGAGACGTATCCCCCTTTGGAAAACACTGCGTCCGGACGGATCGATCGTAACACCCTTTTTGCCTGCCGTATACTCTTGATAAAACGGAGCGGCATCTGTATGTTTTGCAGGAGCGAGCCGCGCACGAGCTTCGTGCAGGAGATCGTATAAAAGGGAACTCCCTGCCCCGAGAGCAGCTTCTTTTCGATGCCTTCCGATCCGACGTAGGATATGTCAAATTTTTCTTTCAAGGCGGGAAGAAGCGCGAGATTGGGTACGGTGTGGCCCGCGCTTCCGCCGCCGGTCATGACTAATTTCTGCATCATTACCTCCAATAAGGTTTGCTTAAAAATAGTATATTCCAACCGGTGGAGATTTATCAACTTATACTTTACAAATTGCAGGCGATGCGCTACAATAAAATGGATAGGAGGTGGAGCTTATGTTTGTTTCGTTTGATAAAAAGGAGATCTTTGTTCGCGAATGGACGTCTGTGAAAGAGCCGTGCGGCGTCGTGCAGATCGCGCACGGAATGAATGAATATTCCGGCAGGTATGAAAAATTCGCCGCCGCGCTGAATGCGCTCGGCTATATCGTGATCGCCGACGATCACCGCGGCCACGGCAAAACGGATTCCGAGTCGCTGGGATATTCGGACGGCGATATGTTCGAAAATACTTTAAAAGATATGGCGGCGATCGCTAAAAACTATCGGGAAAAATATGCGCAGCTCAAATATGTTCTGTTCGGTTTTTCGTACGGTTCGTTTCTGACGCAGGCGTTTTTGGAAAGATATTCGAGATTTTTGGACGGCGCGATCATTGCGGGAAGTTCGAGGCAGAACGCCCTTGCCGTGCGGTTCGGGGGAATGGTCGCCGCGATCGGCAGTGCGGTCAAGGGAAAAGAAGCGCCCGCCGTCTTTGTGAATCGGGCCGTATTCGGCGGTTACGACAAGAAATTTGCGGACGGCGAATTTCTAAGCACAGATGCGGAAAATAACGCAAAATACCATGCCGATCCGCTCTGTAATTTTGTTTGCAGCAATCAGTTTTATTTTTCCTTTTTTCAGGGTTTGAAAAAACTGTATAAAAAAAGTTCGGCGGCAGGGCTTGACAAATCTTTGCCCGTGCTTCTTCTTTCCGGCGCCGACGATGCCGTCGGCGGCGAAAAGGGCGTGAAGCGGCTGGAAGCCTTTTATAAAAAGGCGGGTATGCGGGACGTTACGTCCTATCTGATCCGCGCCTCGCGCCATGAGTTTTTAAATGAAAAGGAAAATTTTGACGAGGCATTTTCCGTCATCAGCGGATTTTTAAAGCGTGTGCAAAAGCGGCAGTAAAAATTGTTTTGCGAAGAGGAAAAAAGAGCGTATGCTTTTGGAATGTCTGAAAAATTATATTAAATTCGTAAAATATCTGCTGATCATCATGGGAGTGCTGTATTTTTTCTTCCTGATCGCAGTGGCTTTGTTTGTCAACGGCGCAGGCAGGATCGTTGCGTCGCAGAGCAGCGAGATCTATGACCGCATCATGGACTATCTGACGGGGAAATTTTCCGGGACTTCCGTCGGGATTTCGGTCTATGCGAGCGGAAATGTGTGGTACGAAGTGGGCTCCGAAATCGTGAAAATAATAAGAGAGGGCGGCGAAACGTCTTTGGCGGAGATCATTGCCTTAGTCGGAAGCAGTACCGTTTTGATCGCGCTGGGTTTGAAATTGTCCGAATCGGTCGGGTATTTTTATTTTAAACGGGAAGTCGGCGGCGAAACGGCTCGGTACGGGCTGGTGAATTGGATCGTCAAATTTTTGATCGGCGCGGTGTTCAGCGTTGCGTTCGTGGCGTTTCTGTTTCTTTGGAAATACGGGGGCATCGTGGTGCCCGTCGTCTATTTGCTCATCAATGCGGCGCAGACCCTGCAAACGACGTGGTTTGTATATTTTTCGAAAACGGACAGAAAAAAAATCGCCGTTGTGAAAAATGTTTTGAAAGTCGTTTCGGTAGAGCTCGCAAGCTATGCGCTCTTTGCCGCCGTCTTTGTCGTTTTGTTTTGGTTTGTTTCGCCGATCATTGCCTTTGTGATCGCCGTGCCGCTCTTTGTTTACAGCGATTGCATCGTAGTTTTTACGACGGTAACGTATTTTAAAAAGAAAGCCGCCGCGGAAAAAGAAATCCGATAATACATACCTTGCAGTTTCTATGCCGCCGTCTATAAAAACGGAAAGCTTTGCCCGTTTTTTACGGCGGAATAAAATTTATACAACTTTTTACAGCGGAATAAAATTTATACAACGCCCCCTCGGCGCCAAATCCGGCGCCGAGGGGGCGTTTTTGTCGAAACGAAGAAGTTTGCTCGGCGGCTGAGCTTATGGCGGAAAACAGGGAAGGCTCAAAATCCAAACGGCAATGCGATGCCGGTGAATGGGGGGGGTGAAGACGGCGGGATAACATCGTCGAAACGGATTTTGGAAAACGGCGGGATAACATCGCCGAAACGGATTTTGGAAAACGGCAGTGCCGAAACGGATGCGTTTGAGTTTGCAGAGCAGGGAGGGATTCGGCGAAGAAAAAGAAAGCAGAGCAACTGCAAAAATTTTGACGGATTTTTTTGCGGCGTTCATAAATAAAAGGATGGGGGAATATATTAGAAAAAAAGATTGTTTCATACTGCCGGCGCACGTTTAAAAATAGTGAAACAATGCGTTTTGCATTTTCGACGGAACAAGTACTGATTCGTCAAAAAATTACAAATTTTTTATGGATTTGAAAAGTATAATTGTGAGGGTAGGCTGATGGGGATCCGTACGATGAAATTGAGCCGCATTCTGGTTGCGGTAGGGCTTGGGATCGTTTTGATCGCATTGATCGTTACGCTGCGTTTTACCGGCGCATATGCGGTTTACAACGGAAAGACGATGCGGAAACTGCCCGTTTACAGCGTGGAACGGACGGACAAGAAAATTGCGATCAGTTTTGACTGCGCATGGGGTACGGAGTATACCGATGCGATTTTAGATACGTTGCAGAGGGAAAACGTCCGCGCGACCTTTTTTATGGTGCAGTTTTGGACGGAAAAATATCCCGAATACGCAAAAAAGATAGCGGAAAAAGGCAATGAGATTGGCACGCACAGCGCAACGCATTCGTATATGTCCAAGCAGAGCAAAGAGCAGATCGTGCAGGAATTGCGCTCGTCCGCCACGGCGATCGAAACGGCAATCGGGAAAAAGCCCGATCTGTTCCGCGCGCCGTTCGGCGATTACGACGATCTGCTGATTGAAACGGCGCAGGAGGAAGGCTTTTTCACGATTCAATGGGATGTAGACAGTCTGGATTGGAAAAATCTTTCCGCCAACGATATTGCCATGCGCGTGATCAGCAGGGTGCAGAGCGGAAGCATTATTTTGTGCCATAACAACGGACTGCACACGGCCGAAGCCTTGCCGATCATTTTGGATACGCTGAAAAACAAGGGGTACGAATTTGTTCCCATCGGGGAGCTGATTTACAGAGAAAATTATACGATCGATGCCAACGGCAGACAGCACGTTGCGAGTTGATAAAATTTTTCAGGAACATCTGACAGGAGGACAATTTTTTATGAACGGTACGGAGAAAAACAACAAGGTATTCATCACGGGCGAAATAGTGAGCGAAGCGAGCTTTTCGCATGAAGTGTACGGGGAGGGATTTTACGATTTATCGGTGAAAGTGATGCGGCTTTCGGGCCAGGCGGACATTTTGCCGGTTACTGTATCGGAGCGGCTGATTTCGGAACGGGATTTAAAGATCGGTTCGACGCTGTGCGCGCTGGGGCAGTTCCGCTCGTATAATAAGATCGAAAACGGAAAATCCCGTCTGATGCTGACGGTCTTTGTTCGGGAGCCGGTTGACGTGCCGCCCTCCAAAAATCCGAACAGCATCGTTTTGAGCGGGTATATCTGCAAACCTCCCGTTTACCGCACGACGCCCTTTAACCGTGAAATTGCAGATCTTCTTGTCGCCGTAAACAGAGCGTACAACAAATCGGACTACATTCCCTGTATTGCGTGGGGAAGAAATGCGCGGTTTGTCAAAAATTTACAGGTAGGGGATAAAATTGCCCTTTCCGGCCGCATTCAAAGCCGCGAATATCAGAAAAAAATAAGCGAGTACGAAACGAAGACTATGACGGCGTATGAGGTTTCCATTTCCAAACTTGCGGCTTTTGAGAGTGCGGATGATTTTGATTTGGAGCGAGAATTTTCCCTCTATACCGGCGAACATATGCATTCGCAGTACGGAGAGGAAAATCCGCAGGATATTTTGTAAGTTGTAAAAGGCTCCGGCAAAACGTGCCGTATCGGCAGAAAAAGCACGGCTAAGCGGGAAGCTGAGTTTGTTTTCGGTTTTAAAAAGGCGGTTCGGGCGCAGAATAATAGCGGCTCGGATCGCCTTATCTTAGAAGAAAAAAAGGCATGCGGCGCAAATTTTTTGCGCCGCATGCCTTTTTCAGCATAAAATCGGTTGTTTTAGAGGTATCTCATTGCGCTGACAAAAAAGCAGTGCGATTGGTCAAAACCGTTGCATCGGCATTTTTGCTGCCGCGCGGAATTTGTAAGTGTAGGCGCTATTGCAGCGTCGGCTGTCTGCGGAGAAGCAAGTAACAGACGTTGATGATGACGACCGCGGAAGCGACCAGCACGACGGCCAGCACGATCAGAATGGAAGGGGAAGCCTCGTACAAAAGATCTGCATCCACTAAGCCCTCCCATACGATCGAGCCGTCGTTTTTATCCGTATAGGTTACATATACCTGATTGTTTTCATCGGCGCTGCCGTAAACTTTTACCCGCTCGCGGTCGGAGAGCGTTATCGATTGTGAGGGGTCGTCTCTGTTGGCGAGCGTGATGCTCTTGTTTTTCTTCACGTTTCGGAAGGTATATTGCGACGTTGCGGCGGTTTCGCTTGTACTGAAATCGTTCAGATATTGGGCGGGAATAAATCCGTATGCGGCCGTGTCGCCGCTGCCGACCTTGACAAAGTAATAGTCGCTGTCCAATCCGTATCCGGACTCCGCAGATGAGGCGGGATAGCTGATTTTATAAAGTACGCTCACTTTGGCCGATTTTTCCAAGACCTGAGACGCAGGAGTTGCTGCCGTTCCGATTTGAACCGTCGGGAAGCTGTAAAGCGGGATTTTGTTCGACGTGTATCCGACGCTGAATTCCGCTGCCAGCACGCAGCCGTCAACGGGATCCAGATCGTTTTCCAAGACGAGGCAAAGGGTATACGTTCTCTGCGGCTCCACGTCGTACGGGTCGCCGGATAAAGTGTATTGGAGAAGCGCGACGACGCTGCCCACGTTTTCGATTTCGCAGATGAACACCCCTGCATACGTATCGGCGGCGCGCGAGTAAGAAGTGTAGGGAAGAGAGGCTTGCGCCTCTATCTTTTTCGCATCGAGCGAGATCAATACGGCTTTATCGGGGATCTGTACAAGGGGAGCCTGCGCCGCCTGTTCGGAAACAGCGCCGTTTAAGGCGTCATACAAATTCCCCGAATCCAGAGCGGTCAAACTTTTCGGCGCGTACTCCGCCAAGTCGGCTGTAAAGATGCAGCCGTCGGACAAAATGGAAATCGTATTGTCTTCAAACGAAAAGGCAAAGGAAACGAAATCGGCCGAAGCGAGGTCGTACAGGAGAGGCTTCGTATCCGCTGTGGATACTACGGACACGACTTCGTTTTCCCGTAAAAGATACAGGCCGTCTTTCGTCAGGGCATAAACATTGCCGTCAAAATCGGACAAGATCTTTAAAGTATCGG
>CASDTU010000016.1 GCA_949283775.1 uncultured Bacillota bacterium
GCGATGCCGCCCATCTTTTTGAGCGATTCGAACTGATCGAGATAATCTTCCAAAGTAAACGAGGCGTCGCGCAGCTTTTTCTCCAACTTTTTCGCCTGCTCTTCGCTGACCGCTTCCTGCGCTTTTTCGATGAGCGAAAGCACGTCGCCCATTCCCAAGATACGCGATGCCATGCGGTCGGGATAAAACGGCTCCAAGTCCGTCAGCTTTTCGCCCACGCCGATAAATTTGATGGGTTTGCCCGTCACCGCCTTGATCGAAAGGCAGGCGCCGCCGCGCGTGTCGCCGTCCAGCTTGGTCAGGATCACGCCCGTAACGTCCAGCCGTTTATTGAACGTTTCCGCAACGTTAACGGCGTCCTGTCCCGTCATCGCGTCGACCGTGAGCAATATTTCGTTCGGATGCACTTCGTTTTTGATATTTTCAAGCTCCTGCATGAGCGCGTCGTCGATATGCAACCGCCCTGCCGTATCGATGATGACCGTATCGTATCCCATCGAACGCGCCTGCTCGATCGCCTGTTTCGCCGTTTTGACCGGATTTTGCGTTCCCTTTTCAAACACTTCCACGCCCGCTTTTCCGCCGACGATCTGCAACTGGTTGATCGCCGCGGGACGATAAATGTCCCCCGCGACCAAAAGGGGCTTTTTCCCCTGCTTTTTCAAAAGCAGAGCGAGCTTGCCGCAAAGCGTGGTCTTGCCTGCACCCTGCAAACCGCACATCATGATCACCGTGGGCGGCTTGTCCGCAACTTCCAGCTTTGCGTTGGAGGAGCCCATCAGGGCAATCAATTCTTCGTTGACGATCTTGATGACCTGCTGCGCAGGGTTCAAACTCTGCAAAATTTCCTGCCCGACCGCCTTTTCGGATACGTCCGCGATAAACTTTTTCGCCACGAAAATATTCACGTCCGCTTCCAAAAGCGCAATGCGCACCTCGCGCATGGCCCCCTTGATCTCCAGCTCCGTCAATCTTCCGTGCTTGGTCAGTTTTGAAAATATATGGTTCAATCTCTCCGAAAGAGACGAAAACAACGCCATAGGATAATCTCCTTTTTGATAAAAAAGTATGCTGAGCGATCGGAAAACTATGCCGCAAAACGTCGTATCTGCCCGCAATGCGTGCCGACAGGTTATTTTTCCTTGCTGCCGGGCAAATCGTCCGCGCCGCCATACAAGGCGCTAAGATCCAGCTCCGACGACAGCTCGGGGTGTTTATCGATAAAGCTTTCCAAAATTTTCGCCGTGTGCGCGATCCGTTCCGATGTGCGGATGATGTGCAGTTTGTCCTCGTATTCGTCGAGCGCCGCGCGGCTCTTGGCAAGCGTATCCGATACGCTCTGCTTGGAAATGCCCTTCTGCTCGGCGATCTCGGTAAGCGACAGATCGCACATATAATATAATTCGCACACCTCGCGCTGATGCTCGGTGAGCAGCGGAGCGTACGCGTCGAACAACGACAGATATTTCAAATCCTTCATATCGCTATTATAACGGAAAATACCGGCTCTGTCAAACGATGCGCTTTATCTCTCTTCCCGATCGCCGGAAGAACCCCCGTCTTCCTCGGAAACAGAATTTGCATCGCCGCCGGAAGCGGATTTCACAATGTCTTCCTCGGAAACGGAATCGTCCGCTTTTTTGCGGCGAACAGCGGCGCTCACGACGCGCAGGCGCTCTTTTTGCCGCTCGAGCATGTCGCGCACGGCATCGGAAAGCGACGCGCCCGCAAAGGGAAACAAAAATCGACGCCGCAACTTGCGCGCCGCGCGGCGCTCATTGATCGCCGCTTTGAGCTTCTCATAATGCACCGCTTCTTTGAACTGTGCGGCGGCCTTGCGGATTTTGAACGAAACGTTAAAGCTGATGCACAGATCCGCAAGAAATACGCCATAAAACGCGCCGATCAGAAAAATAAACCAAACGTTGCCGGCCGCCCACGCCGCCGCGGCTTGCAGGGGCTCAAACAGAAGATATACAAAACCAGCCGCAATGCAGCCCCACAGCAACGAAAACAGAGGGCAGACAATACCCTGCAGATTGCCCCAGCGATCGGAATAGTCCCAGAGTTTGATTTTCAGGCCCTTGATAAAGATGAGACCCGTAACATATTCGAGCAGCGTGAGCGCGACAAGAAGCAGGAGTACGAGCGCCCATCGCGGAAGCGGTAGAAAACAAGCTCCGTATAAAACCATCGTTCCGCAGCCGTACATCGGCAAATACGGTCCGTTGAGAAAGCCCGGGTTGATCCACTTTTTCGCGCTGAAAATTCGGCGGAAAAACAGTTCCAAAACCCAGCCTCCCACACTGCCGAACATAAACAGAAATGCGAGCCGAAAAAACAGCACTGCCGTTCCCTCCGCCTATATGATCCCTTCGGTAAATTCTTCCGCATCGAAGAGCTGCAAATCGTCCAGCTTTTCGCCCGTTCCGACAAATACCACGGGAATTTTCAGTTCGCCGCACAGCGAAACGACAAAACCGCCCTTTGCCGTGCCGTCCAACTTCGTCAGAACGATCCCGTCCAAATCGACCGCTTCGTTAAACAGCCGCGCCTGCGAGAGCGCGTTTTGTCCCGTCGTCGCGTCCAGCACCAAAAATTTATAGAAATGCGCTTCGGGATAGTCGCGCGCGACGACGCGGTCCATTTTTTTGAGCTCTTCCATCAAATTTGCTTTCACGTGCAGGCGGCCAGCCGTATCGACGATCACGACGTCCGTCTTTTTCGCCTTCGCGGAAGATACCGCGTCGTATACGACGGCCGAAGGATCGCTGCCCTCTTCGTGTTTGACAATGCGAACTTTCGCGCGCTCCGCCCACACGGTCAGCTGGTCCGCCGCCGCCGCGCGGAAGGTATCCGCCGCCGCAAGCGTGACGCTCTTTTTCTCGCGCACAAAATAATTGGCCAATTTTCCGATCGTCGTCGTCTTGCCGACCCCGTTTACCCCGACGAGCATGATCACCGCCGGATACTCGATTTCGGGAACTTCCGCTTCGCACAGCGTGTCTTCGATGACGTCTTTGAGAAGATTGATGACGTATTCCTTATCTTTGAGCTTTTCCTTTTTCGCCTCCGCGCGGATCTGATCGACGATCTCTTCCGCCGTCAGAACGGAAATATCGGCGGAAATCAAAATTTCTTCCAATTCGTCGTAAAAATCATCCCCGATCCCCTTTGCAAACAGCGCGGAGAGTTTGGAAGAAATATTGTCTTTCGTCTTTTTCAGCGCTCCGATAATTTTACCGAATAATCCCATAAAAATACTCCCATCAAAAATTGTACATATACGCAAACACCGCGTTTCAATTCAGTGAGCAACACCGGAAAATCTCGCGCAAAACATTGCAGCCCATCAAACACAAACACCGCGTTTAAATTCAGTGCGCAAATGCGAAAGCCGCGCCGTTTCCTCTGCGGGCGTGGTTCTATGCAACGGTATCGCCACCGAGCTTGCTCTCCACTTCGGAAAGTTTGACCGAAACGATCTTGGAAACACCCTTTTCTTCCATCGTAACGCCGAACAGGCAGTCCGCCTTTTCCATCGTCGGTTTTCTGTGCGTGATGACGATAAACTGCGTTTCCTTTGCGAATTTCTTCAAGAACTGCGCAAATTTATCGACGTTTGCCTCGTCCAGCGCCGCCTCGATCTCGTCGAGAACGCAGAACGGCATCGGGCGCAGCATCAAAATAGCGAATAAGATCGCGATCGCCGTGAGCGCGCGCTCGCCGCCCGAAAGGAGGGAGATTTTTGTGAGTTTCTTGCCCGGAGGACAAGCGACGATCTCCACGCCGGCCGCGAGCGGATCGTCGCACTCGGAATAATCCATCTGCAATTCCGCTCTGCCGCCGCCGAACAGCTCTTTGAACAATTTTTTGAAATTTTCGTTGATCTGATTGAAACCTTCGTCAAACTGCTTTTGCATTTCGCCTTTCAGCTCTTCCAGCGCCGCCGTCGTGTCGTCGATCCCCTTCTGCACGTCGTCGCGCTGCGCCGTCATTTCTTCGTACTGCGCGTTGAGCGTTTCGTACTCTTCCAAGGCGTTGTGGTTGATCGCGCCCAAAGAAGAGATTTCGCGCTTCAAGCGGTTGACGGACGTCTGCCCCGCTTTCGGATCAAAGTCCTCCTGTTTATAGGCAAGACAGCTCTCGTACGTTTCCTGATATTCTTCGTCGATGCGCGATTGCAGATTTTCCAGTTCCGAGTCGATTTTCGTCAGCTCGATCTCCTGCGCGTGGCGGCGTTCGGAAAGCACCTCCACCCGATCGCTGCATTCGCGCGACTGCGCCATGATCGTCTCCAATTCGCGGTTCAGCTGCTCTTTTTCGCGAAGTTTTGCGTCCTTTTGCTCGCGCAGAGCATTGAGCTGTTCGCGCTGTTCGGGCGTAAGGGCCGCCTTTTCCGCCATCTCTTCCAGATCCCCGATCGTCGCCGCGATATTTTTGGAGTTCTCTTCGGCTTCCGCAATGCGCCGCTGCAAATCTTCGCGCTCGGCAGCAAGCCTTGCCGCATTGCCGCGCTCCGCTTCCGCCGCCGCGCGGTACTGCGCAATGTACACCTGCAAGACGTTTTGCCGCAGATTGCGCTCGCCGAGCTCCGATTTGATCTTATCGTATTCCTCTTTGCGGCGGTCGGATTCCCCTTGCGCGTCGCTCTTCATGCGGGAGATCTTTTCCTCGCCCTCGGAAGAAGTGGAAAATTCGCTGTCGATGCCCTTTGCGCGCTCGTACAGCACTGCTAAGGTGTTTTCGCGCAGAGAAAGCTCCTTTTCGTCCGATGCCACTTTTTCGGTCAGCATCGTCTTTTTTTCTTCCAGCGCCGCGATCTTGCTGCGCGCTTCCTGAAAACTTTCGCGCAGATTTTCCAGCTCCTGCGCCGTTTTCTGTTTTTTCGATTCAAAATCCGAACGCTTTTTCGTCAACGCATCACGCTCTTTTTGCGCCGCGTCAATGTCCGCCTGCGTCTGCTCGATGCGCCGCTCGTTGGCGAGGAAATTGCTGCCGCCTTCCTTGCGCGAACCGCCCGTCATCGAACCGCTCGTGGAAATGACGTCGCCGTCCAAAGTTACGATGCGGAATGCGTGGGGATATTTTTTGGAAATTTCGTTCGCGTTTGCGATCGTATCCGCAATCAACGTGTTTCCGATCAAATTAAAAATGACGTTGTCGTAATATTGATCGTAGCGCACCAGCTCGTTCGCAAGCCCGATCGCGCCCTTTTCTTTCAAAGCGCGGCGGGTGTACTCCGTCTCATAGTGCGGTTTTAAAGACGCGACGGGCAGGAAAGTAACTTGTCCGCCCTTATTGCGTTTGAGATATTCGATCAGATAGCGTGCGTCGTCGCTCGTGGCGCAGACGATGTTCTGCATGGCGCCCCCGAACGCCGTTTCGATCGCGACTTCGTACTGCTCGTCGCACTTGACGATATCGGCGATCACGCCCTTGATACGCTTGTCCAAATCTGCACTGCGGCGGGCGTCGCTCATCAGCTTTTTGACGGAGAATTTATATCCCTCGAATTCGTCCTTGACGTTCTGATAAAAGCGCTTGCGATCTTCGAGCGACGAAATGCGCGCGTTGCAGCGGAACAGATCTTCGCTCACGCCGTCCGCCGCCGCGTTTAAATCGTAGATTTCCTGCTCTTTCGCGCTCTTGATCTCCTTTTCGCGCGAAACGTATTCTACGACTTCGTCGTACCATTCCGCGCAGGCAACAAGCGCCTTTTTATCCTCTTCCAACTGCGCTTTGCACTGCTGCGCTTCCGCCGCGATCTCGGATATACGCTCCTCTACCGCTTCCTTTTTTGCGGAAAGAGAGCCGATGCTCTGGCGGATCTCCGACAAGTTTTCAATGGTATCAATCACGCTTCTCTGCGTTTCGTCGTTCCAAGCCTCGTACTCGGACAGCTTTTCGCTCAGCTGCGCGATCTCCTTTGCAAGCTCTCCGCTCTCTTTCTGCGAACTTTCGATCTTCTTTTCATAGTCCGCACAAGAATTCTCCGCCGCCTGCGTTTCTTCCGCGATCGCCGCAATGCGCGCCTCACTCTCTTCCACCGCGCGCTGTTCGCCGCGCTGCTGCTCTTTAAAGAACGAGATGCGTTCGCGAATTACGTTCACGTCACCCTCTTTTTTTTGCATATCCACGGTAAAGCGGAGGATCTGTTCGTTGAGATGATTCAACGTTTCATCGCTTTCGGCGATACTCCTCCGATCGGCCGCGTACCTGGCGTCCAGCCGCTCGGATTCCGCGCGCGTGCGTTCGATCTCCGCCTGGATCCGCTCCAATACCGAGCCGATCTCCGCACGGGCGGATTCGGCATTGTCGTGCTTGTAAATATATAAATTGATCTCGTCATGTTTGAGCTGTTCGTACAGTTCGCGGTATTTTTTGGTCTTTTCCGCCTGCCGGGCAAGGGGCGCGAGCATATGCTCCACCTCGCCCATGCGCTGCAAAAAGATATTCAGATTGTTATAGGAATTGGCAAGGCGGCGCTCAATATCCTGTTTGCGCGATTTAAAGACGATAATGCCCGTCGCTTCTTCAAAGATCGCGCGGCGGTCTTCCGGCTTCGCGTTCATGATCTGCTCGATCTTGCCCTGCCCGATAATGGAATACCCCTCTTTCCCGAGCCCGACGGCGTGCAGCCTATCGACGATATCCTTCATGCGGCAAGGCGGTTTATTGATGAGATATTCGCTCTCGCCGCTTCGAAAGAGCCGGCGCGTCATCGCCACTTCTTCATAATCGAGATCAGCGAACATATGCGTCGAGTTGTCAAATGTGAGCGTGACCTCGCAAAACGACTGGCTCTTGCGCTGCTGCGTGCCGCCGAAAATGACGTCCTGCATATTCGAACCGCGCATGGACTTTGCCGACTGTTCGCCGAACACCCAGCGGATGGAATCGGCTACGTTGCTCTTGCCGCATCCGTTCGGACCGACGATGCACGTTACGCCGTTATCGAATTTTATTTCGGTTTTGTCCGCAAAGGATTTGAAACCGTTGAGTTCGACTTTCTTAAAATTCAATGTCTATTCTCCCCTCTCCTGATTGAAAAGAGCAAGCAGGCGTTTTGCCGCCGCTTTCTCCGCTTCCCGCACGCTCGAACCTTCGCCCTGCGCCCGCTCTCCCGCGCCAAGCACTTCCACTTTAAAATGGGGCGCATGCGCCGCGCCCGTCCGTTCGATGACGCGATATGTCGCTTTCTCGAATTTCCGAGCCTGCAAAAATTCCTGCAATTCTCCCTTATAATTTTGTTCGGAAGGAACTGACCGGAGCAGATGCGTCCGAACAAATGTCCGCGCGCTGTCCAGCCCGCCGTCCAGATAAATTCCCGCGACGATCGCCTCAAACAAACTCGAAACCGCCTTTTCGCCCACGCTCGCGCCGGGCGGATACAGCAGATACTGCTGCAAGCCCATGCTCCGTACCGCGCGCTCGAGCGGCTTTGCCGACACGAGCCGGATCCTCAAAGCCGTCATGTCCCCTTCGTCGCCTCTGCCTTTGCGATACAATTCGTCCGCGACCAAAAACCCCAGCACAGCATCGCCTAGAAATTCCAGCCGCTCGTTGTTCTCTCCGCCGTACCGCTCCGTATTGTACGAAGCGTGCGTGAAACACGTCTGCAATAGCGCTTTATCCCGAAACGTATATCCGATCTTCCGCTCTATCTGCAAAACGATTTCAGGCTTCACTTCCGATCGCCTCCAAATCCACCTGCGAGAGCATCTCTTTGATCGTTTCTGTCAAGCCGTTTGCAGCCGCGTCCCGCGCCTGCAAGATAGACGCGCAGACGGATTCCGCCTTGCTCGAACCGTGCGATTTCACGACCACTTTATCGATGCCGAGCAGCACCGCTCCGCCGTACTTGCTGTAATCGAGCACGCGCTTGATATTCTTAAACGCCTTGCGCATAAACAGCGCATAGCCGATCTTCGCCCAGAAAGACGCCTTGATATTCTCTTTGATCACGCTCATGACCGCGAGCGCCGTGCCTTCCGTCGTCTTTAACGCGATATTGCCCGAAAAACCGTCGCAGACCGCCACGTCGATGTCGCCGCTCATAATATCGCGGCCTTCCACGTTGCCCACAAACCGAATGCCCGCAAGATTTTTCAAAAGCTGATAACTTTCCTGATGGAGCGGATCCCCTTTATGCTCTTCCGTTCCGTTGGTGACGAGCCCCACGCGCGGCGAAGAGATCCCCATCGCCTTTGCGTATGCGGTACCCATGATCGCAAAATGGCACAGGTTGACCGGCTTGCACTCCGCGTTTGCGCCCGCGTCGATCAACAGCACCTTGCCTCCCTTCGCCGTCGGCAATACGGGGCAAACCGCCGGGCGGGAAATGCCGCGGATCCTGCCTACCCGAAGGAGCGCGCCCGTCAGGACGGCCCCCGTCGAACCGGCGGAAACGAATCCCTTTGCTTCTTCGTCCTCTTTAAGTATTTTCAGCGCCACGACCAAGGACGAATCCTTCTTTTGGCGGATCGCCACCGTCGGAACGTCGTCGTTCGTGATCACTTCCGCGCAGTGTACGATCTCCAAGCGCGTCGGATCGTACGAATACGGTTTTTCCTCATTTCCCTCTCCGCTGCGCAGTATTTTCTCAATTCGCTCTTTATCCCCCGTCAAAACGACCGTCAAATCCTTTTGCGCGTTAATCGCCTGTACGGCGCCCGCCACGATCGCTTCCGGCGCGTTGTCGCCCCCCATTGCGTCTACGATGATCTTCATTGTATGACCTCCGCTTTTTTTGTAATTTCTTACTCTGAATTTTTTGCAATTTTACTGCTCTTTCTCCGCAAACTTCTTGCTGTACGCTTTCAAAACGTGCCTTTTCGCAAATTTTGCCCAATTTCGCGGCGCAGTCAACTTTCTCGCTTTTCTCGGTTTTCGCGCGTTTGCGCGTTCGCGTTTTTCTTGCCTTTTTTCCAAAAACTCCGTTTTTCCGCTTAAAAAGGCGTGTCAGTATTCGAGATTTCCGACCGTTCGCGGATACGGCAAGACGTCGCGGATATTCGAAATGCCCGTAAGGTACATCACCATGCGCTCAAAGCCCAAGCCGTAGCCCGAGTGGACCGTTCCGCCGTATTTGCGCAGTTTGATGTAAAAATCATAATCTTCGGGATCGAGCCCCATCTCCTTCATGCGGGCTAAAAGAACGTCCTCACGCTCCTCTCTCTGCGAGCCGCCGATCAGCTCCCCGATGCCGGGAACGAGCAGATCCGCCGCCGCAACCGTTTTCTGATCGTCGTTGAGGCGCATATAGAAGGCTTTGATCTCCTTCGGATAGTCTGTCAAAAATACCGGCTTTTTGTATACCTGTTCCGTCAAGTACCGCTCGTGTTCGCTTTGCAGATCGCAGCCCCAATACACCGGAAACTCAAACTTGTCCTTCACCTTTTCCAAAATCCGGATCGCCTCGGTATACGAAAGACGGACAAACTCGTTTTCCGATACGTTTTTCAGCCGCTCGATCAGCCCTTTATCCACAAATGCGTTCAAAAATTCGATCTCTTCTTTGCAGCTGTCCATGATGTAAGCAATAATATATTTGACCATCGCTTCTGCGACGTCCATATCCCCCGCAAGGTCGCAGAAGGACATTTCCGGCTCGATCATCCAAAATTCCGCCGCATGACGCGTCGTGTTGGAGCGTTCCGCGCGGAAGGTAGGGCCAAACGTATACACGTTGGAATACGCCATGGCAAACGGTTCCACGTTGAGCTGTCCGGACACGGTCAGGCTCGCTTTCTTTTCAAAGAAATCCTTTTTATAATCCACTTCCCCTTTGATCTTATCCAGATCCAGCGTCGTTACCTGGAACATGGCGCCGGCGCCTTCACAGTCGCTGCCCGTAATGATCGGCGTATGCACATAGACAAAGCCGCGCTCATTGAAAAATTTATGGATCGCAAACGCCGCCTCGCTGCGGATCTTGAAGACCGCATTGAACGTATTGGTGCGCGGACGCAGATAGGCGATCTCGCGCAAAAATTCCATCGAATGGCGCTTTTTCTGCAAAGGATATTCGGGCGCGGACGCACCCATGACCGAAACGGACAGCGCCTTGATCTCAAACGGCTGTTTGTTTTCCGGCGTCGCCACGACGACGCCCTCTATTACGAGGCTCGCACCCACGTTCTGATGCGCGATCTCATCGTAATTTTTCAGTTTTTCCCGTTCGAACACGACCTGACAGTTTTTGAAAAAACTGCCGTCGTTCAGTTCGATAAATCCGAATGCCTTGCTGTCGCGCAATGTGCGCACCCAGCCGCAGACCGTTACCGTCTTCGTGTCAAATTCCGCCGTCTTCTTATAAAGTTCGCGTATCGTCGTTCTTTCCATGCTTCCTCTCCGAATTTAGTATTTGCCCATTTTATTTTTTCTTAATATTGTAACAAATATTTTTGCTTTTATCAAGTATAAATTTGTCGAATCAAAAAAAAGATAAAAGAAGCCTTTTTTCCGTGAAACATTCCCTGCCGCCCGCCTCGCTTTTTCCGTACAGTTTTCCCCGTATCCCCTCTTTCCCCTCCTTTACGGGCAAAAATCCTCTTTCATCCTAAAAAAACGGCAACAAAAAAGGCTACATTTTTCCAATACAAAAAAGCCGCGGCAAAAAAGCCGCGGCTTATATTGATTTTGGAAAACGTTTTATACAATTTTTCCCTTCTTTGAAAAAAATTTTCTTTTTGTTTGATCGACCCCGTATCTTTATTGAATGGGTTTAAGAAAGCATTTCCTGCGCTTGACGATCTCCCTCTCGAGCATCGTCCACTGCGCCTGCACCGATACGTTGCTGACAAGTTCCGGATTGGACTCCACCTTTTCGATCCTGTCCTCGATGATGTTTCGGATAATGCGCGAAATCATCACGGAATTGACGCCCTTTTTCTGATAATCGGGCCGCACCGCGATCATCACCATTTCCAGCTCTTTCGGCCGTTTGATCGCCCGCAGCAGCCCTACGATCGCTTTCGGCGTCATATGTCCGCGGCTCTGAACCAGCACGTCGCAGATGGACGGAAGCATCACCGCCATCGCCACGACGTCGTCGTTTTTATCCGTCAGCATGGAAAAATACCGCGGATTGATGATCGTCGCAAACTGATCGAGCACGTCGTCCATCTGTCTGCCCTCGATCGGAACATAACAGTCCAAATCCGCGTACGCTTCATTTACCATGGAGAGCGCCTTCCTGCCGTACATTGCGATCATCTTCTTCATGGGCATCGCATCCGCCATCTCTTTCAGGGAAAATTTCCGCGCCGTATATTCGGCAACGTGCGCGATGCGCGCGTCCACCTGCTCCGGTA
The DNA here is from genome assembly GCA_949283775.1 of uncultured Bacillota bacterium. GTDB lineage: Bacteria > Bacillota > Clostridia > Christensenellales > Borkfalkiaceae > Borkfalkia. Next base: position 11,319 of record CASDTU010000016.1, read on the forward strand.
TCCCGAAGGCGTATTCCACCCATTCGCTCTCATCCGCAAAGCCGAGCCCTTTTAGGAGCGATTCATAATACGGATAGTTGTAATTCGTTGCATATGTAGCGCGGCGGTCAAAACCTTCCGTCAAAAGCCCTTCCCGATCCATATCGTTGAACCCCCAAGGGCCGTGGATCTCCTCCATGCCGCGCTCTCTTCCGAACGATTCCACAGCGCCGATCAGTGCGCGCGCGACTTCCGTATCGTCGATACAGTCAAAGCGCGAAAAACGAATGCACTTTCTGCCCGATATCGCATTGTATTTTTTTTGCAGGATCCCCGCGATGCGCCCCACGATCGCGCCGTCCTTTTCCGCAAGAAAACACCGCACTTCGCAATCGCTCAGGGACGGATTCTTTTTGGGATTTAAAATATTGATCTCATCCGCATACAAAGACGGAACATACCTCTTTTCTCCGCGGTAAAATTTTTCCGCAAAAACAGCAAATTGTTTTTTCTGCCGGCGCGTCTGCACTTCAATGATCTTTATCATATGCTCTCCCGAATGAATGTTTCATTCCATTATGTTAAACTTACTTAACAAATATATTGTAGCACATTCGGAAAAACAGCGCAACTGTTTGCAGGGAAAATCCTGCGCGATATTGTTTGCAAGTTTTTCCTTTCCGTCCGCATTTTCTGTTTTGGCTTTTGCCCCTTTTCGGGGCTTCGATCCGTTCTTTTCTGCGTTTTTGCTCTGCGCTTTTCTAATTTGATTTTCCATCCGGCATAAAATTTTATGCGCTCTGTTTTTCGCCGCGGCTCACTTCATCCTGTCCGGCTTCTTGCTGTCCGTCTTCCTGTGCGGACGCGCCCCGCTGATAGATGCCCTGCACCGGTGCGTATTTATCCTTTCGGATCCGCACCTGCCGCTCGGGCTTGCCCTTTTCACGGATAATGAGGTACCCCTCGCTCTTTAAACCGTTTTTTTCGCTGCGCACGACTGCGTCCGCCTCCCCCTCCAAAATCTGCGGTTCGGGCGGCAAAAGCACTTCCGTTACAATGCTCTTTCTCTCGTAAATGACATCCGACGCCTTTCCGTAAAACTCGACGCGCAAAGCTCCGCCTTTGACCAGGCAGCGGATATACACGCGGCCGCAGGATACGTTTTGAAAGCGAAGATCGCAGCGAAGGCCGCTGACCATCGCGTCGAAAGAAGGTTCGACGTACCCCACGGACAAGCTGTGCGGATGCTGTTCGAGAATTTTCATGCCCGAAAGGAGCGCCGCGTTGTACACGGTCGTACTCACTTGGCAAACGCCCCCTCCGACGCCGGAAACAAACTTTCCGCCCTCTATGATCGGCGCGCTCCTGTACCCTTTTTCGACGGTACGTTCCCCCGTTTTTTTGTTAAAAGAAAAAATTTCGCCCGCTTCCAGGATCGTGCCGCTGAGCGCCTTTGCCGCCAATGCGATGTTGTGGCAGCGCGGTTCGTTTTCCGTCGAAAAACGGGTCGTAAAGGACGAGAGCAGACAGACGCTCGCGCGCGCCTGCTCTGCCGTGAACGAAGGCTCGTCCCGCTTTATTTCCGCGACGACCCTGTCCTGTCCGCTTTCCAGCGCTCTCTCGACCTCTTTTAAAAGCTCCGCGCCGTCGATATATTGCCCGCATTTTTGCGGCTCGATCGTAAAGGGATCTTCCTTTTCCGCATCAAAACGAATGACGGCGTCCCTGCTCTCGCGGTAGAAGTCGTCGCAGATGCCGCGAAGCACCTGCTCCTGCCTGACAAGCCTCCGCTTTTTTTGAATTCGGTACGCTCCCCCTCTCTTTCTTGCCGCCTGCAATACAGCATGGAGGTCGCTTTCATAGTACAACTCCGGAAAGCGGAACACATATTCCCTTTCCCCTGCCTGCACCGTAAAACACATCTCTTTTAAAGAATCTTCCGCCTTTTTCCTCAGCAGCGTTTCCGCATCCCGAAACCGCATGCCCGAAACGTCCGTTCCGTCCACAAAACAACCGCGCGGCATCCTGTCCGCCGAAAAGCCGCAGGCAACCGCAAAAAACAAAGCCATTAAAACCATACAAACAACGGAAATCCATTTTTTTTCAAACCGCACACGCATCCTCTTACCCCTGTATGCATACAGTATGCGCCGCTTTTGCGGTTTTACCCCGCTGTTTTTAAAATCTTCTTTTACTTTTATTTATAAACTTTGTATCCTTTCGGGGAATTTTTTGTTGTTTTGCAAGCGCGATCCGATCTATCTCTTTATTTTTACTAGCGCGATCCGATCGATCTCTTTATTTTTGCAAGCGCGACCCGATTCATCTCTTTATTTTTGCAAGCACGATCCGATTCATCTCTTTATTTTTCCGCCCGCAATGCGGATCTTATGCACCGATTTGCCGAATAGCACTTTTTCGGTATGCGTACAGGTCAAAATGGTCTGCCCGTCCTCGATTTCCGCGAGAAGTTTTCTTCTGCGAGCAAGGTCCAGCTCGCTCATCACGTCGTCTAAAATCAGCACGGGCGTTTCTCCCGACATCCGTTTAAAGATCTCCACTTCCGCAAGTTTGACGGCGAGCGCCGCCGTGCGCGTCTGCCCCTGCGAACCGAACACGCGCGCTTCCGCTCCGTCGATCGCGATCTTCAAATCGTCGCGGTGCGGCCCTTCCGTCGTAAAGCCCAGCCGCAGATCTTTTTCATAATTTTCCGAAAGAGCGCGCGAAAGTCTTTGCGCGATCTCTTCGCGCGTATCCCCGTACCTCTTTTCCGATGAAATTTCCAGCTTTTCCGCGTTTTCCGTCAAAAAAGCGTGTTTTTCCGCCGCGATCGGCGCCAGCATCGCGATATATTCGCTCCGCCGCTCAATCACCTCCGCCGCATACCGGCAAAGCTGCGTATCCCAGACGGGAAGCGTTTCAAACACCATGTCCATATCGCGGTTTTTCAAAAGAGTGTTGCGCTGTTCCAGAATCTTATTGTAGCGGACCAAAGCGGTATAATAATTCCCCGAAAGCTGAGAAAGCGACACGTTTAAAAATCTCCTGCGCTCTTCCGGCCCGTCCTGGATCAGTCTTAGCTCGTTCGGGCTGAAAAAAACCCCATTGATATTGCCGAAAAGGTCCGCATTTTTGGCAATCTTATTGCCGTTTATGCGGATCTCGCGGTGATTTTCGTAAATTTCCGCCTCAATTTTCACCTTGCCGAACCGACTTTCCGCTTCCGCGCAAATGTACGCGCTCTCCGCGCCGCTGCGGATCAGCTGCCGATCTTTTTTCGCCCGCGGAGATACGCCCGCGCACAGATAAAACACGGCTTCCGCGCAGTTCGTTTTTCCCTGCGCGTTCCTGCCGTACAGCACGTTGACGCCGTTTTCAAAGCAAAAACATTCGTCCTCATAATTTCTGAAATTTTTCAGCTGTAAAGTCGTTATCTGCATTCTTCTTTCCCGCTGCAAGATTTTTCCGCAGGCAATCTGTCGTTTTAACTTGTCTTTCTTGCCGTTTTGTATTATAATACTTTTATATCCGAAATTTTTACGGCAGGAAACCCGACTTTTTCGATCGGGCTTTCCCGTCCTTCTCTATTATACCATATTTCACGAAAAAAGACAAAATGTTCAAGAGGTTATTTATGTCCGAAAACAATCAATACGAATTTTTATGGAAACAGATCCGCGAACTTTTGCAGGGAAGCCTATCGACCGTAACGTATAATACCTATATTTCCAAACTTGTGCCTGTGGATATCGACGGAACCAAAATCGTACTGAAAACCGATGCGGAACTGTTTGCCAATTATATCGGCAAAAACCTGACCGATAAGATCAAGGCGGCCGCAAAAAAAGCAAATACGGGCATAACCGATTTTGAACTGATCGTAGAAGGCAACGACGAGATCTATTTCACCAGCGCGGAAGAAGACCAGGAGGAAGACTACTCCCCCTCCGCCCTCGACCCGAGATATACCTTTGAGTCGTTCGTCGCGGGAAAAAGCAATGAGTTCGTCTTGGCGGCGGCGCAGTCCGTCGCAAAAAATCCGGGAGCAAATTTCAATCCGCTGTACATATACGGCGCGTCCGGCTTGGGTAAAACGCACCTTTTGCAATCCATCGCAAACTATATCGCACTGCATAAACCGTCGCTTCGCGTCTTATATACGACCTGCGAAAAATTCATCAATGAGCTGATCGATTCCATTTATCTCAGCCGCGGCAACAACAATCGCGATTTGCAGGCGCGCTTTCGCAGCCGCTACCGCAACGTGGACGTGCTCTTGATCGACGACGTGCAGTTTCTTGCCAAAAAACAGGCGGTACAGGAAGAGCTCTTCCACACCTTCAACGCCCTGCAAGCGGAAAAAAAGCAGATCGTCTTAACGTCCGACGTGCCGCCCAAAGAAATCGCGACGCTGGAAGAGCGGCTTCGTACCCGCTTTGAAGGCGGGCTCATCGCGGACATTCAGCCGCCCGATACCGAAACGAAAATTGCGATCTTAAAACAAAAAGCGTATGAACGCAAAGCCGTACTGCCGGCGGACGTTTTAGAATTTCTCGCAAGAGATTCGGGAACGGACGTGCGCACGCTGGAAGGCAGGCTGACAAAAGTAATTTTTGCAAGCAAACTGCACGAAAAACCGATCACGCTCGAACTCGCCGCGACCGCGCTCAACGAAGCGGTCAGCGAAGAGCATGAAACAATAACGTCGGATAAGATCATCGGCAGCGTCTGTTCCTTTTATAAGATATCCCGGGAAAATCTCTTGGGCAAGAGCAAGAAAAAAGAGCTCGTTCAGCCACGCCAGATCTGCGCGTACCTCATGTGCGAGATCATGAATATTCCCCTCGTCTCCATCGGCGAAACGCTGGGCGGACGCGACCATACGACCGTGATCCATTCCCGCGAAAAAGTTTCCAACCTCATTAAAGTGAACGACCGCATCGCCAAAGAAGTGGAAGATATCCGCAACATCATTTTAAAACAATAGTTTTCGATTCGCCTTAGAATTGCCGTTTTTTGAAAAACGGCATAAAATCTTAATTCTTTTAAATGTATGCAAAAGGCTTTGCCTTTTGCATTTCGCTTTTACGTTCCATAAACTTATAAAAAGACAATCTTTGCAGAATTTTGCCTTTATAATTCATGCACCTGTAAAAAGACAATCTTTATAGAATTTGCTTTTAAAACCCATAAATTTATAAAAGATAATCCTTATAGAATTCGGCCGACGGAAAGTTCGGCAAAACGGCAGACTTATGAAAGTACAAAACCAATTTGAAACAAACGAATACCGCGCGGTGGTCGTAGGCGCAGGACACGCCGGAAGCGAAGCCGCGCTCGCCCTCGCGCGGACGGGGATCCCTACCCTGCTGTTATCGCTCAATCTCGACAGCATCGCCTTTATGGCGTGCAACCCTTCCATCGGCGGAACAGCAAAGGGACAGCTCGTGCGCGAGATCGATGCGCTCGGCGGCGAAATGGGAAGAAACGCCGACAAAACGGCGCTGCAAATGCGTATGCTCAACGTCGGCAAGGGCGCCGCGGTGCAGAGCCTCCGCGCACAGGCGGACAAACACGCCTATCATATGCAGATGAAAAAAACGCTGGAAAACACCGAAAACCTCACCATCCGACAGAGCGAGGCGGCGGAAGTGCTCGTCAAAGCGGGAAAAGTTTGTGGCGTGAAAACAACGTACGGCGAGATCATTTCCGCGGAAGCGGTCATTCTCGCTACCGGCGTTTACCTCAAAAGCGCGGTCATTGCCGGCGAATTCAAGCAGAGCAGCGGTCCCAACGGCTTCGCGCCCGCAAACGAACTGACCGAAAATCTCATTGCGCTCGGCTTTCACGTTCGCAGGTTCAAGACGGGAACCCCCGCGCGCGTGGACGGCCGTACGATCGATTATTCCAAATGCGAAATTCAAGAGGGCGAAACGGATCTGTATCCCTTTTCCTATCTCTCTGAAAGCGTTCCGCAAAAGCAAAAGCCCTGCTATCTGACCTATACCAACGAAAGAACGCACGAGATCATTCGCGCAAACCTGCACCGCTCTCCGCTGTATTCGGGCGTCATCAAGGGTACTGGCCCTCGCTATTGCCCCTCCATCGAGGATAAAGTCGTACGATTTGCGGATAAAGAGCGGCATCAGATCTTTTTGGAACCGGAATGCGCCGATTCCAACGAAGTGTACGTGCAGGGGCTCTCTTCTTCCCTGCCGCACGACGTGCAGCGCGCCATGTATAAAACCGTGCCTGGATTGGAAAATGCGCGCATCATGCGCTACGCCTACGCGATCGAGTACGATTGCATCGATACGCTGGACGTGTATCCGACGCTGGAATTTAAAAAAATCGAAGGATTATACACCGCAGGACAAATAAACGGTACGAGCGGTTATGAAGAAGCCGCCGCCCAAGGTCTGATCGCAGGTCTCAATGCGTCCTTGAAACTGCGCCGTATGCCCCCTTTTATTTTGCACCGCGATGAAGCGTACATCGGTGTTTTGATCGACGATTTGGTCACAAAAGGCACGAACGAACCCTACCGCATGATGACTTCGCGCGCGGAACACCGCATTCACCTGCGGCAGGACAACGCGGATTTTCGCCTGACGCCGCGCGGCTATGAAACGGGGCTCGTCAGCAAAGAGCAGTATGAAAGATATCTTGCCCGTAAAAAAGCCGTGGAACGCATTCATCAAGCGCTCGAAACGCGCGTATCGCCCAAACAGTGCAAAGATTTTCTTATATCCTACGGATTCCCTGCCCCTGCCGGCGGTATTTCCTATGCCGATATGCTGCGGCGCGGAATTCCGATGGAAGCAATTTGCGATACGTTCCGTATTTTACAGGACGAAAAGCGGGAAAATATCGAAACGGCGTGCATCGATATCAAATACGAAGGATACCTGCAACGCGGCTTGGAACAGATCGAAAAGGCGAAAAAGCTGGAAGACAAAAAACTGCCCGCCGATATCGATTATGAAAAAATCGACGGTCTGCGCCTGGAAGCGCGGCAGAAGCTGAACAAGATCCGCCCCGAAAATTTAGGCCAGGCAGGCCGTATTTCGGGCGTAAATCCCGCCGATATCGCCGTTTTAATGGTGTATCTCTCGCTCAAAAAGGAATAATATACCCCTAAAACTATTACAATCTTTATCTATGCAAGGCAATCAAAATTTGCAAATACCGCTTTTTAAACCGTCAATACAAACCACATCTAAAAAATCTGCGGCATTCCTGATTAAAGAAGATGATATGAAAAAATGTATCACATTTTCAATGATTTTCAGCAAAACAATTATTTTTGCAGGATTTTTTCGTAAAAAAAGCGACAACAAACTTTCAAATGAATGCTTTGAGCAAGTATTTTACTCCTTTAACAGCAGAGAGTCTCAAACCATAAAACAGCAGCTAAAAAATTATCTTTTTTGATTTCATATTTTCAATAAGCCGCCCTGCGCACGATGACTGCAAAGGGGCGGCTTTTATTTTTCTGTATTTAAACTTTTTTATCCTGCACACGCTGAAAATTCTTGTTCCGTTTTCCGAAAAGTCCGCTATTTTTTTCTCTGCAACAAAGAAGGATAGAAAGCGGCAAAATTCGTCAAAAGTTCCCCCTCCTTTCATGGTATACTGTACAAAAAACGGTTCGCGATAAAAAATTGCGGCCTATCGGAGGCTCATGACGGAACGAATTCATCCGAAATACGGCTACAAAACGGCGCTGCTGTATTTTGCATTTTTTCTCGGAATGCTCGTATTAAATTTTACGATGGAAAACTTTGAATGTTTTTCCCTTGCCCTGTTTGCCGCCGCGCTCGTCTGCGGAGCGCAGCCGCTGATTTGCTCGGCCTTTTATCTTCTTGCCGGAGGACTGAGCTTTTTAACCGGCGGACTTGCCTTTCTCGTCTTTGCCATCCAAGCGGTATTGCTGGGCGGTACATATTTTCTCTGCGACAGGCTCCGCCGCACGATCAAAGCGGAGATCGTCCTTCTGTTGATCTGCGCCCTGCTCCCCTTTTTATGGCTGTACGGGAAATATATCTACGACGATTACATAAAAGCCGCCATTTTGGCGGCGGCAATCTTTGTGCTGTGCTTCGTCTTTATCGGAGCGCTGCGCTGCGCCCTCTTTCGCGCGGGAAAATGCCGCCTTACGGCGGAAGAACTGTTCTTTTGCGCCGTGGCTGTCGCCGCGGCGGGGATCGGCGTATACAACTGCGCAGGCAGCTACGTCTATGAGGGCGCGGCGCTCTTTCTGCTCCTCCTCGTCTGCGCGCTCACCCGAAACGGAAACGCCGCCTTCTGCGCGGCCGTCATCGCTCTGCCCGTTCTCATCTGCGAAAGCGCGGCGAGCGGAGTCTTGCAGACGACATCTTTGGCGATTTACCTTGCCTATGCGGTGCTTGCCCTTGCCTTTCTCCGCGCAGGAAAACTCCCTGCCGCCCTGCTCGTATTTCTCGCCGCCGTCTGCGTGCATTATCTGCAATTTTTTTCTTCGTCCGGCTCTTTTCAGCTTTGGAGCATGCCGCAGTTTTATCTTTCCCTGATCGCGCCGCTGCTTGCTTGTTTGATCTTCGCGCTGATTCCCGAAGCGATGCTTTCGCGCCTGTTTGAAAAAATAAAGCGCTACGGCGAAAGACAGCTCACCAAAGCGAGCATCAACCACAACCGCGCCCTGATCGGAAAAAAGCTGTTCGATATTTCCAACGTATTCCGCGAGATCGAAAGCGCCTTTCTGTGCTTGGAACAGGATACGGAAACGGAAGACTCCATGCGCGCATTTCTATATGCCGCCCTGCAAAAAGAAGTGTGCGAAAATTGTCCGAAAGCTGCCGACTGCACGCAAGAGTGCAGGAGCGACGCCCTTTTCAAGCTGATCTTCGTGGGCTGCGGAAAAGGTAAAGTCAACCTCATAGACCTGCCGTCCGATCTGACGGCGCAGTGCATCAACACCTCGGCGCTCCTCTTTTCTTTAAATAAGCTGCTCGCCGATTACAGAAAACACTTTCTGGATGCGGATAACGCGGCGCAGGGGCGGCAGCTGCTCGCCGATCAGGCGCACGCCTTGGCGGAAATGCTCAAAACGCTCGCCGTCGAACAGAGCGAACCGGTGGGACAGTACGCCAAAACCGAACGGGACCTGAAAAATGAATTTTCCAAAAACGGGCTCATCTGCGAGGAGGTGTTTCTCTTCGGAAATCCCCCGCAGCTCCTTTTGACGGCAGTCGGCTCCGTAAACGGAGAAAAGCTGCAAAAAACTGCGGAATCCGTCCTGCATATTCCCCTCGTTTTGGCCGAAAAACAGGCTTTGACGGGCGATAAATTTTACAGACTGTATCGGAAAAAGCCGCAATTTGACGCCGCATTCGGCGTTGCAAGCCGCACAAAGGAAGGCGAAACCGCCTGCGGCGATACGCACTCCGTATCCAAAATCGACGAGCGCACCTTTCTCTGCGCCTTGGCGGACGGCATGGGCAGCGGCGAATTTGCAAACCGTATTTCCGACTGCGCGCTGTCCCTTTTGGAAAGTTTTTATCGGGCAGGCATGAACGGCGATACGGTACTGCCCGCAGTCAACAGACTCTTGTCCTTCAATCGGCAGGAAAGTTTTGCCTGCCTCGACGCCGCCGCCGTCAACCTCGACAGCGGCAGAGCGGACATCGTAAAAGTCGGCTCTCCTCTCAGTTTCCTTCTGTCCGATGCAAAAATCGAAATTTTAGAGAGCGATTCGCTCCCCCTCGGTATCTTGGAAGGCGTTCACCCCACTGTCCTTTCACGTACCTTAAAAGACGGGGACGTACTCCTGTTTTTGAGCGACGGCATCACTTCCGCTTTCGGTTCAAGCGCCGATATTGCAGACTTTTTAAGTACCGCCCACCTCTCCAATCCGCAGACGCTCGCCGACGAAATCCTCGCCGCCGCCCTCGCCCGCACAGGCGAAACGGCGCAGGACGATATGACGATTCTCGCCGTTCGCCTGTTTTCCGCTCTTCCTTCCGTCTGAGCCGATATAAACAGAACAGGCAAAAAGCCATTTTAAAAACGCATGTAAGATCGCCATATTCGTATTTTTATTATCGATACTTATAATTTTATAAGAAAAATCACTTCCTCCCCTTTCTATTGCACGCAAAACAACAAAAAATTTAAATTATAAAAAGAAAATTTTGCAATGCTGACAATCAATTCCGCAAAGGCGCAAAGAAAAAACCTGTCGGTCAGCCTTGCCTTTCGCCCCATCCCGCCGTATACTGAATTTGCGGCGGGAAAAATTTTCTGCGGGAGGAAAGCAGCAGGTTCTTTCGCGCAAGCCGCATCCAAACTTTTGCGATGCGCTCGTGCGGCGTTTTACTGCGCGAAAAAATCTGTTTTATTATCCACCTCAAAAGGCGGTTGACCAATGGATCTTTTTCAATTTTTTACCTATCTGAAACAATTCAATGCAGATGTAGCTTTGATCGGCATAGCGGTCTGGGGATTGACGTTTGTATGCAAGCGCACGCTTTTGAAAAAGTTAAAGCGGAAATACATCACACTGCTGCCCTTCTTGCTCGGCATCGCGCTCTATGCGGGCTATCTGGCGATCGTCGGCGGTTTGCACGCCGATCAGGAGACCTTTGGCAAACTCATCAGTCAGGGCATCACCTGCGGCTCGCTGGCAACGGTGATACACGTCGTTTACGAACAATTTATCCGTTCGGGCGCGGCGAAGACAGACATAAAGGCGGCATGCGTTCAGTCGCTTTTGGCCGATTTTTGCACGCTGACCGATGAACAGGCGAGCGAACTTGCGCAGAACATAGCGGCGGATGAAGAAAAAGCGCAAAAGCAACTTTCTGAATTTGTCGGTGAGGATACGGCCAAAATTCTCTATCCCGCTTTAAAAAATACATTGCAGACATTGTGATCAAAACCGCGGTTTTTGCCGCACGCCGCCCTGCGTTTTGCGCAGGGCGGCGCTTTTTTTGTGATTTGGGCAAATTTCCTCTGTTTTGTAAAATCCGCATTCTGTAATATCCGCATTTTATAAAATCCGCATTCTGTAAAATCCGCAGTCTGTAAAATCCGCGCGAAATCGCGCCCTTTCTGTGTTTACTATGAAAGGCTGAGGCAATGCGGACAGATAGTTTTCATATCTCGCGCCGCCCTTTAAAAAGCCGCACCGAAGTTTTCAAAAGCGGTATCCCCTTCGATTTTTTGAAAATTTACATTTTGTCGGTCTTGGAAAAAATAGTTATTTTGCCGCATGAACGCGGGAAAGTTGCACAAACTTGCGATGTGGAAACAAATCAAAAAACAAAAAAGAAATCGGAATTTTCAAAAAACTTACAGGAAAACATAGACGCGGTAAAGGCAATTTTGACGGCGGAAGATATCTTTCTGTTTGAATTTTGCTGTGCGGACAAGACCGCCGCAACCGTCATCTATGCGGACGGCATTACCGACAAAGAGCTGCTCGGCACACTCGCCGCACGCCCGCTCGCGCAGAAAAACGCGCCCAAAACGTTGGAGGAAGCACAAAAATCACTGCTTTTCCCCGAAACAAAAACGGCGCAAAGCTTGCAGCAGGTCTGCGACGAAATTTTATCCGGAAATCCCGCCCTGTTCATCGATTCTATACCCGGCGCCGTCATTTTAGGGACAAAAAAGATCTCCCTTCGCGCCGTTATGGAACCGCAGACCTCCATCACGGTGAAAGGGCCGCGCGAAGGGTTTATCGAAGACGTCAAAACCAACATGGGACTGATCCGGAAACGTTTGAAATCGCCCGCGCTGCAATTTGAAACGCTGCAAGTAGGCCGCGTGAGCCAAAGCGTCGTCGTCATTGCCTATCTGGACAATATCGCAGACAAAAAAATCGTGAAGGAAGTGCGCAAACGCATTCAAGCGATCGACATCGACGGAATACCGGATTCCTCTTATATCGGTCAGTTTTTGGCGAAAAAGCCCTATTCTCTCTTTAAACAGATCGGCTCTACCGAAAAACCCGATATCCTCTGCGCCAAGATGCTCGAGGGCCGCATTGCGATTTTAGTGGACGGTTCGCCCATTGCTTTGACGCTGCCTTATCTGCTGAGCGAAGATTTTCAAAGTCCGCAGGATTATTTCGTCTCTCCCTACCGCGCCACCATCAGCAGAATCTTGCGGCTCTTTGCCGTGCTGGTTTCGCTGTATCTGCCCTCCTTTTATATCGCGGCGCAGCTGTTTAAGCTGCAACTTCTTCCCTTCGGACTGTTGATGACCGTTTCCGGCGGCATACAGGATATACCGCTCTCACCGAGCCTGGAATTGTTCTTTTTGCTCGTCGTACTCGAAATCCTGATCGAAGCGAGCGTTCGGATGCCCAAATACGTCGCACTCGCCCTTTCCGTTATCGGAGCTTTGGTTTTAGGCGATACTGCCGTCAAGGCGGGGCTCGTGTCCTCGCCCGCCATCATCATCGTGGCTCTGTCCGGAATTTCCGCCTACACCGTACCCGACCTGACCGGCACGCTCAGCGTCATCCGCATCACTTTTATCGTCGTCGCAGGAAGTATCGGCACGTACGGAATCCTTTTGCTGACGGCGCTCATTTTATGGTATCTGATCTCTTCCGACAGCTACGGCACGCCGCTGCTCGCGCCGTTCTCGCCGCTTATCCCGAAAGATCTGAGCGATTCGCTCTGGAAAACGGATATTTACGACCTCAACACGCGCCCCGCCGTACTGCGCGGAAAAAACAAATTTCGATTAAAAATCAAAAACAGGGGGAACTGAATATGGACAAAATTTCCGTGCGGCAGATTTGTTTTTTATTCCTCGCCATGATGCCGCTGACCAAACTGATTCTGTATCCCGCAACGGTATCCTATTGGTCGGCAAACGACTTGCTCCTGTCCGCGGCTCTGAACTTCGTTGCGGAAGGGGCAATTTTAGCCCTTCTTCTGCTTTTGACAAAAAAGACGGAGAAAACTTTTTTCGACCTTTTGCGGTCCGCTTTCGGAAAAATCGGCGCAAAGATCGTTTACGGGATCTTTGCACTCTATTTTGCCTTTTCCGCGCTGCTGCCCGTTTTGGAACACAAAGGCTTTGTCCTGCAAATCTTATACGAAAACGTGCCGTCGATCCTCTCCTTTGTGCCCCTGTTCGGCGTCACGTTCTTTGCCTGCATCAAAGGCTTTAAGACGATCGGCCGCACCGCGGACCTCGCCATGCCCATCTTTTTGCTCTCCTTTCTCGGCCTGCTCTTCCTCTCCGTAATGCAGGCGGATTATTCCGCACTTCTCCCCATCGCCGCCGCACCGCCAAAAAGACTGTTGCAAGGCAGCCTTTTCGGCCTGCCGTGGTACGGAGACAGCCTCTGCGTCCTGTTCTTTTTAGGACATTTCCGCAATGAAAAGCATACGGCGAAAAAAATCCTCTTCTCGTTCGGCGGCGGCGCGGTCGCGACTCTCCTTTTCCTCGCCACTTTTTACGGCATTTATGCGGATATCGCCGTAAAACAGCAAAACGCCTTGGCGCATATCTCCAAATATACGACCGCTTATACGTCCCTGGGCAGGATCGATCTGTTCTTTGTCTTTGCTTTGACCCTCGTCAGCATTTTTTACCTGTGCGTTCCCCTGCAGCTGAGCGTGCATTGCGTCCGCAAAATCTTCGACGATTGCAACCCCGTTTTCCCCTCCGCCGCGCTCAACCTCGCTTTCCTGGTTCTGGTCATTGTCTTCAACTATTCCTATTTAAAGATACAGACCCTGTATACGCAGCGCCTTTGGTGGATCTATCTCATTTTCTGTTACGCCCTGCCCGCCCTGTCCCTGTTTTTGCTCCTGTTTCGGCGCAAGGACAAGACCTTACTCCGCTTTGAGCAAACAGAGGAAACAGAGAATAAAAATGCAGCGGAGCGCGCGCCCTCGTTGCTGCAAAAAAAGATGAACGTATCCCCGAAACGGGCGCAAAAAAGCCCGTCCGTACCCAAAAATAATGAGCGAGGTGCATCATGAATAAATTTTGGACAAGAGTATTCCTGCTCGCGACAGCCTTTCTGCTCCTTTTGTTCTTTTCCAACGATTTCGGACTGATCGACATTCAAAAAACCTCGATCGTAACGGCGATCGGCATCGATACGTCCGAGCAGGAAGGAAAGATCGACGTAACCGCGCAAATCGCCATTCCCAGCGCGGGAGGAAACAGCAGCGCGGGAAACGTAACCATTCCGGCAGTTTCGACTATCGGCGAAGCCATTGCGGAATTTAACCGAAAAACAGGTTGGTATCCGACTTTGGTGCATTGCAGGTTGGTCATCCTCAGCGAGACTTGCGCCGACAACGACGTGTTCGGCTTTCTCGATTATTTCTTGCGCAGCGAATTCGTAGAAGATTCCTGCCTCGTAGCCGCCTGCCGCGGAAGAGCGGACGAACTGCTCGCCGCACAGACTCCCGTCGGAGAACTCACTTCCTCCGCCATTACCAAAGTTTTATCTTCCGAAGCGCAAAAGACCGGGCTCGTCTGCGTGACAAACCTGCGCGATTTTGCAAAGGGGTACTTTTCCGTCTCCGAAAGCGGATACCTGCCCGTTCTTTCCATCAAGCAAGAGGCGGAAAGCAGCGGCCCGGACTCTTCGTCCTCTCCCGTCTTCGCCTGCGACAAATCCGGTCCGATCGAAAAAAACGAAACAACCGTCCGCCGCGCCGCACCGGCGGCCGAAACAGGCTTTTCGGCACAGCCGGCCCGAACTCGAAACAATTTTGATCGATTACGCGCGCCCAGCTTCTTTTTTTCACCGGGCATACAATATCTGCCCTTTCGCAGGTGGCGCCCCAATCGCAATCCCCTGCCCGTATCTACCGCGTCCCAAAGCCAGAACGGCCCGTCCGAACAGGCCTCTTCCGACAAAAAAGCGGATATCTTCGACGCGGCGCAGACGCTCTTGTTCTACCGCGGCAGGCGCGTGGAAATTTTAACGGAAGAAGAGACGCTCGCCTTCAATTTGGCGGATACTGCCACGGATTTTGCGTACGGCGATGTCTCCGTTGTAGAAAACGGAGCAAAAGTCACTTACAATTTAAAAATAAAAATATCAAAAAAATCACAAAAACTTACCTTTCCAAACGGAAAACCGGTCTTCACGTTTACGATCCGCGCCCATGCAAACGTCAACGACGCCGACCAGGCCTTTGACGTTCAAAAAATCGCAAGGACTTCGATCGTGCCGCCGCAGGTCCTTCGCGCGGCGGAAGCAAAGTTGCAGACGCAGCTTTCCAATATTCTGCAAAAAATACAGCAGACAAACTGCGACTTGTTTGAAATGAAGATCAAACTGAAACGCTTTTATCCCAAACGGTACCAAAGTTTGCAAAACTCCATCTTTTCCGACGTTCAGATAAAATATGATATCAAATTCGATACCATGCACTGACAATCCGGCACAGAGTCTTTTTATCAAAAAGACTCTGTGCCCTTTCACATATCCGTCATCCACATTTTGTCTGTTTATAACAATTTTTTATATTTTTTTTCAAAAAGCCCCTTGACAAACTGCGTTTTCGTGGTATAATAAAGGTGACCTAAGGGAAAGAATCTCTTACCTTTCCCGCGGTACAACTCAAATCCGAGGACACGTAGAAATGTTCTCTCCCAACACAAAATAATTTGCGGTGATTTCTTCCAAGGAAATGTGCACAGGGAATATCGTCGCAAGGGTAAAGAGAAAGGCGAAAAGGAAATTTCGATCGGGAACATGGAAGCGGAAGCAAAAGTTTTTTTCACACTTAGGCTATCGGAAAAGACTGCCGGAAATTCCAAAACTTTTGGTTCGCGTCTGAGGATACGGGAGGTACTGTATGTACAAATCAGACCTGAGAAAACTTGCTGAAACGGAGGGCGGTCCAATGTACTTATTTAGGAAGGGAATAGCAAAATAAGACAAAGTTTCCACTATTGCGGAAGATCAATGGCGCTGCAGGCAGGAGATTTCCGCTCCGATTATGGTTATTTTTTGAAACAAACGTCTTAGAAGTTCCTTAAAATTGAATAATTTTGACAACTCGCCCATGACACAGTTTGTGCCATGGGCTTTCTTCTACGCAAACGCCCGCATCGTCCGAATGTTGCGCCACGGGCCGTATCCTATGCAAACGCCCGTTCGCCCGATGATTGAGCTTCGGGCCGTATCCTATGTAAAAGTCCTTTTCGTTCGGATACGGAAATCGTTTATTTTCCCCTGCCAAACCTTTCAAAGCGCTCTATCGCGTGCGCCATTTCTTGCGCTTCCAAAATTTTCTCTGCGGAAATACAACTTTTTTTGCCTTCAAGTTGCCGACCCTTATTTGGTTTTTTCGCGCACAATGTATCCTTTTATGCGTTTTTATACTCTTATCTACCAATAAAAATGCGGAAGAGGTCTTGCCGATGGACGGCATACCTCTTCCGCATTTACTTTTCCTATACGATCCATTTCTTCTTTATTCAAAAAACAGCAAGCGGAGATTCGTCTCCTTGCCTTTTTACTTTGATTGTAAGTCCCGCTCGTTCCCCTTTAAAAGCAGGCGCGCCAGCCTTTAAAGGCCGCCGCGCGCGGCGCATACTGCCCTATTTGCGGAAAAGATCCTGTTCCGTTTCCTTTTCGATGTAAAGCGGACGGCTCTTGACCTGCGCATAGATCTTTTTAATATATTCGCTTTGAACGTACATTCCGAAAAACAGGCAAGCCGCGACAAAAAACAAGATCGGAAGCAGCACAAACAGCGATGAAACGTACGAATGCAACACCGCCTGCACAATGTCCGCCGCCACAAATCCGATACAGGCGAGGAAAAACAAAATCGAAAAGAGCAGATTGATCTTTAAAGGGGCGCTCGTCGCGCTTTCGATGCCGCCGATCGCATAGCGCGTCAATTTTTTAAAGCTCCATTTCGTCGTCCCCTTGGCGCGCTCGACGTTTTCGTATTCCAGCCATTTTGTCTTGAAGCCCACCCAGCTAAACAGCTCCTTGCTGAAACGGTCTACTTCCGGCAGGGCTAAGATGGCGTCCGTCATTTTCCGCGTCATCATGCGAAAATCCCGCGCCCCGTCGACGATCTCCACTTCCGTCACTTTGTTAATCAGCTTATAAAACAGGCGGGCAAACGCACTGCGCAGTTTCGGCTCGTTTTTGCGCGTCGTTCTGCGGCAGCCGACGCAATCGTATCCTTCCTCTTCGATCCCCTTATACATGGAACACAATAATGCAGGCGGATCCTGTAAATCGGCGTCCATCACCGCAACGAGATCGCCCGCCGCGTGTTTCAGGCCCGCGAACAGCGCTGCTTCCTTTCCGAAATTGCGCGAAAACGAAACGTAGCGGACCCGCTCGTCCTTCCCGGCAAGTTCGCGCAGGATCGAGAGCGTCGAATCCTTGCTCCCGTCGTCCACAAAAACAAATTCCGTTTTCACGGGAAGCTCTTTTACGACCTCGCTCGTCTTTTCATAAAACAGAGGAATACATTCCTCCTCGTTATAACAGGGCACGACTATACTCAATTTCTTCATCTTTTTGCATTCCTTCCCTTTGCCGGATAAATTTCGCTATGGTATTATTTTACCTTTTTTTTATTCGCTTGTCAACCCCAAAGCAATTGACAGTTTTGCCGAAAGCTCGTATAATAGGAGAAAGATTCGAAGCGCTGAAAAACAGTGCGATCCAATTTATCTCTTTCGGAGAAACAATGCATAAAATCAAGATTTTTTTAAAGAGCGAATTGTTCAAGGAATTGGTACGGTTCGTGATCGTGGGCGGCCTGGCAACCGTAGCGGATTTTCTGACGATGAGTTTTGTCCTGTACCTGATGCAACCCGCCATTTATCCGGATTTCCTCTCGATCTTTTTGGGCGGAACGCAGGATCCGAAAACACTCGCCACCGTCGTCGGAACGGGGAGCGGCTTTTTGATCGGTCTCGCCGTCAATTACATCCTTTCCGTCTTCTTTGTATACAAGGAAAAAGGAAACTCAAAGACGTTACAAGGCTTTTTGCTCTTCGCCGTTTTATCCTTCGGCGGATTTTTGATCCACGTTCTCGGTATGTACCTCGGCTATGACCTCTTGCATATCAACGAATGGCTGATCAAAATTTTCTTGACCGCCGTCGTCCTCGTCTATAATTATCTGACAAGAAAATTCTTCATCTTTAAAAAATCGTCGGCGGAAAAATCGGCAGTAAAAACAAATTCCGCCGAAGTGCAAGATGCAGATTTGCAGACAAAAACAGCCCCGCAGCAGAGTACACAGGAATTTTTTGCAAAGCAGGAACCGATTTCCGACAGCCTTTTAAAAAAGACCGCTCCGGCAGATACGAACGATCGCCGCGCAGGTTGATTTTTAAAAAATTATTTTGCTGTTCAAGATCCCTTTCCCGAAAATTCTGTCAAAGAAACGTTTTGCCTCTTTTCAGGCAAACGGGACGTGCGCAAAATGCGCACGTCCCGTCTTTTTTTCGGCTATTTTTTTGATCGCCCGATTCTTTATCCTACAATGCGGATCTTTACACCGCTTTCGGGAAGAAAATTTAAAAACAAGTCCGCATACTCTTCGTGCTTGAACGCACTCTCGGATACGGTGATCTCCGTATCGCTCGCTTCGATCTTTGCGCCCACCGTATTGAAGATCCCCCAATAATAGTTCTCCGTCGTGTATCCATCTTCCGCAAAGCCCTTCTTTTCCGCCCCGGCAAAATCGATCGTTACGCTTTTAAATTTGATCAAAGACGTTTCATTGCAGCCGCTGAAAGTCATTCTCCCGTATTGCATCTCGACGTTTTCAAATGTCGCCGTTTTGCCTTCAAACGCATTTAAAAAGATCGAACCGGCAAATTTCGGATCCCCTTCGGGCGGGGCGATCATGCTGTTCGACAATACAAAATTATCCCCGCCTACAACTTCGATCACCTTGTTCACGTCCGTTTTGCTGACAAGATTCAGCCCGTCCAAAACAACGTCGTTCCCGAAAACCGTAATGAAGTTCTGCTTTGCCCATATGCCGTTCTCGCTGCCGATACTGCTCGTAAGCGTCAGCCGATCTATGCCGTAAATCCTAAGATTGTTTGCTGTGATCGCAAAATACCAGCCCGTTGCTCCCTCCACGGTCCTCTCTTCGTCGGGCGCAATATCGTATGTTCCGCCCAGAACCGCCCAAGTCTGATTGTCCGCCTGATTCGCGCGCGCCTCTTCCAGCTCTTTGGCGTTTTTCACGATCACGTCCGCCACAAGCACCTCAAATTCGTACGCAAACCCTTCATAGCTTACTTTCACGGTTTGATATCCCGTCTTTACCTTGTCATAACCGCTGATCATGGACGCCTCTGCGGGTACGGGCGCACTGCTCGTGCCGTCGCTGAACACGACGGCTACGGTAAGATCTTCGATCTCCGTTCCGACAAGCAGCGCCTTCTCTTCCAAAACCGCACCGCTCACGGTGATCCCTACCGCGGTAATTTTTTCCTCTTCGCCGCTCTCTTCGCAAGCCGCCAAAAAAACACAGCCCAGCACAAGAAAAGCCGCCAAAACCAGATGAAATACTTTATTCATTGTTTGTCTCCTTTGCTTTGATCCTTTTCCATCATATCGGCTCGCGCACAAACTTGTCAAGCAAACAGCTTTGCCAAATTCTGCAAGCCCCGTTCAAAAAAGAGCGGATTTCGTTTCCGCCCTGCCGCGCGCTCGCTTTTCTTCAATCGCAAACGCCCCGTCCGCGCAAAAATTTTGCACCTTTTTTCAGCTTTTGCCGCGCGTTAAAAAATCGCGCACGATTTTTTTAACGCGCGGCTTTCTGCCCTGCACAATTTTCCGGCGGTTTTTTGCCTGCGGCATGAAGCAGCATACAATTTTCCTGCAATTTTTATGCGGCATGCGGCGGCATACAATTTTTCGGCGGTTTTTGCCTGCGGCATGCGGCGGCATACAATTTTTCGGCGAAACACGGCGCCGCTGTTTCCCTGCGGCTTTACATCGACGCAAAAAAAACGCTCTGTCATTTTCAGAGCGCTTTTTTTTTGCAGCCGTATGAACGGCAAAAAATTCAATTTTGAAAAGTAACTTTATTTTTAAAAAACTTTATGGTAAAATAAAAAATCGTATTCTAACAAAGGTCCTTCTATTCAAAGAGATCTCACATTTTTTAAACCGGTCCCGTTTCACTCCGAAAGACTTTGCCTATGCGCGCCCATTCCAACGAACGGTGCGTTTACTGCCTTTCTGCCGCGTTCAGCCCCGCGCGAAACGCCTTTTCGTTCACCTCGCAGACAGCCGGTTTCCCCACAAATTTTTCGCGAAGACAATTTAAAATGCTGCGCTCTTTCACGATCCCCGTAACGGCGCAAAGCGCTCCCATCATGACCATGTTCGCCGAACGGACATCTCCCGCTTCCATTGCAAGGTCGTTTGCCGGAATATCGTATACGCGCACGTCGTCCCGGCCAGCGTAACAGTCGGAAATGCTTCCGTTGACCAGAACAACTCCCCCTGATCTGACTCTGGAAGTAAATTTGTGAAAACTCGGCCCGTTCATAGCGATCAGCACGTCCGGAACATTGCACAGCGGCGAAGAGATCTCTTCTTCGGAGATAATGACCGAGCAGTTCGCCGTACCGCCGCGCATTTCGGGGCCGTACGCCGGAAGATAGGAAACCTCCTTCCCCTCATGCAGTCCGCTCTCCGCCAGAAATTTCCCGGCGCTGAGAACGCCCTGTCCGCCTTGCCCTGCCAATAAAATTTTAATCATCTTTTCCCTCCGATTTATCCCGATACACGCCGAGCGGGAAGGTCTTCGTACACTCTTCCCCCATAAACCGCAGCGCCTCCACAGGACTCATATGCCAGTTCGTAGGACAGGATACCAACACTTCGACAAAGGTATACCCTCTGCCTTCCGCCTGAAATTGAAGCGCCTTTTTGATCGCCTTTTTCGCCGCAAAGACGTGTTTGACGTCCTGCGTAGACACGCGCTCGATATAATACGGCGCATCCAGCGTGGCGAGAAGCTCGCAGATTCGTATGGGATAGCCGTTCACCGCGGGATCCCTGCCGTTTTGGCACGTCGTCGCCTTCTGTCCTAAGAGCGTCGTGGGCGCCATTTGTCCGCCCGTCATGCCGTAAATGCTGTTGTTGATGAATATGATCGTGATATTTTCGCCGCGCGCCGCCGCATGGACCGTTTCCGCCATACCGATGGAGGCAAGGTCCCCGTCGCCCTGGTACACGAATACCGTCCGATCGGGCAGACAGCGCTTGATTCCCGTCGCTACCGCCGGCGCCCGTCCGTGCGCCGCTTCCTGCATATCGCAATTGAAATAATCGTACGCAAAGACCGCGCAGCCCACCGGTGCGATCCCGATGCACTTTTCCTGCAAACCGAGCTCTTCGATACTCTCCGCCACCAGACGGTGTACGATCCCGTGTGTACAGCCCGGACAATAATGCAGGTGCGCGTCCGTCAGCATCTTTGTCTTTTGGAATACTTTCATCTTCTTCCCTCCGCCTTTGAGAGCGCGTCCTGTGCCGCGCGCACGATCTCCTCTTCATCGGGCACGTTTCCGCCCGTACGGCCGTAAAAATACACGGGCTTTTTCCCTTCTACGGAAAGTTTTACGTCTTCGACCATCTGTCCGAGCGACAGCTCCACGCTCAAAAATGCCTTCGTCTGCGCCTTTTCAGCACACGCTCTGTACGTATCGTCGGGAAACGGGTACAGCGTCAAAGGACGGATACACCCCGCTTTGATGCCCATTTTGCGCAGCGTGTTGACCGCGCTCTTGCAGATACGGGCAACCGTCCCGTATGCCGTCAGGATCAATTCCGCGTCTTCCGTCTTGTAGCAATCCGCCCTGCGCTCTTTTTGATAGATCTCTTCGTACGTCTTCTGCATCTGCGCAATGTGCGGTTCCAGATCTTCGGGCTTTATGATGAGCGAGTTCAAAATGCGGCGGTCTTTCCCGAAATGTCCGCTCGTTGCCCACGGCTTTTCCGGGATCTGCCAAAGCTCGCGCATCGGCGGCAGTTCCACCGGCTCCATGAGCTGTCCGATCATTCCGTCCGCCAAAAGCATGACGGGAACGCGGTAACGATCGGCAAGATCAAACGCTTTATACGTAAAATCGCAGGCTTCCTGCACCGAAGAAGGCGCCAATACGATCAGATGGTAATCCCCGTGTCCGCCGCCCTTCGTGGCTTGAAAATAATCGCCCTGCGCGGGCAAAATCCCGCCGAGCCCCGGGCCTGCGCGCATGATGTTGACGATCACGCACGGAATGCGCGCGCAAGCGATGTAGGAAATCCCTTCTTGTTTTAAACTGATCCCCGGACTGGACGAACTCGTCATCGCGCGGATCCCCGCGCCGGCCGCCCCGTACACCATGTTGATCGCCGCCACTTCCGATTCCGCCTGTACGAAAACGCCGCCGAGCTGCGGCATTTTGACGGACATATACTCCGGAACTTCGTTCTGCGGCGTGATCGGATATCCGAAAAACGCCCGACAGCCGTTTCGGATCGCGCCCTCGCAGATCGCCTCTGTCCCGTGCAATAAAATCTTTGCCATACTTCCCTCCGTTTCCTCTTCTGTCCGCGCCAAAGCCCGTGCGGCGCGGCTTCGCCGCTTCCCCGCTCCGCGCTTTGAACGCCCGCGACGTCGGATCCGCCCGCCTTGCGCGCAGTCCGCCGACGCATAACCGCTTTTTCTCCGCCGCTTAAACGCTTTTTATGCCGCTCCTTCGTTTTTGCCTTGAAAAATTTCCGCAAAAAAGAAACTCTGCCGCGTGCGGCAACATGTTGAAAATCATATTTCTCCGCGGCGATCGCCATTTCCCGCTTTAAACATAAATCTATGCTACGATCCTATTTCTCCGCTTCAATCGTCTTTCTTCGATCGATCGCATTGTATAGAATACCTTATTTCTCCACCTCGATCGCGCAGTCCGGACACATCACCGCGCAGAACGCGCAGCCGATGCAGTTTTGCGCGTTCACGGCTTCCGCCACAAAGTAGCCGTTCGCATTCATGCGCGTTTTACTCAATAAAATCACGCGCTTGGGACAGGCGTTCGCGCATAAACCGCAGCCCTTGCACAATTTTTCATCGATCGTTATTCTTCCCATGTACTCCCTCCTCTCTCGCAACATAAAAGAGATATTGCTGAATAAATCCCCCGTCTTCTTGAAACAGAGAACAAAAATATTGCGCTATCTTTTTCCTGTCTTTCAGCGTGCCGCCAAAATGCGTCCGGTACACTTTTTCTACCCACGTATCCACCGGAAATGCGTCCGTACGATGAAATCCGAACAACAGCGCGCAGTCCGCCACTTTCGGTCCGATCCCTTCAAACGTCATCAGCTGTTCGTGCAGCTTTTCCGTCGGAAGATCTTTGAGCTTCTGCGTACCTTCCTCCGCCAGCCGCCGCGACGTATGTACAAAATAATCCGCACGGTAACCGAATCCGAGTTTTCTGTAAAACGCAGCGTCCTGCCCCGCAAGCACTTTCGCCGAAGGGAATGTCCGATATTCCTGCCCGTCCAATTTTTTTACCTCGCCCAACGCGAAGCACAGCCGCTCGATGAGCGAGCGGATCCGCGGAATGTTGTTGTTTTGCGAAAGCAAAAACGATAAGATCGCTTCCTCCGGCTCCTGCCGCAGAATGCGGATGCCCTTTCCCCTCTGCGCGGCGGCTCGCACGCAGGAAAAACCGCAGTTTTGCGCCCGCGCCACGATCGCGGAATAGTCTCGGCCGCAGTCAAAGTACTCTTGAAAATACGCCGCATCCTCGCTGCCGCAAAGGATCGTATCCCTTTCCTGCCGCAAAGTGCAGGCCTTGTCCGCAGAAAGAACCAGCCACCCCTTTTCCGAGGGGTAATAGCGAAACATCTGTCCGCTCTCCAACGTCGCCTTCGGATCGAAATATTCCGCACTGCATTCGAATATTTCCAAACCTTTCTCCCGCCTTTTTAGCGAAATTTCTTTTATTATACCATGAATCACACTGAATTGCAAATACCTAAGAAACATTTTCGGCGCAAAAGCCTTTAAAAAGATTGCAAAACGGACAAAATCAGTGTATAGTATTTTTAAAGAAGCAATTTTCGAAAAAAGAATGCATTATATCTATGAATTTCAGAAAAAAAATTAAAGTTTCCAAATTTATACTCAGCTGTATTTTTTTGACAGGCTACGCCGCCTACGCCGTGTACGCCCTGTATTATTACCTCACCTTCCGCAGCGCGCTCGGCATCGCCCTGCTGTGCCTGATCGGCGTTGCGCTGACGCTCTCCTTCGTCATCACTTTTTTGAGCTATCGCATCAACCTCAGAGAAGCTCCGCGCCCCAAACTGCACCGCTTCATCAAAATGGCAAAATATTTGGTGCAGTTGGTCTGCTCAGCGATCGCGCTCGGCTTCGTCTTTTCCGCCGTCCACGTTACGAATGTGTTTTCCCTGATCATGGCAAGCATTTCCATTCCGTTTTTGATTTGGAGCTTTTTTGTCAACGTGATCGTGGAATACTTTGAACGGAAATTTGCTTCCGGCTTCGGAAAAAAGGTCTTCGTTCCGCAAACGCCGAAAGATGAAGAAGGCAATGCGCTCGATCTTTCCGAAGTCATCTCCCAGACCAACAGCCAGAAAAAAGTTCCCATGGCCCGTACGGGAGATAAAAAAGATTGAAACGGCTCCGCAATAAAGCGCCGCGCCGCCTTTGAAAACTTTTTTCGATACACAATTTTTCAATCCCTGTCGCAAAAATACAACATACTGCAAAGGCGGACCGATCGGCGCTTATTTTTGCGTCCTTCGGTTTTTTTACGCGCAAAACATACGGAAAAATTTTTTTAAAAAGTATTGACAGCGCATAATTTTGCGCTTACAATAAAAACAGCGAACAACTCGCAGCTATTTTAAAGGAGGATTTCCTATGTTTAAAAAAACAGAAAAAATTTTTGACATCATCGGCGAGATCTTAGCCGTAGTATTGGTCATCGTGTACGCGCTCCTGATCATCAACGCAAACTTCTCGTTTTTGCCGGACGGACTGCTCAACGTGTTTGAGATCCTGCGTACATACGGCTCCCTGATCCTCGTCGGCGTCGTCGGCTTTGAAGCGATGTCCAAACGAAACTTTATTTTCCAGATCATCTTCCTTGCGCTCGTCGCCCTGATCGTCATTTTCCTGTTCTTCCCCGGAACCTACGAAAATCTGATCGATTTGGTTAAATAAGTTTTCCCGTATCTCTACGAAATTTTACTCGCAAAATACCGCCGCCCCGCGCTGATTTTTAGCGCGGAGCGGTTTTTCGTTTTTATCCTTTTTTTCGGTCAAAAAAAGACCCCCTTATATCTGAAAAAAAGACCGAAACCCGTATTTCGGTCCCCTGCTTTTCAAAGCGCTTTTGAAAAAGCCGCTTTCCCTGACGCCGCATTGTCTGAAAGCGTTTTCCTTACACCGCCCTTATCTGAAAAGCCGCTTTTCCTAAGGTCGCCTTACAAAAAAACGCAGCGCTTTGCATCCGGCATTTTTACCGCCGGCGCCTTTGTTTCCTACGGGAAAATCTTGCAGTCAAGACCACCCGTAAAACGGGTGGCTTGCACAAGCCCTAAAAGGGCTTAATACCTGCCGGGCTCACGCCCTCGAATATTTTGTCAGCTGCAAATTTTCTCCAACGGCCGCCTTATGGCGGCTGTTGTTATTTGTTCT
>CASDTU010000017.1 GCA_949283775.1 uncultured Bacillota bacterium
GTTTATGCCGAGGTTTTGCCGGAGGATAAATTAAAGATCGTTCAGGAATTGAAAAAATCTTCGGTTACGGCGATGGTAGGAGATGGGATCAACGACGCGCCCGCTCTGAAAGAAGCGGACGTTGGGATTGCCATGGGGGACGGCACCGATGTTGCGATCGATTCGGCGGATATTGTTTTGGTCGGCGGACGTTTGCAGGCGCTGCCGGTTGCGGTGTCCCTGAGCAGGGCGACGGTCAAAAATATACATGAAAACCTGTTTTGGGCTTTTTTATATAATAGTATAGGAATTCCGATCGCGGCCGGAGTGCTTTCTGCGGTGAATATTGTTCTCAATCCTATGATCGGCGCAGCGGCTATGGGATTAAGCTCTCTTTTTGTTGTGAGCAATGCCCTGCGTTTGAGAAATTTTAAAGATAAATCGTATGGAAATGAGTTGGAAAAATGTAAAGGAGAAAAGAAAATGAAAACAATAATTACGATTGAAGGTATGATGTGTTCCCATTGCAGTGCGCGCATCGAAGCCGCGCTGAAAGAAATTAAAGGAATTTCAGTAACTGTGGAATTAAAGAAAAAACGCGCCGTCGTAGAGGGTGATGCGGAAGATTCGGTACTGATTCAAAAAATCGAAGAGGCCGGTTATTCCGTTAAAAAAATCATCAAACAATAAACTGAAAACAAAAGAAAGAAGATTTTTTATAAAACTATGGGAATTACAGAGAAAAGGCCGCAAGAGAGGGCGGCCTTTTTTGCTGCGGAGTTTATTTGAAAAAACATATCGTCAGTTGTATGTTTTCTTCTGTATAAATATTTTTTATCAATGTTTCGCTGTGAAAATTTATTTTTATTCATAAAAGAACGAAAAATATATTTTATGCGTATAATATTCATAAATATTGCATAAATATAAATTTTATTCAAAAATATATGAAAATTTATGAATATAATTTGAAAATAGCGGTATAAAATGCTTGACTTAATTTTAAAATATATGTATAATCATTGTCAGTAACGGAAAGAGGAAGTTGTTATGGAAAATAAGGAAATCAAAAAAGTTGTTTTGGCTTATTCCGGCGGTTTGGATACGTCGATCATTATTCCTTGGTTGAAGGAAAATTACAATAACTGCGAAGTGATAGCAGTTTCTGCCGATGTCGGACAAGAGAGCGAATTGGAAGGCCTGGAAGAAAAGGCGCTGAAAACAGGCGCATCGAAATTGTATATTGAAGATCTTCGCAAAGAGTTTATAGAGGATTATATTTATCCGACGATGAAAGCCGGCGCCGTTTATGAAAACAAATATTTGCTCGGCACTTCGTTTGCTCGGCCCGTGATTGCAAAGCGTATCGTGGAGATAGCGAAAAAAGAGGGTGCGGACGCGATCTGCCACGGCTGCACGGGAAAAGGGAACGATCAGGTGCGTTTTGAGCTTACGATCAAAGCGTTTGCTCCGGAAATGAAGATTATTGCCCCTTGGAGAATCTGGAATATAAAGAGCCGTGACGAGGAGATCGATTATGCGGAAGCGCATCATATTCCTTTAAAGATCACGCGCGAAACCAATTATTCCAAAGATAAAAATTTATGGCATCTTTCGCACGAAGGTATGGATTTGGAAGACCCTGCAAACGAGCCGATATACGATAAAATTTTAGAACTCGGTGTTTCTCCGGAAAAGGCTCCCGATAAACCGACGTATATTACGCTTTTCTTTGAAAAAGGTATTCCTGTTGCGTTGAACGGAAAGAAAATCGGATCCGTTGAATTGATCGAGCAATTGAATAAGATAGGCGGTGCAAACGGAGTCGGAATCGTGGATATGGTGGAAAACCGTTTGGTCGGAATGAAGAGCCGCGGCGTGTATGAAACTCCCGGCGGAACGATACTGTATGCCGCGCACGAGCTTTTGGAAATGATTTGCCTGGATAAAGAAGTGCAGCATTTCAAACAGCACTTAGCGATTAAATTTTCCGAGCTTGTCTATAACGGACAATGGTTTACGCCGTTGCGGGAAGCTTTATCCGCTTTTGTAGACAAGACGCAGGAAAATGTAACGGGCGAAGTTAAATTAAAAATTTACAAGGGCAATGTTATCAATGCCGGAATCAAGAGTGAACATTCCTTGTACAGCGAAGAAATTGCAACATTCGGCGAGGAAGATGTCTACAATCAGTACGATGCGGAAGGGTTCATTAACTTGTTTGGTTTACCGATCAAGGTGAAGGCTTTGCTTGAAAAGAAGAAATTAAAATAAAAAGATCCATGGTTCTATTTGCGGCGCGCTTATAAGCTGGCCGCAAATAGTATATAAAACGGTTGACTTATGATTAAAGTATTTATTGACGGGAAAGAAGGTACGACGGGACTGAAAATTTTTGAGCGCATGGAGAAGCGTTCAGATGTTGAGATGCTTACGTTGCCGGATGAAATTCGCAAAGACGTATCGGCAAGAAAGGAATGTATCAACGCGGCAGATATTGTTTTTTTATGTCTCCCGGACAGCGCAGCAAGGGAATCGGTTTCGTTATGTGAGAATAAGAACGTAAAAATAATCGATGCCTCGACGGCGCATCGTACGAATCCGGAATGGGCCTACGGGTTTCCGGAATTGTCCGAAAAACATAGGCAAAAAATTCAATCGTCGCATCGTGTCGCGGTGCCGGGCTGCCATGCAAGCGGGTTTATATCTTTGGTATATCCGTTGATTGCCGGCGGCATCGTCGATTCGGAATATCCTTTTGTCAGCCACTCGATAACGGGTTATAGCGGAGGCGGCAAGAAGATGATTGCCGAATACGAAAACTGCGAGCGAAGCGTCGAATTTGATTCACCTCGTCAGTATGCGTTAGGGCAGCAGCACAAGCATTTACCGGAAATGAAATATGTATGCGGTTTAAAATATGAACCGGTTTTTAATCCGATCGTTGCCGATTTTTATAGTGGGATGTGTGTATCGGTACCTCTGCATGTGCGGCTTATGAATAAAAAAATGTCTGTTTCTGACTTAAAAACGTATTTTAAAGAGTACTATGCGAGACATAATTTTATTGATATAGCGGAAAAGGATTGTACATATTTGCCGGCGAATATTTTAGTCGGCACGAACAAGTTAAAGATTTATGTCAGCGGCAATGATGAAAGAATTTTGCTGGCTTCGGTTTTTGACAATTTAGGGAAAGGTGCGTCCGGCGCGGCAGTTCAGTGCATGAATATACTGTGCGGTCTGGATGAGCGCGTATCTTTACAATAGCCGTATATAATAATAGCCGTATGTGATACAGGAAAAACAAGGATTGTTTTTGTAAATTTAAATTCTTGCATTTATTTGTCACAAAAACGGCGAAGCATCAAGGAAGCTGGCGGAGCGTCAAGAATGAATAGTCTGATGCGAAATTGATCAGAATTTGTGAACCGATTGTATTGAAAAATTTGCCAGAGCTTGGATCCATATTGTTGGCATATAAACGAATTAAAGATTTGACGGACAAGATAAAAAGGAGTTTAGATCTTCTATGAAAAAGACAGTAGGCGGGGTGTGTGCGCCTCTTGGATTTAAGGCGAACGGTGTGCATTGCGGAATCCGTAAAAATAAAACAAAGCGCGATTTGTCGCTCATCGTCAGTGAAGTGCGGGCGAGCGCCGCATGTGTTTATACGCAAAACAAAGTGAAGGGCGCACCGATTTTAGTTACCAAAAAGCACGTCGCGGACGGCTATGCGCGCGCCGTTATCTGCAACAGCGGGAATGCAAATACCTGTAACGCGGACGGGGTTGAAATTGCGGAAGGAATGTGTTCCTTGGTCGAAAAGTTTACCGGTATCCCCGCATCGGACGTCGTTGTTGCGTCGACGGGCGTGATCGGACAGCCCCTGTCCCTCGAGCCTATCGCATCTGGGATGAAAGAGCTGGTAAACGGGCTGGGTGCAAACAGTGATTTTGCCGCGCAGGGCATTATGACGACGGATACGATCGACAAACAGGTCGCGTATCATTTTCTGCTGGGCGGAAAGGAATGCACGATCGGCGCCATCGGAAAAGGTGTCGGCATGATCAATCCGAACATGGCGACCATGTTGATTTTTGTGACAACGGACGTTGCGATCGCTCCGGATATGCTGCAAAAAGCGCTTTCCGCGGACGTAAAAGATTCGTTTAATATGGTAAGTGTAGACGGCGATACTTCGACCAACGATATGGTTTGCGTGCTTGCAAACGGTTTGGCCGGCAACGAAACAATCATGCAGCCGTGCAAAGAGTTTACTACTTTTCGAAAGGCATTAAATAAGGTCACCACGAATTTGTGCCGAAAAATTGCAAAGGACGGTGAGGGCGCGACAAAACTTTTGGAATGCAAAGTTTTCGGTGCCAAGACAAAACATGCCGCTAAAATTGTCGCCAAGTCTGTCATTCAGTCTTCTTTGCTGAAAGCCGCGATGTTCGGAGCGGATGCGAACTGGGGGCGCGTATTGTGTGCGGTCGGGTATTCCGGTGCGGACGTAGACATACAGAAAGTAGACGTTTGTTTCAAAAGCAAAGCCGGTCAGATTTTGGTTTGTCAGAACGGAAGCGGAGTTCCTTTTTCGGAAGAAGAAGCAAAGAAGATTCTTTCGGAAGACGAGATCCAGATTTTGATTGAACTAAACGATAAAAACGGCAAAGCCGTTGCATGGGGCTGCGATTTGACTTACGATTATGTGAAGATCAACGGGGACTATCGTACCTAAACGAAAAAGCGGTCCTTTACAGAGAGTCGCTGCAAATCGGAAAAGTCAATTTTTCTGCTATAAATATTGAGAATAAGTTTTTGCGGCAAAAGTTTATTAGAGAATAAAATTATATAGGCGTTCAGAATAAAGAATTCAAACAGGTTGGTCGAACTATGGATACAATAAACGATAAACAATTTCGTGCGCAAGTTCTGGTGGAGGCATTGCCGTATATTCAAAGTTATAACGGCAAAATTGTCGTTGTGAAATACGGCGGAAATGCGATGATCAATGATGAGCTGAAAGAATCGGTCATGCGCGATATTGTTTTGCTCAATCTTATCGGCATAAAAGTTGTGCTTGTGCATGGCGGAGGTCCGGAAATCTCCGAAATGCTGAAAAAGATCGGCAAAGAGTCGAAATTTGTCGACGGGCTGCGGTATACGGACGAAGAAACGGCGGAAGTTGTGCGGATGGTTTTAGCCGGAAAAATTAATAAGTCGCTTGTCAATCTTTTGGAGAGCATCGGAGGGAAAGCACTTGGCCTTTGCGGTATCGACGGGCATATGATGAAATGCTGCAAACAGGATGAAAAGCTGGGGTTTGTCGGCAAAATCACGGAAATGAATACAAAAGTAATCACCGACGCTTTGGACGCCGGCTATATTCCCGTTGTTTCGACGGTCGGATACGATGACGAGGGGAATATTTATAACGTCAATGCGGACACGGCGTCTGCCGTCATCGCAGGGGCGCTGAACGCACAGAGCCTTATTTTGATGACGGACATCAGAGGGGTGTGCCGGAATCGTGAAGACGAGACCAGTTTGATCGAGAAAATTTTTGTGAGCGATATCCCTTCGTATATCAAGCAGGGCATTATTTCAGGCGGGATGATCCCCAAAATTGAGTGCTGCCGCGAGGCGATCCGCCGCGGAGTGGAGAAAGTTTTTATAACGGACGGAAGAGTCGCACATTCTATTTTAGTCGAAATTTTGTCCGATCAGGGAATAGGAACAATGTTTGTAAAAGGAGACTGATTTTTTAATCGGTCTTTTTTTGCGGATATTGGTAAAAATCAGAGACAAAACGTGATTTTTATCGCCGTAAAAACGGCCCGAAACAGCTTTAAAAAATAAATTCTGCGGTTTTGATGTACCGCACTTTGCGGTTAAAATTTGCCGTACCTTGCGGCTTTAATGTACCGTATTTTTCAGAGAATGGTAACTTTATGCAAACGCTCGAAAGTTGAATTTTTTTGGCGAAATATTTGCTTTCGATTGTAAAGTATGATAAAATAGATAAAATAGGTATTTGGTATGGAATTCAGTGAATTAAAAAAAATAGACAAGCAGTATATAGCGAATACATATAACCGTTTTGAAACGGATATCGTGTATGGCGAAGGCGCCACGCTTTTTTCGCAGGACGGGAAGAAATATGTGGATTTCGGCAGCGGAATTGCCGTGAATATTTTCGGCGTGAATGACAGAGAGTGGAAAGAAGCCGTTATTTCGCAGTTGGAAAAAGTACAGCATGCCAGCAATTTGTATTATACGCAACCGCAGTCGGCTCTTGCGGAATTGTTATGCAAAAAGACGGGAGCGAAAAAGGTCTTTTTCTCCAATTCCGGCGCGGAAGCGAACGAATGCGCGATCAAAGCAGCGCGAAAATATTCGTTTTGCAAGTATGGAGAAAATCGCTATGAGATCATAACGTTGAAGAACTCTTTTCACGGAAGGACGCTCGCGACTTTATCGGCCACCGGTCAGGATAGTATGCATCAATATTTCATGCCTTTTTTGGAAGGATTTCGTTATGCGGATCCGAATTACGCCGGGGTGAAAAAGCTGATTTCGGATAAAACATGCGCTGTTTTTTTGGAATTGGTGCAGGGGGAAGGCGGTGTTCGGCCTTTGGATACGGAAGAGGTAAAACAGATCGAGCGCCTATGTAAGAAACAGGATATTTTGCTGATGATCGATGAGGTGCAGACGGGAAACGGCAGAACGGGTACTTTGTACGCCTACGAGCAATACGGTATTCAGCCGGATATCGTGACAACGGCAAAGGGATTGGCCGGAGGGCTGCCTTTAGGTGCCACGATGTTTTTCGATAAATGCGAAACAGTATTCGGCGCAGGCGATCACGGCTCGACGTTCGGCGGAAATCCGGTCGCTTGTGCGGGAGCTTTGAGTATATTGAAGCGTTTGGACAAGCAGTTGTTTTTGGAAGTGCAGGGAAAGAGCGTGTACCTGTTTACGCATCTTGGGCGCATCAAAAATGTTTTGAACGTGAGCGGACTGGGACTGATGATCGGATTGGAGACCACGAAACCCTCCCGGGAAGTTGCGGAAGCCTGTCTTGCGCGCGGTTTGATCGTTTTGACGGCGAAAAACAAGGTTCGCTTGCTCCCTCCGCTGAACATTAAAAAAGACGAAATGGATTTTGCAATAAAAATTTTAAACGAGGTATTGTCCGAATGAAACATCTGTTAAAATTGGGCGATTTGACGCCGGATGAAGTTTTCAGTATTCTGAACCTTGCGGATCAGCTGAAATATGAGAGAAAAAATCATATCGAGCACCCGCTGCTGAAAGGAAAAAAACTCGGAATGATTTTTCAGAAATCTTCCACGCGCACGCGCGTCAGCTTTGAAGCCGGAATGATCGAGTTGGGCGGTTCAGCATTGTTTTTGTCGGACAGAGATTTGCAGATCGGCCGCGGCGAACCGATCAAAGATACGATTCGAGTTTTATCCAGATATTTGGACGGGATCATGATTCGTACCTTCAAGCAATCTGATGTGGAAGAACTCGCCGCATACGGCTCTATTCCGATTATCAACGGTTTGACCGATTATTGTCATCCTTGCCAGGTGCTCGCGGATCTGATGACGATTCGCGAATATAAAGGCAGTTTAAAGGGATTGAAACTGTGCTTTATCGGAGACGGCAACAATATGGCAAACTCTTTGATTGTCGGCGGGATCAAGACGGGAATGGAAGTTGCGATCGGCTGTCCCGACAGCTATCGTCCTGCGGAAGATGTCGTCGAGTGGGCAAAGAAAAACGGAACGCTTACGATTACCTCCGATATAATGAAAGCTGCCGAAGGGGCGGACGTCGTTTATACCGATGTTTGGGCTTCCATGGGACAGGAGAGCGAAAAGGCGGAGCGTGAAAAAGTTTTTAAAAAGTATTGCGTTGACTCGAAATTGATGGCTGTTGCAAAAATGGACGCGATGGTGCTGCATTGTCTGCCTGCGCATCGCGGCGAAGAAATTACGGAGGAGGTTTTTGAATCGCATGCGGAGGAAATTTTTGACGAAGCGGAAAACAGATTGCATGCGCAAAAAGCTGTTTTGGTAAAATTACTCAAGTAAAAAATTTATTGGGAAAGGATAAAATGAAAGCAGAAAAAGTATATTTGACTTTACAAAACGGTCGTGTTTTTGAAGGGAAACGTTTTGGCGCCAGAGGGGATGTCCTGGGCGAACTCGTCTTTACGACGGGTATGACCGGATATATTGAAACTTTGACCGATCCGAGTTATTGCGGTCAAATCGTCATTCAGACGTTTCCGCTGATCGGAAACTACGGCGTGATCTGTTCGGATCGGGAGAGCAAAAAGCCGTATTTGTCCGGGTATATTGTACGCGAGTTTTGCGAAGAACCTTCCAATTTCCGTTGTGAGGAAAAGATCGACGACTTTTTAAAGCGCAGTAACGTGGTCGGCATTTACGGCATCGATACGCGGGAGCTTACAAAAACGGTTCGGGAAGCAGGCGTTATGAATGCCGTCATTTCTTCAAAGCCAGTTCAGGATTTTGAGGCGATCCAAAAATTTATGATCCGCGACGCCGTTCAAAATTGCACTTGCAAAGACGTGCTGTATTACGGCGAAGAAACTGCAAAGCGCAAGATCGTTTTATGGGATTTCGGCGCAAAAGAAAATATTGTGCGCGAGCTCGTAAAACGCGGCAACCGAGTGATCCGCGTACCTTCCTATTTTACGGCGGAGCAAATCTTGGATTTCAAACCGGATGGAATTATGCTGACGAACGGCCCGGGGGATCCTGCCGAAAATACTGTCATTATTGAAAACATCCGCAAAATTGCCGGAAAAGTTCCTGTTTTCGGAATTTGTCTGGGCCATCAGTTGTTCGCTTTGGCAATGGGAGGGAAGACAAAGAAAATGAAATACGGGCATCGCGGTGCGAATCAGCCGGTCAAAGAATTGAAAACGGGTACCGTCTATATTTCGAGCCAGAACCACGGCTATGAAGTGCTTGCAGATTCGATCGGCGAGGTCGGAAAATTGAGTTTTATCAATGCGAACGACAATACTTGCGAAGGCATGGAATATCCGTCTTTGCGTGCCTTTACCGTGCAATTTCATCCGGAAGCCTGTGCGGGACCGCTGGATGCTTCTGATTTGTTCAATAAATTTATGGATCTGATCGACGGAGGTAAACTCAATGCCTAAAAAAAGTGACATAAAAAAGGTTCTTGTAATTGGTTCCGGTCCGATCGTTATCGGACAGGCGGCTGAATTCGATTATGCAGGCGCACAGGCTTGCCGCGTTCTCAAAGACGCAGGCGTCAACGTAGTGCTTTGCAATTCAAATCCTGCGACCATCATGACGGATAAGGCATTGGCGGATGAAATTTATTTGGAACCGCTTACGTTGGAGTCGATCAAAAGGATCATCATTAAAGAGCGTCCGGACAGCTTGCTGGCGTCTTTGGGCGGACAAACCGGACTTACGATCGGCTGCCAATTGGCCAAAGAAGGCTTTTTGGATAAATACAACGTTAAGCTGATTGGCACGAAAGTGGATGCGATCGATCGGGCGGAGGATCGCGAGCTCTTTAAAGAGACGATGCAGAAGATCAATCAGCCCGTTGTTCCTTCCGATATTGCCTATACGGTGGATGAGTGCGTCGCCGTGGCCGATAAGATCGGTTATCCCGTCATCGTACGTCCCGCTTTCACGCTCGGCGGTGCGGGCGGCGGTGTCGCTTTTAATGAAGAGGAACTTCGCTCCATTTCGCACAACGGTTTGATGCTTTCCCCGATCACGCAGGTGCTGATCGAAAAATATATTTACGGGTGGAAGGAGATCGAGTTTGAAGTCTTGCGCGACGGGCACGGAAACGTTTTGACCGTCTGCTCCATGGAAAACTTCGATCCGGTCGGTATCCATACGGGGGATTCGATCGTCATAGCGCCGGCCGTAACGCTCTCCGACAAAGAATATCAGATGCTTCGGAGCGCGTCTTTGAAAATTATTACGGAATTAAAGATTGAAGGCGGATGCAACTGTCAGTTTGCGCTGAATCCGGATTCCTTCGAATATGCCGTTATTGAAGTCAATCCGCGAGTGTCGAGATCTTCTGCACTTGCGAGTAAAGCGACGGGCTATCCGATCGCGAAAGTTGCGACGAAGATCGCGCTCGGATATACGCTCGATGAAATTAAAAACGACGTTACGGGCAAGACGTACGCTTGTTTCGAGCCTGCCATCGACTATGTGGTCGTGAAATTGCCGAAATGGCCGTTCGATAAATTTTTGTATGCAAAGCGTGAGCTCGGCACGCGCATGAAAGCGACCGGCGAAGTGATGGCGATCGGTACGAGCTTTGAAATGGCGATTATGAAGGCGGTGCGCGGCGCGGAAATTTCTTTGGCTTCCCTGAATTTGAACAAATACGAAGGCAAAGATCTGCGCGAAGAATTGAAAAAATTGTCCGATGAGCGCCTATTTACCGTATTTGCAGCTTTGAAGGCCGGAATCTCGATCGATGAGATCTTTAACATCACGAAAATTGACCGTTGGTTCCTGCACAAATTGAACAATTTGGTGAAATTCGAAGAGCGCTTAAAGACGGAAAAATTGTCGCGCGCTCTGTACGATGAAGGAAAAAGGCTGGGCTATCCGGATAAAGAACTCGAAAAACTGTCCGGACAGAAGATCCCGTATCACAGAAAAGCCGTATATAAAATGGTGGATACCTGCGCCGCAGAATTTTCCGCGCAGACGCCGTATTTTTATTCGACTTATGACGATTACTCCCACGACGAAGCGTCGCCGTATGTAAAGCAAAGTGCGAAAAAGCGCATCATCGTTCTCGGTTCGGGGCCGATCCGTATCGGACAGGGTATCGAATTTGACTACTCCTCCGTACACTGCGTCTGGGCATTGAAAAAACTCGGATATGAAGTGATCATCATCAACAACAATCCGGAAACGGTTTCGACGGACTTTGATACGGCAGATCGGCTGTACTTTGAACCGCTTACGCCGGAAGACGTGCAGAATGTGATCGATAAAGAAAAGCCGTACGGCGTCGTGATCACGTTCGGCGGTCAGACGGCAATCAAACTTTGCAATTATCTGGATAAAAAGGGCATTCGTATTTTGGGTACTTCTGCCGACAGCGTGGATATGGCGGAAGATCGGGAACGTTTTGACGAACTTCTGGAAAAGTTCGGGATCAGCCGTCCGAAGGGGCTCACGGTCATGACAAAAGAAGAGGCTCTCGCGGCGGCCGATACTTTGGGATATCCGGTTTTGCTTCGTCCTTCTTATGTGATCGGCGGTCAGAATATGACGATCGCCTTCACGGAGAGCGATATTTCCAGGTATATGGACGTGATTTTGGCGCAGCATATCGAAAATCCCGTGCTCTGCGACAAATATTTGATGGGGCAGGAGCTGGAAGTCGACGTCATCAGCGACGGCGTAGATGTTCTGATCCCCGGAATTATGCAGCATATCGAGCGCGCAGGCGTTCACAGCGGCGACTCTATCGCCGTATATCCGCCGTATAATCTGAGTGATATCATGCTGGAAAAGATCATCGAATGCTCGACGCAACTCGCTTTGTCCTTAAAGACAAAGGGTCTGATCAACATTCAATTCTTGGTCTATCACAACGAACTGTATGTTATCGAAGTCAATCCCCGCGCGTCCAGAACCATTCCGTATATTTCCAAAGTTACCGGAGTGCCCATGGTCGATCTTGCGACAAAAATCATGGTCGGGGCAAAACTGAAAAAGCTTGGTTACGGAACGGGGCTGTACAAGACGTCGCCGTATGTTGCGGTCAAAGTTCCCGTTTTCTCCTATGAGAAATTAAACGACGTAAATTCGCAGCTCGGGCCGGAAATGAAATCAACGGGCGAAGTTCTCGGCATCGGCAAAACCATCGAAGAAGCTCTGTTCAAAGGCTTGGTTTCTGCCGGATTCAAACTGTGCCATCCTACCAAACAAAAGCAAGTCGGCGTATATTTCACCATCAACGATCAGGATAAATTTGAGATTTTGGGCCTTGCAAAAAAATTCAGCGATTTAGGCTTAAATATCTACGCGACGGAAGGGACGGCAAAAACGATCCGCACGCTTGGGATC
Source organism: uncultured Bacillota bacterium (assembly GCA_949283775.1). Lineage (GTDB taxonomy): Bacteria > Bacillota > Clostridia > Christensenellales > Borkfalkiaceae > Borkfalkia. The sequence continues at coordinate 12,123 of CASDTU010000017.1, forward strand.
GAGGTTACGACGGTCGATCGCCTCTCCAACAGCGACGCTATTTTGAAGCTGATGGACGAAGGAAAAATCGATTATATCGTTTACACGGGTAAGACGGACATGGATTCAATCAATGACTATATCCGTATGTACCATCATGCGGTATTGCTCGGTATTACGACCTTGACGTCTTTGGATACCGCAAACGCTTTGGCGGATATCATTGCGAGCCGCTTTAACGAGAACAATACGGAGCTTGTGGATATTAACCGCCTCAGAACGGAAAAAACGAAACTGCCTTTTATCAAGATGCAAAGCTGCGGTAACGACTATATTTTCTTTGACAATATGGACGGCAAGATTACTTGTCCGGAATCTTTGGCGATCAACTTTGTGGACCGTAATTACGGGATCGGCGGTGACGGAATTACATTGATCGAAAAATCTGAAATTGCGGATGCGAAAATGCGCATTTTTAACAAGGACGGAAGCGAAGGCGCAATGGCAGGAAACTCCATTCGCTGCGTAGCAAAATATCTGTTCGACAACGGGTTCGTAAAGAATAAGCATCTGACGATCGAAACGTTGAGCGGCGTAAAAGAAATGAATCTGTATACCTTTAACGGTAAAGTCAGTTCCGTCTGCGTAGACATGGGCAAGGCCGTTTTGAACGGAAAAGATATTCCGTCGACCTTAGAAGGAGAAGAGATCGTCGACCGCGAAGTTGAGGTCGGAAATCAAACCTATCATGTTACGTTGGTAAATGTCGGCAATCCGCACTGCGTCGTGTTCTGCGACAAAGTAGACGCGATCGATCTGCAGAATGTCGGGCCGATGTTTGAATATGCAAAATATTTCCCGCAGCGCATCAACACGGAATTTGTCCGTGTGGTAAACGACAAGACGTTGAAAATGCGTGTTTGGGAGCGCGGAAACGGAGAAACGCTCGCTTGCGGAACGGGAGCGGCGGCGTGTGTCGTTGCGGCAGTTCTCAACGGGTACTGCAAAAAAGATGAAGACATCACCGTAAAACTTCGCGGCGGCGATCTGATCGTGCGGTATACTTCGGACGGTACGGTACTGCTGACCGGCAATGCGAAGCAGGTCTTCGAAGGCACAGTTGAGTTTTAAGGCGGAAAAGATCTATGCAAGAAGTATTTTATGAAGAAAGCGTCTCCATGCATGACGAGCGTCCTGCAAAGCGCAGATATACCGTATTTACCGTATTTACTGTATTGTGCATTATTTTTGCGCTTTTCTCGCTTTTAAACATTATGTGGATGAATGTCAGCGAAGGGTTTACGCAATCTGTTATCGTCAGTTTGATCTTTTGGGGCGTTTCGCTAATCTTGATGGTTGCCGCTGCAATCTTCTTTACGATAAAGAAACATTCCTTTTTTGTGAGTTACGATTATACGTTTGTATCCGGAGAACTTCGGATCAGCAAAGTTTTTCATAACCGCAAAAGAAAATTACTGTATAGGCTGGAAGACGTTCGTTTGATCAAGATAGGGAGATTTGATTCGGAATCCTATAAAAAATTAAAATCCTCCCCCGATAATAAGGAAGATATTTTGACGCCGAACGCAGAGGCGGAAGAAGGAAAAGAATTCTTTTACATCCAGGCCTCGACGAACGTCGGCAAAAAAATTCTTGTGTTGGAATGCCGTCTGCAATTGATATATACGATTGTCCGCTATATGAACAAAAATATTTTGGAGTCAGAATTTAATAGAAAATGATTTATCTGGATAATGCAGCCACAACGCTTCCGGATGCCGATTCGCTGGAAAAAGCTTCGGTGTATTTAAAAGAAAAGTTTTTTAACCCCTCCGCAATGTACCGGGAGGGGTTTGAACTGCACAAAGAGATTGATGCGGCAAAGAAACACTTGCTGTCGTTTATTACTCCTTCGTCTGATTATGACCTGATCTTCACTTCATCCGGAACGGAAGCAGACAATCAGGCGCTGTTTAACGGTATAAAGAGAGGCAATTTAGTCGTCAACGAAGGAGAGCATGCCGCGGTCTATATGACAGCCAAAGAGTTGAAAAAAAGGGGACACGATGTTCGCTTTGCAAAATTGCTTTCGGACGGCAGAGTAGATGTTGAGCACCTGCTGTCTTTAATCGATCAGGACACTTCCCTTGTTTCTGTTATGCATGTAAACAATGAAACGGGAGCCGTCAACGATATTGAAGACATTGCGGACTCTGTAAAGAAACTTGCGCCGAAAGCTGTTTTCCATAGCGACGGAGTGCAGGCTTTCGGAAAAATTGTCTATCGCCTGTCGCCGAAAATCGATCTGTATACCATCAGTGCGCATAAGATCGGAGGGGTTCGCGGGGTTGCCGGACTGATCAAAAGAAAAGATTTCCATATTGATCCATATATTTTCGGAGGCGGTCAGGAAAACGGCCTGCGTAGCGGAACAGAAAATACGTTTGCAATCAAACAGTTTGAGTTCGCGGCAGAAAAAAGATTTAGAACGCTTGAAGCGGATTTTTTAAAGATTCAGGAGTTTAACCGCTATATGCGCGAACAGTTAAATCCTGCGTTGTTTTCTTTTGTTTCTTCAAAGTCGGCTTCGCCGTATATTTTATGTGCGGCTATACGCGGAATTCGTGCGGAAGTGCTCTTGCATATTTTAAACGATAAAGGGCTGTTGATCGGAACGGGGTCTGCCTGTTCGTCGAGAAATCGGTACAGCAGAGTCATTTTAGCCTGCGAAATAAAAAAGGAACTTGCGGAAGGAATTATCCGCTTGTCCTTTTCAGCGCATACTACAAAAGAGGAAATTGATCAAGCCGTGCAGATTTTAAACGAGTCTGTTTCACAGCTTGCGGAGAGAATGAAATAATGGTTGAAAAAGTTGTTATCATCCGGTATGGCGAAATTCATCTGAAAGGAAATAACCGCGGATATTTTGAGAAAGTTTTTATGAATAATCTGGAAAAATCTTTGACAGGTATTCGCCATGAAATTCATAAACCGAGCGGCCGCTATGTCGTAGAAAATTATGATGAGACGAGAACGGATGAAATTGTCCAGCGCCTGTGCAAGGTGTTTGGTACACATTCGGTCAGCATCGCATACAAGGTACCTGCGGACATAGACCGCATATTCGATATTGTTAGTCAAATTGCACCGAAAGAGGGTACGTTCAAAATTGTAGCCAATCGGGCAGACAAATCGTTTGCATACAATTCGATGCAGGTCAACGCCCAGATCGGCGGCAGATTGCTTGCAAAAAATCCGGCTTTGAAAGTCGACGTGCATCATCCCGAACATGAGATTTTCATTGATATACGCGAAAACGGCACCGCACTTGTCTTCAATGCGTTTTTTGAAGGGGCGGGCGGCATGCCGGTGGGTACGTCCGGAAAAGGACTGCTGCTTCTATCCGGCGGCATTGACAGCCCCGTAGCCGGTCATATGATCGCAAAGCGGGGTATGCAGTTGGATGCGCTGCATTTTCACAGCTATCCCTATACCAATATGCAGGCCAGAGAAAAAGTAGAGACTCTTGCAAAGATCTTGTCCGGCTATATCGGAGAGATGAAATTGTATGTCGTCAGCGTTACGCACATTCAGGAAGCGATTCATAAAAATTGCCCCGAAGAGATGATGATCACGTTGCTGCGAAGATTCATGATGCGAATTGCAACGCATATTTCGAATCAATACGGCGCGCAGTGTATCGTTACGGGGGAAAGTTTGGGTCAGGTTGCGAGCCAGACGATCGAGGGGATGACTTCTTCCAACGAAGTTGTCGATAGTTTGCCTGTTTTGCGGCCGCTGGTGGGATTCGATAAGACGGAGATCATTGAGCGGGCGAGAAAGATCGGTACGTTTGAAACGTCGATTCAGCCGTATGAAGACTGCTGTACGGTATTTCTGCCCAAACATCCTTTAATAAAGCCGAAACTTGAAAAAGTTCATGAAGCGGAAGCGCGTCTGGACGTCGATGCACTGTTGCAGGAGGCGCTGGATTCGTTGGAGATCGTTACGATCAATTAAATCTTAGACAGTTAAAAGCCGGCGTCTGTCCGCCGGCTTTTATTTTTTTAAAGATCTTTGGCAAAAAAACTTATCGGCCGCGCGGCGGCTAAGCAGCAGAATGCGTTCGGATACGAGGCGGAACAAATGCTTTTGAAAAAGTTCGGCTTCATGAACTGAAAACCGCAGCGAAGAAATTATATCTGAAGAGCAGGAATATATACAAAAATATATTTGATCTCTTTTCGACAAAACTTCTTAAAATAACAAAATTTATGATAAAATCAGTAAAATGCTTATATTGACATATCAGCGCATATATACTAAAATAAATGATAGAATCAATCAGAAAGAGTTGAAAGGAGGGCACGGGTATGGAGACGCTGCTGTTGGACAAAAGAACGCAATCGCTGGTGGAAAATTATGTACCGGAAGGAGAAATTTTAGAAGGGATCGTATGCTTTTTTTCTGTCTTTGCAGACAGCACGAGAATCCGGATCTTATCGGCTTTGGCTATTACGGAAATGTGCGTTACAGATCTTTCCAGGATACTTTCGATCAATCAGACGACCGTTTCACATCAGCTGCGTTTTTTAAAAAATATAGGAATTGTAAAATCCAATCGATGCGGAAAAGTTATTTTTTACAGTTTAAAAAATGAGACGGTCAACGATGTTCTGCTGAAGGGAGTGGAATTTTTGGGGTACTAATTGAAAAGAGCAACGCATAGTTGCTCTTTTTTATTGCAAATTATTTTTTGTTATTGTATAATAGCATCGGGTTTAAGTCTATAATCTGGTATTGATGATCTATGAATGAAATACAAGAAAAATTGAAGCTGCTTCCGGATGAGCCGGGAGTGTATGTCATGTTGAATCAGGCGGGGCATGTGATTTATGTAGGGAAAGCCCGCGTTTTAAAAAACAGAGTGCGACAGTATTTTCATTCTACCCAAAAGTCTGAAAAAGTTGCCGCGATGGTGGCAAATATTGCAGATTTTTATTATATCATCACAAAATCGGAAATCGATGCGCTCTCTTTGGAAAATACTTTAATCAAAAAATATAAGCCCAAATACAATATTTTACTAAAAGACGATAAGACGTACCCTTATATTAAAGTTTCCGTTTCCGAAAAATATCCGTCGTTTACGATGACGAGGCGTTTGAAAAAGGGAGATAAATATTTTGGACCGTATATGGGGGGAATTCGGGTACGCGATGTACTGGAGATTTTAAATACAGCGTTCGGCGTGCGGACCTGTTCGACGTCGATCGGAGAAAAACCGAAGAAACCCTGCTTGAATTATCATATTCATCGCTGCCTTGCGCCGTGCGCGCACTTGATTTCGGAAGAAGATTACGATAAACGAGTCAAGGCTGCCATTCAGTTTTTAGAGGGCGAATACGGCGAAGTTGAAAAACTGTTGAAGAAAAAAATGGAGCAATATGCGCAGGCCGAAGAATTTGAACTTGCGTTGGATTGCAGAAATAAATTGGAAATTCTTTCCAAAGTCGCGTTAAAGCGGATCACCGCTTTGAATCGGGATATCAACGCAGATATCGTCGCTTATGTCAGCAATAACTTGTACTCGGCGGTCAATATTTTGATAACGCGTCGGGGGATCATGCAGGGAGCAAGGACTTTTGCACTTGAAAATATGGACAGTGACGCGGACGCTTTATCGACTTTTTTGGCGCAGTATTATTCCAACCATCAGATTCCGGATGAACTGATTTTGCAAGATTTCGGGGAAAGCGCGTTGATAGAAGCCTTTTTCAAAACGGCATATTCAAAACAGGTCAACGTTATTTGCCCGAAGCAGGGCGTAAAAAAACAGCTGCTGAGTATGGCGGAAAACAACGCCAAAGATTATTTGGATAAATCAATCGAAAAGATTCGGCATAAAGAAGATATGACAATCAATGCCTGCAACCGTTTGCAGGAGATTTTATCCTTATCGCGGTATCCGCGGCGTATGGAGTGTTACGATATTTCCAATATAAGCGGCGTCGACAAAGTCGGTTCCATGGTCGTGTTTATTGACGGCGAGGCGGATAAAAGCAGTTATCGCAGATTTAAAATCAAGACGGTCGAAGGTGCCAACGATTTCGCAAGTCTGCAGGAAGTGTTGCTTCGGAGATTGTCAAAATTAAATACGGATGAGCAGGAGCGCTTCCCGAAACCCGATCTTATCATCATTGACGGCGGTAAGGGGCAACTGTCGTCCGTAAACGCAATTTTTCAGCAAATGGGCATTGCCGATATCGATCTGATTTCATTGGCAAAAAGGGAAGAGGAAATTTTTACTTTGCATTCCGATTCTCCTGTTGTCTTGGAAAAACGGGATTACAGTTTGCAGATGCTGCAGCGTATTCGCGATGAAGCGCACAGGTTTGCGATTACCTTTTTCCGCAATATTCACAGCAAACGATCCTTGACTTCCGTCCTTACCGAAATTCCAGGAGTCGGCAAAATCAAGAGAAAGGCTCTGATCGATGCTTTCGGATCGATCGACCGCATTATGAAAGCCGACGTTCAGGAGATCGCTTCGGTAGAAGGGATCGGGGATGCTTTGGCGCAATCGATAAAAAAATATTTTGAGGAAGAGCTTTGATGCAATTACAATATAAACTGATCATTTCGGACTTTGACGGAACGTTGCGAAAAAGCAGCGGAGGTATATCGCAGGGGAATATCGATGCGATCCGCGAATATACGCGGCAGGGCGGAATTTTTGCGCTTTGTACGGGAAGGATGCTGTCCTCGATTTTGCCTTACGCAAAAGAGTTGGATTTAAAGGGATACGTGTCGGCGTATCAGGGAGCGCAGATCCAGGATATCCAGAGCGGAATATTTTTGCGGGATCAGCGAATTCCGAAAGAAAGTGCGGTTGCAATTTGCAGTTTGCTCCAGCAAAAGAACTATCACATCCATGTATACGACGGGGACGTTTTTTATGTCAATAAAGACGATTCTTTTCGAAAGCTGTATGAAAAAATTTGCGGAGTAACGGGAATTCTGAGCGAAGATATAGTGGAAAAAGTCAAAGAAAACAATATCGCGCCGCATAAAATACTTGTCGCTTGCGAAGAGTATGAGCGGAATGCCATTTTAAACGATTTGACCGAAAAATTCGGGCAGGATTTTTATGTGACGACCAGTACGGTCAATTTGGTGGAGATCGTTTCAAAAAATTGCGATAAAGGCGACGCTTTGGAATATATCGCAAAGGCATACGGAATAAAACTATCGGACACCATTGCGATCGGCGATAATTTCAATGATTTGCCTATGATCAAAAGAGCGGGGCTCGGCGTTGCCGTCGCAGGGGCGGAAGAAGCGCTGAAAAAAGAGGCCGGTTTTGTTACGAAAGGCTGTGATGAAGACGGCGTTGGATATGTAATCGAAAAGTTTGGATTGGGGAAAAATGTATGAACGAACAGGAAACAATATTGCTTGAAAATTTTTGTGCGGATCTTGGCTTGGAAATCGTGTTTGCGGGACGCGGTCGGGTAACGCTGTCTTCTTACAGCGTATCGCGGCCGGGACTGCAATTGGCGGGGTTTTTTAAATATTTTGATTCGTCGCGTATTTTGGTATTGGGAAATTCGGAATATGAGTTTTTGCGAGATCTTCCGCAGGATATCCGAAGAGAGAGGGTAAAGCAGCTTTTGTCGTATGAGGACATTCCTTGCATCATACTTTCGAGAGATCTTCCCGTCTTGCAGGAAGTGATCGAGGAGGCGAGACTGACGGGGTGCCCGATTCTTCGTACGGATAAAGTTACGACCGCCGTAATGAACGATTTGTTCTTTTATTTGAATAAAAAGCTGGCTCCTTCCATTACAATGCACGGCGTTTTAATGGACATATCCGGCGTAGGAATTTTAATCACGGGGCATAGCGGAGTAGGAAAAAGCGAAACCGCCATGGAGCTGATCAAGCGCGGCCACCGTTTGGTTGCGGATGACAGCGTCATCGTTAAAAAAGTGTCCGAATCTTTGGTGGGGACTTCTCCCGAGACGATCCGCTATTTTATGGAACTTCGCGGGATCGGTATCATCAATATCAAAAACATGTACGGTTCCGGATCCATTTTAAACGAAAAAGAGATCGAGTTGGTAATGGAGCTGGAAAATTGGGACGAAGGAAAAGAATATGACCGCTTAGGGGAAGGGACTTTGTATGAGACGATCCTGGGCGTGAAGATCATGAAACATATCATTCCGGTAAAGCCGGGCAGAAATTTATCGATCATCATTGAAGTTGCAGCGAGAAATTTCCGCTTGAAGAGCATGGGCTACGATGCGGCGCAGGAGCTGATCGGAAGGACCATCGGCCGGTAATAGCGCGGCTTATTCAACTGAATGAAATGACAGGCTTATTCCGAAAATTGGGGATAGGCCTGTTTTTTTATGATCGAAAGAATTTGCAAAGGGATGGAATCGCGCAGAGGCGGACTTGGAAAAGAAAAGCACAAAAAAAGTCTTGGCAATGAGGAAGGAAAAGTATTGGATAAACAAAAATTTTTTATCTATAAAAAGAATTACAAAAGATAGAAGTAAAGCAGAGCTTTAGCGAATATACTATTCTATGGTAAATTTTTTAAATCATATTCTACGCGCGGCAAAAAAGTACCGGACGGGTATTTTTTGTGGTATTTTAATTTTTATTCTTCTTTTCAGCCTTTTGGCGGTATATCCGGCGCTGACGTCGCGGCGAACTCCGCAAGCGCAGGGGTATGAAGGGGTAGTGCGCATATGGCAAATCGATTCGTTTGAAGGCGGGAAAGGGTCCAGAGCAGCTTTTTTGAACAGAGCTGCGCGCAACTTTGAAAAAGAGCACCCCGGGATCCTGTTTATCGTTTCCTCGCATTCGGCGGAGAGCGCGCAAAATTCATATTTGTCCGGCGATGTTCCGGATATTATTTCGTACGGAAACGGGATCGAATTTGCCGCTGAACTGGCCGTTCCGCTGAAAAATTGTTTCTTTCCGTTTGCAAAATCGGATGGAAAAACCTATGCAACGCCATGGTGCAGAGGACAATATTTTCTATTTTCAAAAGACGGTGATTTTTCCGATATGGATGCAAATAATACCGTCTTGTCGCAGAGCGGCTTGGCGCAAACGCAGCTTGCGGCTTATTTGGAAGGGTTACGGGGCGATTTAGAAATAAAAGAATCGATCGATGCCTATCAAGATTTTCTTTCCGGAAAATATCAATATCTGTTCGGTTCGCAGCGGGATATCTGGCGCTTTGCGGCGAGAGATATAGAGGTAAAAGTTCGGGAAGTTCAATCGTTTTGCGATCTGTGGCAATATATTTCCATATGTTCAAGCGATAAGGGGAAAAGGGATATATCAGAGGATTTTATCCAATATTTGTTGTCAGAAAGCGTGCAAAAACAGTTGGTGCAAATTGGGATGCTGAGTCCTAACTATAAAATTTACAGCGGCGTCAACAATTTTTTGCAGACTGCGGAAAAGAAAACATATGCCTTTCAAGGTATTTCCGTTTTTATATCCCGTTCGGGGTGGGATGATCTGAAAGAGTATGCTGGCAGTGCTTTAAAGGGAGACGAAAGTTGCGCAAAAAAGTTGCAAAATTATCTTTTATAAAATTGTAAAAATGAGGAAATTGCTGTATAATAAAGGAGAGAAAAAGTTTGAATAGTTTTCAAAAGTTTGCAATGGATCAGTTACCTTCGATCCAACGGGAAGAAAATTATCTTTTCAGCAGACATACGACAATGGGGATCGGCGGACGTGCGGCTGTTGCCGTAATTCCCAAAGATCTTGAACAGCTGACGTTTGTTTTGCGTTCGCTCTACCGATATAAAATACCGTATATCGTTATCGGCCGCGGTTCCAATGTTTTAGCGTCGGATCGAGGCTTTGAAGGCGTAGTCATAGATGTCAAGAGGGTTAATATTTGCAGGATCGACGATAATGCCTGTATAGAAGCTCAGTGCGGCGCAAAAACCGATACGCTGATACGTATCGCAACAGCCGCGGGGCTTGGCGGATTATCTTTTTTATGCGGTATTCCGGCGACGGTCGGAGGTACTGTCTTTATGAATGCGGGCGTACGGAATACGCATATGTCCGATGTCGTGACAGAAGTGAGCGTATTTCAAAACGGGAAGGTGTATGTGCTTTCTCGGGAAGACTGCTCATTTGAATATAAGCACACTAAATTCATGGATGATTCTTCCGTTGTCCTTTCTGCGCGTTTGCAGCTGATTGCAGAGCCGGCGGAAAAGATCAAGGAAGATAACGAGCGCGCCCGATTGGCAAGAAAGCATTTGCCGAAAGGGAAAAGCATGGGGTGTGTCTTTAAAAATCCGTCCCCGACATGTTCTGCCGGTGCGCTGATTGAATCCTGCGGATTAAAAGGACTTTTCAGAGGGGATTTGATCCTATCGCCCGATCATTGTAATTTTATTATCAATACGGGCCGAGCATCGGCTCGGGAAGTTTGCGAACTGATTGCGTTTATCAAACAATCGGTTTATGAAAAAACAGGCATTTTGCTCTCGGAGGAAATCCGTTACATAGGAGAATTTTAGATGATACTTACGGGTGATTACCATACGCATACAATTTACAGCCACGGGAAAGGTACTGTATTGGAAAACGCAATGCGTGCAAAGGAGATTGGGCTGAAAGAAATAGCAATAACGGATCACGGGTTTGAACAAATGGCATTCGGGCTTCGGCATAAGAGGATGCCGAATTTGATTCGCGACTGTAAAGAGGCGTCCAAAGAAACAGGATTAAACGTCTATGTCGGCATCGAGGCGAATTTATGCGATGAAAACGGAAGGACTGATTTAAAAGAAGAAGATTATCCCATGTTTGATATTTATCTGATGGGAATACATCGCTTTGTAAAGTTTGATTCGTTTCGTGATTTTTGGAATTTGTTGGTTTGCAATTCAGCCTGTACGACATTGCGTTTAAAACCTTCTAAAAGTCTGATCCGTTACAATACGAGAGCCTTGATAAACAGTATCAAAAAATATCCGATCGACGCGATCACGCACTTAAATTTTCTCAGCTTTTGCGACGTTGCGGAGGTGGCGAAAGCCGCCCGCGACTATGGCACGTATATTGAACTGAATTCCAAGAAGACGCATCTTTCGGACGAAGAGGCGCAAAAGGTAAGCGATACGGGGGTAAGGTTTATCGTTGATTCAGATGCTCATTCGGTCGATCGTGTTGGCGATACGCAAAGGGTGGAGCAGTTGCTCGAAAGGGTGTCTATTCCGCGCGACAGAATCGACAATATAGACGGGCGATTTCCGCATTTCAGATTTAAGGAATTTAAAGAGAGAAACTTATAAGTGATAAACGCAAATTTTACCGGCGAAATTAAAAAAGAGATCATTAAAAACGGTTTTGAAAACAGTTGCTGTAAAATAGCGGCGCTGGCTGCATTTTTGCGCGCAACGGGGAGCATTATCGGCAACGGCGAAAATATCGGGTTTGAGTTCGTGACGGAGAGCGAGTTTGTCGCGGAATATTTTATCGCTTTATTTGAAGAAGTTTTCGGTGCAGAGCTGAAAATCGTGCAGGCTACGACCGATAATCGCAACGGAAAAGATCGTTTGATTTTTCAATGTATATCAGAAAAATCGATATATATTTTAATGGAACTGGGTATTTTATGCAGGGAAGAAAATACGATCGATGTCAAGTTGGATCTGGATCCCTATATTATTGAGAATGATTGTTGTAAAAAAGCGTATATTAAAGGTGCGTTTTTGGGAAGCGGAAGTTGTTCCTTGCCGAAGCTGGAAAATTCTCGCTCGGGCTATCATTTGGAGATCGTCTTTTTTAATCAAACGATTGCAAAAAGTTTTTGTCTTCTGCTTTCTAGGTATGAAATATTGGCGAAGTATATTTTTCGAAAGGGATCCTATGTAGTGTATTTGAAGAGCAGGGAAAGTATTTCTGATTTTTTATATGTATGTTCTGCGGAAAACGCGCTGGATAAATTGGACAAGCTTGCGTATAAAAAAGATGAAAGGAACCAGATCAACCGCATCGCAAACTGTTTGCAGAAAAATTACGATAAGAGCGTAATGGCAAGTGTCAAGCAGATCCGTGCCATTGAACAGTTACAGGCAAGCGGGATTTTAAATGAGTTGGAAGAGCCGCTGCAAAGAGTTGCGAGGATACGGCTGAAAGATAAAGAGGCGTCCTTAAAAGAATTGGCAGAACAGCTTTCCATCAGCAAAAGCTGTTTGAATCACCGTTTGCGTAAATTGGTTAAAATTTCAGAAGAAATCGATAAGGGAGAATAAATCATGGAGAAGATCAGTTTTGTATACAACAAGGATTCGTACAATGCGTATGACGCGCAGAGAATTGTTTTTGAAGCGTCAAAATATAAGAGTGAAATTTCTTTTACGGACGGGAATAAATCCGGAAACGCAAAAAGCATTATAGGGCTTTTGTCCATGAAGTTTTTAAAAGGCGATACATATATCATTGTTGCCGAAGGTCCGGACGCAAAAAAGGCGGTTACCGGTATGTCGGAGTTTATAGCAAAATTATAAGAAAGCAGCCGCACGAACACATTTAGAGAATATTTTTACGGAGAGAAAAACATGGCGGAATTTGTACATTTGCATTTGCATACGGAATACAGCTTGCTGGACGGGGCTTGCAAGGTCGATGAGCTCGTATCCTATTGCGATAAAAACAATATCAAGGCTATCGCAATCACCGATCACGGGAATATGTATGCGACCTTGTATTTTGCCGAGTGCTGTAAGAAAAAAAATATTCAGGCAATTATCGGCTGTGAAATGTACATGACGCAGGATCTTACCGTAAAAGATTCTTCGAGCGATTTCGAGCATTTGATTTTGCTTGCAAAAAATAAAAAGGGTTATAAGAATTTAGTCAAACTCGATTCTATCGCGTATGTGGACGGCTTTTATTATAAGCCCAGAATCGACTACAAAACGCTCCGAAAATACAGTGAAGGCTTAGTGTGCCTGTCGGCTTGTTTGGCAGGCAGGATTCCGAAATTGCTGCTTAAAGACGATTACGAGGGGGCAAAAAAGACGGCGCTTGAACTGAAAGATATTTTCGGCGATGATTTTTATATTGAAATTCAAGATCACGGCATTCCGGAACAAAAGAAAGTTCTGCCGCTCTTGCTGCAACTTTCCAAAGAATTGTCGATTCCGCCTGTCGCAACAAACGATGTGCATTATATGGAAAAAGAAGATTGGGAAATGCAGGACGTTTTGATGTGTATTCAGACGAAGAAAACTATCGACGATCCGAAGCGTATGAAGTTTGAAACGCAGGAATTTTATTTGAAATCGCCGGAAGAGATGGAGGCGCTGTTTTCGTATGTGCCGGAAGCAATTTCCAATACGCTGGTTATTGCACAAAAGTGCAACGAAGAACCTTGCTTTGACTTGAAAGATAACGGGGATCCTATCAAGGATAAGTCGTTGATCCCGGGATATACTCCGGAAGACGGCTCCGATCCGAAAGATTATTTGACGCGCCTGACTTGGGACGGTTTGAAAAAACGGTACGGGGAAATTACGGAAGATGTGAAAAAGCGGGCGGATTATGAGCTGGGCATTATTCTCGGTATGGGCTTTGCGGAATATTACTTGATCGTCATGGACTTCATTCAATGGTCAAAAAAACGCGGCATTCCGGTAGGACCCGGGCGGGGCAGCGGCGCCGCAAGCATCGTAGCGTATGCGATCGGGATAACGGATATCGATCCGCTGAAATATGATTTGTTCTTTGAGCGCTTTTTAAATCCGGACCGCGTTACGATGCCGGATTTTGACGTCGATTTTTGTAATGAAAGAAGGCCGGAAACGATCGAATATGTCCGTAAGAAATATCATCCCGAAAACGTCGCGCAGATCGTGACCTTCGGTACTTTGGCATCGAAAGCAGCGATTAAAGACGTTGGCAGAGTATTACGTGTGCCATATTCGGAGACGGATCGTGTTACGAAGGTCATGGATGGCAAATCAACGATCAGCGAATTGTTGGGCAGAAATATTGAAGGCTTGAAAAAAAAGATTTCTGCGGAGCAAGACGAGGACAAGCGCATCGATCTTCAGAAAAAATTAGACGAGCAGGAAAAAAAGAAGAATCAGGACTTTATTTCTCTGTATGAAACCGACGAGCAGCTGCACCGTGTCATCGATATGGCGCTGCGTTTGGAAGGGATGCCGCGCAATACCTCCATGCATGCCGCGGGTGTTGTGATCTGTCGCAAGCCGATTGCGGATGCCGTTCCGCTTTCGAGAAACGGTGAAGATATAACGACTCAATTCGATATGAAAGAAGTCGAATCCATCGGTATGCTGAAGATGGACTTCTTAGCTTTGACAACTTTGACCGATATCAAAAAGGCTTGCGATTATATTTTGGAAGATACCGGCCGTGTAATCGATTGGGATGAAATCGGGTATGATAATAAAGAAGCTTATGCGTTGATTTCCGAAGGTGATACCGACGCCGTTTTCCAGCTTGAGCAAGGCGGCATGAAAAAATTTATGAAAGAGTTGAAGCCGGATTGTCTGGAAGATATCATCGCGGGCGTAGCGCTATATCGTCCGGGGCCGATGGCGTACATTCCGACGTATATCGCAAATAAACTGAATCCTTCTCAAATCAAATATGATACTCCGCTTTTAGAGCACATTTTAAAAGTTACCTATGGCGTTATCGTGTATCAAGAACAGGTCATGCAGATTTTTCAAGATCTTGCCGGTTTTTCGTTGGGACAAGCGGATCTGGTCCGCAGGGCAATGGGTAAGAAAAACAAAGCGGAATTGATGGCACAGAAGGATAAATTTATTTTCGGAAATAAAAATACGGGCGGCAATATCGACGGTGCTGTGAACAGAGGCATTCCGAAAGAAGTAGCCGAAAAAGTATTCGGCGATATGGAAAGTTTTGCAAGTTATGCTTTCAATAAAGCGCACGCCACCTGTTATGCCGTTTTGGCTTACAGAACTGCCTATTTAAAAAGATTTTATCCGAAAGAATTTTTGGCGGCGATTTTGAATAACCGCATCGAAAAAATCGATGAAGTTTCCAAATATATTGTCTATTTAAAAGAAAAAAATATTTTAGTTTTGCAGCCGGATATCAACAAAAGCAAAACGTATTTTTCGGTCCAGGGCAACGGCGTTCGTTTTGGTTTAAGTGCACTGAAGGGAGTAGGTGTTGGCGCTACGGCATCGATCATCGCAGAGAGGGAACAAAACGGCGAGTTTAAAAATTTTCCCGATTTTGTATTTCGCTGCGCACAGTTTTTAAACAAGCGCATGCTGGAAGGATTGATCTGTGCGGGTGCGTTTGATTGCTTCGGGCAAAACAGAGCGCAGTTGCTTGCGGTCTTTGAGAGCGTTTTGGATCGGGCCAATAAAATTTCCAAGCAAAAACAAAGTATGCAAATGAGTTTATTTGGAGATATTATTGAAGAGGATGTTACCGATATTGTCTATCCTCAAATAAACGAAATGGAAACAAACGAAAAACTCGCCAAAGAAAAGGCGGTGCTTGGCGTATATGTAAGCGGGCATCCGTTTGAAAAATACAGCGCAAAATTCAAGGATTGCAGCTTTTCGTGCCTGAAACTTCAAAATTACGAAGAGGACGAGGATGGGCACAAAACATATCCCGAACTTACGGACGGTGCGACTGTTACGATGGGCGGTATCATCGGTTCTTTTAAAAAGATCAACACCCGTTCCGGATCTTCCATGGCATTTATATCGGTGGAAGATTTATACGGGAGCATCGAATGCGTTGCCTTTCCGAATGTCTACGATAAGATCCGCGCGATCGTGGTGCCGGATAAGATCGTTACGCTGAGCGGAAAAATGCAGTTAGACGAGGAAAAAGCGCCCGTGATCATCTTAGACAAAATGTCGGAATATAACGAACAGGCCGCTGCCGGCGGCGACAATACGGACGTTCGATCGGCGCCCGCCCCGCAAAAAGCAAAAGAACACGCTTTGTGGCTGAATGCGAGCGCATTGACGGAAGAAGAATTTGAAGATTTTATTATGCTCTTTTCCCATTACGGAAACGGAAATACTCTTGTGAAAATCAAGAGACAGGACAAATTTTATAAAATGCCGAATATCAATTATTGCCGCGGTTTGAAGGATGAACTTTATTTGTATTTGGCTGAAAAAGATATCGTTCAAGTATGATGAAATTCTAACATTTTCAAAAAATGTTAGAATTTTTAAAAATGAATAAATTCGCTTTTTGTATGAAAATTACTTTCATTTTTTAAAAATCTTTGTTATAATGTTTTAGAGTTTAGAAAATTGAACGAGCGAAGAAATTGCATTCGGAGGTTGCTATGAAGAGGATCGGTGTTTTAACGAGCGGCGGCGATGCGCCCGGAATGAACGCCTGCATCAGGGCGGTAGTGAGGACCGCTAAATATTTTGGTATGGAAATTTACGGGATTCGGCAGGGGTATGCCGGTCTCATGAACGACGATATGGTTGAAATGGAAATGCGGAGTGTTTCCGACATTGTTCAGCGCGGCGGCACGATGCTCAGAACAGCCCGCTGCGTAGAGATGTATACGGTTGAAGGACAGAAACAGGCGGTTAAAACTTTGAACGATCGTGGAATCGAAGGACTTGTCGTGATCGGCGGGGACGGCTCGTTCCGCGGAGCAAAATGTTTGAGCGATGTTTACGGTATTCCTACGATCGGAATTCCGGGGACGATCGATAACGATTTGCAGTATACGGATTATACACTGGGTTTTGATACGGCTGTAAATACTTGTCTGGATATTATCAATAAACTGCGCGACACCATGACTTCCCATGAACGCATCAGCGTGGTGGAAGTGATGGGCAGACGCTGCGGTGATATCGCTTTGTACTCCGGTATAGCAAGCGGTGCGGAAATTATCATTGTGCCGGAAATCGCTTACGATATGGAAGATATCGTGTTGCGTATCAATCGGAGCCGCGCAAACGGAAAACATTCGAACATCATCGTTTTGGCGGAAGGCGTGGCGACGGCCGATGAGTTTTCGAAAAAGTTGCAGGCGATGACGACGTATTCAGTGCGCGGAACGACGATCGGCCATGTGCAGAGAGGCGGTTCACCTTCCATGGCGGACCGAATGCTCGCCGCGCAGTTCGGAAACAAAGCCGTGCGTTTATTGAAAGAAGGTATCGGAAACCGCGTTGTCGGCATTCATAAAAACGAAATCATTGATTTGGACATTATCGAAGCAGTCAGCATGAAGAAGAAATTTAATTATGAACTGTATGAAACGCTGCAAATGATCTCCATGTAAATAAAAAGCCGTCGCTTTTTGCGACGGCTTTTGGTTGATATAAAGAAAAACCACGCGATAGTCGCGTGGTTGGAAAGAGGTTAACCGATGAATCTTGAAAAAAGGACTCCGATTGTGTAAAATAAAAGCTGACCTGCCAGTCAGAAAAAAGTACACAATCGGAGGATATTAAAATGAGAGACTCATCTAATACCACAAACAGTTTAGCACATACGAAATGGAATTGCAAGTATCATATAGTGTTTGCACCTAAATATCGCAGAAAAGTATTTTACGATGAACATAGGTTGGAAGTGCGAGAGATATTAAGAAAACTTTGCGAATGGAAAGGAGTAGACATAATAGAGGGAGAAGTGTGTCCAGATCATGTACATATGTTGGTGAAGATACCGCCGAAATACAGTGTGTCGACATTCATGGGATATTTCAATCCCAAGCGAACAAAAATATAAGGGCAAAATGCCTTAAAATCGCTTAAAATCAGACAAAAATCAGGATTTCGATGTGTTTGTGCGAGATGGTTTCCCAACAACGCGTAGATTTGCGTCCTTTCTTTGTCTGCGTGTAATGTGCCGTGTATCGCATAAAAGG
>CASDTU010000018.1 GCA_949283775.1 uncultured Bacillota bacterium
TTTCGGACGGCTGAAAGTTGAAATGTATTACGGCGAAAAATTTGAAACGGTGGACGAATTCGTCCACCGCCTCAAAGAATACATTGACTATTGGAACAACGAGAGAATTTCTCTCAAACTAAAAGGAATGAGCCCGGTACAGTACCGAACTCACTCACAAGTAATTTAATTAAATTTTTGTCCAAATTTTGGGGTTCACTTCAATCTGCCGCGCGGTTTTTCTTTGTACGGTTTTCTCCGAATGATTTTTTCTGTGCAATTTACCCCAAGCGGTTTTTTCTCCGCGCGGTTTGTTCTGTGCGATTTTTCTCTGTACGGCTTTTTCTATGTAGTTTTTTCGTACGGTTTTTTTATTTTCAACCTATATTTATCTTCTCTGACAAATTTTCGCACTCTTTTTCCGTCAAGCGTTTCACGCTCTCGACCGCTTCGATGGCACTTACCGAAAAGACCTTCGCGCGGATTCTCCGTCAAGCGTCCAACTTGCGCAGCTGTTTTTCGAGTTTTTCCTTCATCTCGATATACTTATCCAACTTCGCTCGCTCCGCATCCACCAGATTTTTCGGAGCCTTGTCGATAAAGCCGCGGTTTTGCAGTTTCCCGTCCGCGCGGCGGATCTCGCCGACGATACGTTCGAGTTCTTTGGAAAGCCTTTCCCTTTCTTTGCTTAGATCCACGAGCTCGCCCAGCGGTACAAAGACCGTGCAGCCCTCCATGACCTGCGACATCGTCTTTTCCGATATGTTTGCGCCGCTCTCCACAAAATCAATCTCGCTCGCACCCGCAAGTTTCAATATGGCCGCCTCATTTGCGGAAAGAATCCGTTTGTTGGGTGTTGCCAAATACAGCTTTACTTTTTTCGAAGGCGGGCAATTCACCTGCGTCTTGATATTTCGGACCGCTTTGATGACATCCATCACCGCTTCAAACGCCTTCGCTTCCTTTTTATACGCGAGTTTTGCATTGTAGCGCGGAAATTCCGATACCATAATGCTTCCCTTGCAACCGGGTATATTCTGATAAATTTCTTCGGTGATAAACGGCACGAAGGGATGCAGAAGTTTGAGCGAATTTTCAAGCACAAAGCACAGCACGGAAAGCGTTTCTGCTTTTTTGCACGCGTCGTCGCTGTACAGCGAAGACTTGCAAAGTTCGATATACCAATCGCAAAAATCGCTCCATAAGAAGTCATACAGCGCTCCGGCTGCAATTCCAAGTTCAAATTTACCCATATTGAGGGTCACTTCTTTGATACAGCTCTCTAAGCGGGAAATGATCCATTTATCCGCCGCCGAAAGCCGTATCTCTTCGATCGGGGGGATCTTGACGCCCTCCGCATTCATCAAAACAAAGCGGGAAGCGTTCCAGATCTTATTCATGAAATTGCGGCTTGCTTCCACTTTGCCCCGGCTGTAACGGCTGTCGTTACCGGGCGCAACGCCCGTGATCAGCGAAAAACGCAGGGAATCCGCGCCGTATTCGTCGATGACTTCCAGCGGATCGATCCCGTTTCCGAGCGATTTGGACATCTTTCTGCCCTGCTCGTCGCGCACGATGCCGTGCAGCAGAACGTCGCGGAACGGTACCTTTTTCGTATGTTCAATTCCCGAGAAAATCATGCGCGCAACCCAGAAGAAAATAATATCATAGCCGCAGGAAAGCACGTCCGTGGGATAAAAATAATTGAAATCTTCCGTCTTTTCGGGGTAGCCGAGCGTAGAGAACGGCCAAAGCGCGGAAGAGAACCACGTATCCAATACGTCCTCATCCTGCTTTAAATTTGTGCCGTGGCAATGGGTGCACTGCGTCGGATCGGTTTTGGAAACGATCATCTCGCCGCAGTCCTGACAATACCAGACCGGAATCCGATGTCCCCACCACAACTGCCTGGAAATGCACCAATCCTTGATGCCTTCCATCCAATTAAAGTAAATCTTCGAAAATCTTTCGGGAGTAAATTTGATCTTTTTTCGCGCAACGGCGTCGATCGCGGGCTTTGCGAGCGGCTCCATTTTCACGAACCACTGTTTGGATACGATGGGTTCCACCGTGCTCTTGCAGCGGTAGCAGTGCCCGACGTTGTGCGTGTGCGGCTCGATCTTTACGAGTGCGCCGCAAGCCTTTAAATCTTCCACGATCTTCTCGCGCGCCGCGAAGCGGTCCATTCCGCAATATGCCGCGCCGGCCTTTTCGTTCATCGTGCCGTCGTCGTTCATCACGCGGATCACTTCCAGATCGTGCCGAAGCCCCACTTCAAAGTCGTTCGGATCGTGCGCGGGCGTGATCTTCACCGCGCCGGAACCGAATTCCATATCCACGTATTCGTCCGCAATGACGGGAATTTCTCGCCCGACCAGCGGCAGAATCAGCGTTTTCCCGACGAGTTTTTCATAACGCTTGTCTTTTGGATTGACCGCAACGGCCGTATCGCCCAGCATCGTTTCCGGACGAGTCGTCGCAACGGTGATACTCTCGTCGCTGTCTTTCACGGGATACTTCAAATGCCAGAAAAAGGATGCGTCTTCGCTGTATTCCACTTCCGCATCCGACAAGGCCGTTTTGCACCCCGGGCACCAGTTAATGATTCGGTCTCCCCTATAAATAAGCCCCTTTTCATACAAATTGACAAAAACTTCCCGAACGGCTCTGGAACAATTTTCATCCATCGTAAAAGCAAGGCGCGACCAATCGCAGGAAACGCCCATCTTTTTCATCTGTTCCACGATCCGACCGCCGTACTTTTCCTTCCACGCCCAGGCGCGCTTTAAAAAGCCCTCTCTGCCGACGTCGTTTTTGGTAAGCCCTTCCTGTTTCATCTGTTCGACGATCTTCACTTCCGTCGCAATGGAAGCATGATCGCACCCGGGCAGATACAGAGCGGAATATCCCTGCATCCTTTTGAATCGGATCAGTGCGTCGATGATGGTATTGTCCAAAGCGTGTCCCAAATGGAGCTGGCCCGTAATATTCGGGGGCGGAATGACGATGGTAAAGGGAATTTTCGAAGGATCCGCTTCCGCGCGGAAATAGTTTTTCTCCATCCAATCGGCATACAGCCTGTCCTCAAAATCTTTGGGATTGTAAGTCTTTTGCATTTCCATAATCAACCTCTTCTCCGTCTCACTGCGAAGTATCGCTTATTTCTCAAAACCTTTTGCTTTTCTGCCGCTTTCAAAAGCGAAACGACAATTTTTCACGCGAATGCGCCTTTTTAGAAGAAAAATTTACAAGACCAAGCCGCTTCCAAGATCGGCAAAAACCAATACAAACATAAAAAAATTCAGCCGGAACCCTTCAACAGAAATTCGTTCCGTTTCCCCGTCCGGCACAGCATTTGCTTGCACAACGCGCTGTTTCGGCACGGCAGCCGAGCGCATTATACCCATTTTCTCTATGGAAATCATTATAATCAATTCCGGAAAGATTGTCAATCGTAAACGACGCCGCATACGATATATTATTGACAAATTTACCCAACGGAGAAAATTGCATGAAAAAAATTGTAACTGTATTCTTGTGCTGTCTGTTTGCGCTGATTCCCCTGTCTGCCTGCCAAAAAACAGACGGCGGACTGAAAAAAATCCGCGTCAATGAAGTTACCCATTCCGTCTTTTACGCGCCTATGTACGCGGCGGACGCGCTCGGCTACTTCGAAGACGAAGGCATCGAGATCGAACTGACCAACGGCGGCGGCGCCGACGCGGTGATGGCGGCCGTCCTTTCGGGAAGCGCGGACATCGGTTTTTGCGGCCCGGAAGCGGCGCTGTACGTACTTATCGGAGGATCGAACAATGTTCCGACCGTCTTCGGCCAGTTGACCAAACGGGACGGATCCTTCCTCGTCTCCCGCGTCGATGAAGCGGATTCGTTCGATTGGGCGACCTCTTTAAACGGCAAAGAGATCCTCGCCGGAAGAAAGGGCGGCGTGCCTGCCATGACTTTCGAATACATTTTAAACGAAAACGGACTGTACGACGGGCAGAACGTGTCCATGAATTACGACATCAACTTCAATTACATGACCGCCGCCTTTGAATCGGGAACGGCCGACTATTGCACCATGTTCGAGCCCGTCGCTTCCGAGTACGAAAAGGCGGGAAAAGGCTATGTGGTGGCGTCTGTCGGCGAAGCCTCAGGCGAAGTACCCTACACCTGCTACATCGCCCGCGAAAACTATATCGAAAAAAATGAAGACACTGTCCGCGGCTTCCTGCGCGCCGTGATGAAAGGGATCGACTATATTCTAAAAACCGATTCCGAAACGGGCGCGCAGCTTTTGGAAACGTATTTTGACGGAACGGAACTTTCCTCCATTTCCACTTCCCTGACCAGCTATAAATCGATCGACGCTTGGCAGAAGGATATGACGATGACGGAAGATTCCTTCACCCGCCTGCAAGACATCATAGACAACGCGGGAGAATTGGAAAAACGCGTTGCGTTTGCCGATCTCGTCGACACGTCCTACTCCTCGCAAATTTATGCGGAGCTGTTTGCAGACGAAAAAAACTAGCGGCTGCAAGCGCGCGGCTGCAAAAGCGGGCGGCTGAACTGCCGCCCCGCTTTCCTTTTTTACTTTGTATTACGAGGGATAAAAAATGAACGAAAAAAACAATACGCAACCCGTTTTGGAGTTTGACGACGTGAGCCTTACCTATCATACGAAAACGGGCGAAACACTTGCGGCAGAACATATGAGTTTTTGTGTCAATAAGGGAGAATTTGTGGCGGTCATCGGCCCGTCCGGCTGCGGAAAAACGACCGTTTTATCGCTCGCGGCGGGACTGCTCAAACCCTCTTCCGGTTCGATCCGACTGAACGCGGACACCGGTCAGGGTGCGGAATCGTTCGGCTATATGCTGCAAAAAGACGAATTGTTCCCCTGGCGGACGGTCGAAAAGAACATTCTTCTGCCTTTGGAGATCAAGAAAAAAAATACGCCGCAAAACCGCAAAACTGCCCTTGCGCTCGCTGAAAAATACGGCCTCGGCGGATTTTTAAAGCACTATCCCGACCAGCTTTCGGGCGGAATGCGCCAGCGAGCGGCCCTGCTTCGCACCCTGGCGGCAAAGCCGGAAATTTTACTGCTGGACGAACCTTTTTCCGCACTCGATTATCAGACGAGACTCTCCGTCTGCGACGATGTCTATACCATAATCCGCGAGGAAAAAAAGACGGCGATCCTCGTAACTCACGACATTTCCGAAGCGATCTCCGTCGCGGACCGTATTCTGGTGCTGAGCAAGCGCCCCGCCCGTGTCGTCGCGTCGCATTTGCTCGGATTCGGCAGCACCGTTCCTTTAAAAAGGCGCGAATCGCCGCAGTTCTCCGGCTGGTTCGAAACACTTTGGAAGGAGTTAAACATATGAAAACACAGACAAAAAACTATTCCGCCGGACACAGCCTGTATTTAAAGCGTTGCAGGCGGGAAACGATCATCATCCAAGCGGCCCGTTTCGGGCTCTTGCTCGCACTCTTGGGCATTTGGGAACTAATCGCCGCTTTTGAGCTGGTCGATCCGTTTATTATCAGTTCCCCTTCGCGCATCGCCGCCATGATCGGCGATCTGGCAAAAGACGGCTCTCTGTTTTACCATATCGGCACCACGCTCTGGGAAACGATGCTCGGCTTTGCCATTGCCGTCGCGCTCGGCACCGCGATCGCGCTCCTGCTTTGGTGGAGCGAACGCGCAAGGCGCATTTTAGAACCGTACATCGTCGTACTGAACAGTCTTCCGAAGATCGCGCTCGGACCCGTTATTATTATCTGGTTCGGCACCGGTTCGACCGCGATCGTCTTTATGACCGTTCTCGTCGGCATCATCGTCGCAATCTTGAATATGCTCGGCGGATTTCTTTCCACCGATAAAAATAAAATTTTATTGCTCGAATCGATGGGCGCCACCAAATTGCAAATTTTGATCAAATTAGTCATCCCCTCCGCATTGCCCGACTTTATCGGAATGCTCAAAATTTGCGTGGGAATGGCCTGGATCGGCTCCATCATGGGCGAATACATCGTTTCCAAGGCGGGGCTCGGCTATCTGATCGTATACGGCGGCCAGGTTTTCCGGCTCGATCTCGTCATGGCGGCAACCGCGATCCTCTGCGTGCTCGCCGCCGGCATGTACGCGCTGGTCGCCTTGGTTGAAAAGCTGCTGGTTCGAAAAGACTGACAAAGACAACAACTTGCAGCCCCTCTTTTTTTCAAGCTGATCGGGAAGAAAAGTTTCTTTTCAGCCGATTCCGCTTTACTGACCTAAGATCTTTCAGAGAAAAATCTGTATGCCTCTTTACTGCGTTCTAAATTCTTTTCTATGATTCCCCTATGGCGCGCACAAAAGAGAATACTTCTTTTTCTCTTAAAAATCAATATTTGCATAAATACTCTTCTAACAGAAAAAACCGCCCGTACAACATTGTACGGGCGGTTTTTTCTATTTACCTGCCATTTGAACACTTGGACATCGATCCGTTTGCCGTTTTTTCATGATACCGACAACGCAGCGCACAAGAAAGATTGCCCCCGCCAACCCGATCATCGGATACAAAACCCCGACAATATTTTTCAGCCCAAAAAGCGAAATCAAAAACGCCGCCATACACATGGCCGCTCTCCATAAAGGAGCCCTTTTGTAACGGTTCACGGCGTTGTGCAGCGGATAATAAGAAGAAAACAGCGTCGTCATAATTCCGCACACGCAGACGCAGGAAAAAAGAATACGTATTACGCTTTTTTGTCCCACAGCGGCCAAAAACGGGAGCTGCGCGGCAGACGAATTCGGCGAGGCGGCAATGCAGGCAAGAACAGCGCAAATGCAAAAGCCGATCAGCAGCGACGCGATCGTACTTCCGCCGCTTTTGCCTTCTGAACGGGCGCCGATATCACAGACAAGCGGAGCCGCCAAAAACACATTCATCGAAACATACAGAGTCACCGCAAATATCGAACGTAAAAAAGAAGGCGCTGCCTCCGTTTGCGGAAAATACTCGCCATCACCGGCAAAAAACGCAATAAAGAAAAATATGACCGGCACGAGCAGCGCATTGGTCCAGAAGACTCCTTTCACGCCGCGATAGGATAAAACGTATAAAACAGCCGCCGCCGCGATCGGAACGAGAAAAGAAAAGTCTCCAAGAAAAAAGCCTTCCCGCGCGACGGCAGAGAGCCCCGCCAGCATCGCCGCGCAAAGAACAAACGAACAGCCGAATACAAATCCCTTTACGATCTTTTCCGCTCTGCCGAACAAGGCGCTTACGGTCCCTTCAAACCCGTTCCATTTTTTCCCGCAATGCAGCAGCAGAAAAAAAGCGAAAAAAAACAGCCCCGCCGCATAGAGCGCATAGGGAACAAAATATCTGTCCGGGAAAAAGCGGATCAGCTCCGCACCGGATAAAAAGCCGGCCCCCACGATCGTGCCGAACAGCGTTAAAGAAATTTGCAAACTGCTTTTGACGGAATAAAAAATCTGCCGCATACAGTCATTGTATGCGGCAGAGTCCGAAACTATATCTGCTGATAAAAAATGTCTGTCTTTTTTATGCGCGGCGCGCCGAAAACGCTCCTTGCCGTTTTTAAAACACGGAACAGTTGATAAAACTCTGTATCGTTTCCAATTCGTAGCTGGGAATCAAAATTTCAAAATCGCCTTCGGACCCGCTGATCCGAATGCTGTAATGCGGTTTGACAAAAAACATTCCGTAATTGTTCATCCGCACCTTATAAGGCTTATATTTCGGAGACCGAAAAGGCTCTGTTTTATTCCAACCGCTGAAAACAGCGCTCTTATTGATCCGATAAATCGCGATAAACGACGTTATGGGGATAGCCACTTCTTCTTCGAGCGAAGTAAAACATAAAAAGTCCCCCTTTCGGTAAACGTACAGCTCTTTATTGATAAACTTTGCTCCGAAACTTGCCTGCACAGCCTTTCCGTTCTTCTTTACGCGATACGGAAAAAGAAATACGTCCATCTCTTTTGCGTCTTCCGGAATCTGGAGCGCTTGTTTCGCATTCTGGACCATTTGATTCACATCCTGCACAAATTCCGCCGCCACGGCGCTCTCTCCCACGCTTTTGGAGCGTTTCCTTCCGTAAACAAACAATCCCAAAGACACAAGCAGGGCCGCGCCGCCGCCCCAAAACGCCCACGGAGCATTGGAATACATCTGTGAAAGAGAAATTTCCCCGATATTCTCACCGATTCCGCCCACACAGCAAACAAAGAAGATAAAACCGATATACATCACGATCGTCATCCAGAGCGGAAGTTTTGCCTTTTTCTCCAACGCTTCGCCGCGGTCTTGCATATCTTCCAGCTCCCTTGCGTTTTCCGAAGGCAGTTTTTGCGTTCTGTACGCTTTGCCGTCGATTTCCCTCTTGTCCTGCGGAATCATTTTTGAACAATTTATGCCGAATATATTTTTCATTTTACTCACCTTTGTTTTCCGTTTCCCTGTATTTTCAGTATAGCATACCTCGGATTTTTTGGCAAGCCGACACGAAAAATTTTTACGGCGGCTTTTTAAACCAAGCCTTCCGTATTCTATGACGGCAGAGCAGAAAAGACGGGCCGCTTGCAACCAAACGGCCCGTCTTAAACAAATATAAATCGTTATTACCCTCTATCGTTCGTTTTTTTGATCAACGCACACGATTGTTACGGGAAGCGGTCATTCCGTCAATCCAACTTGATTTCCGCAAGTTCTTTGGGCGGAACCTGCGCGGCGGAAGTGTCCACCGTCTTTTTCACGAGCGCCGCCGCCTTCTGAACGGGTATATTCGTACCGGCACCCGCCACACAGCCGCCGGGACAGCCCATTCCCTCGATCAGACAGCCGTTCTTCCTGCCCATCTTTGCAAGCAGCAGCATTTTTCTACAATCTTCCAACCCCTCAACGTGCTCGATACAGACAGACACTTCCGGATAATACTCGGTCAAACACTTTTGGATCGCTCCGGCTACGCCGCCTGCCACCGCATAGCCCCTTCCGGCGCCCGTGGCGTCGTTCATTTCCGCGCTCTTGTCAAAGGTCGTAAAGTCGATCCCCTTCGCCTCGAACATCGCGGAAAGCTCCTCGAATGTGATCACAAAATCCACATCGCTCCGCACCGTACGGCGGGATGCCTCCAATTTTTTCGCCGCGCACGGGCCGATAAATACGACGCGCGCATCCGGATATTTCTGTTTGATCGTCCGCGCCGTCGCCACCATCGGCGTCAGCGTGTTGGAAATTTTATCCGCCGATTCGGGGAAATATCTGCGGATGAGCATCGCCCAGGACGGACAGCACGATGTGAGCATGAACGGCTGCTGCCCCGTTGCGACCGATTCCGCATAGTGTTTCGCTTCCTGCGCCGCTCCCATGTCGGCGCCCAACGCCACTTCAAATACGTCGGCAAATCCCATCGCGAGCAGCGCCGCTTTCAGTTTGGACGGCGTTGCCTGTTCTCCGAATTGCCCAACATACGAAGGCGCTACCTCCGCAATGATCGTATCGCCGCGGCGAATAGCGCGGATGAGCTGAAAAATCTGCGACTTATCCGCGATCGCCCCAAACGGGCAAGACACCATACACATTCCGCAGGACACGCACTTTTCGTTATTGATCTTGGCCCTGCCCAGATCGTCCGACTCGATCGCTTTCACGCCGCACGCTTCCGCACAGGGGCGCGTATGGTGCGCGATCGCGTCATAGGGACACACGCTCTTGCATCTGCCGCACTTGATGCACTTTTCTTCGTCGATGACCGACTTTCCGTTTACGATCGATACGGCTTTGACGGGACAGACTTCCGTACAGGGATGCGCCACACAACCGCGGCAGTTATCCGTCACGCGATATAAGTTCGGCGCGCACGCCGCACAGGCCGAAGGAATGACCTGCATCAGCGGCGGTTCATAGTATTTGTCCGCAATATCGCTCTCCCGAAGCCCGCTCGTCAAATGGACGGGCTTATCTTCCGGCCGAAGAGAAAGTCCCATCGACAAACGCACGCGCTCCGAACAAATGGCGCGTTCCCGCCAGATGCTTTCCCGATACAGAGGTTTGTCGCCGGGCGTGATCTTGAAAGGAATCGACTCAATGGCGTCCTTGATATCCGATTTGTCCGACTCATACGCTACGCGCGCCACTTCTACAAACACTTGCCGCCGCAGCTTTTTTAAGGGGGTTAAAAGTCCTCTCTCCATTCCTTTTCTTCTCCATACTTTTGATCGATATTATTGTACCTTTCCGCTCTTCTTTTGTCAATCCGAACCCTGTACTTTTCAAAAATCCGTTGCGAAATAAATCATGTTTTTCTATGTTCTCGGCTTTAAGAAATGTATCGATATCAAGTACGCCGCAAAGCGCCGCCTCGGATATTTCCGTTTCACAGCACTCCTATCGCCCCGTTTTAGCGCCTATGATTGCATTTTTCTTTCGCTTTTTGAAATTTTTTACGGCAACCCGAATTTTTATACGCGGTTTCGAAAGCTGCGGCCGTTATCCGAATCGGATAACGGCCGCAGCTTTCATATTTCTTATATTTTTGACCGGATTTTACATTACATACTTCCGTCGTAATTCCAAGTAACAGTAATGCCGTTGTTCCAACCTTCCGCCCAGCCTTCCGGTTTTTCCGAAGCATATGCTCTGATTTCCGAAACCCAACACTCATTAAAAGCGTTTCCTTCAATGGTAACGACCGAAGCAGGGATCACAACATACAGTCCGGAATATCCTTTAAACGCATACATGGTTATATTGCTCACAGTCCGCCCGCCGATCTGTTCGGGGATAACGACGGTATCGCTCAAAGTCTCACAGCCGTAAATAGCCACGCTCTGCTGATCGCCCAACAACGCCCAATAAAGACCGTCTTCCGTCACTCCCGTCTCGCCGCCGTAATTGTAGACGATTTTTATATTCCAATCCCAAAAACTCCAACCTTCAAGCTTTGTCTGTGCGTCTGTTAACAAAACACAATGACTCCAATCGACCGAGGCAAAAGTCTCGTTCTGCACAACCGTTATCGAGGAAGGAATAAAAATACTCTGCAACGTACCGGCAGTTCCGCTTTTGAATACATAGGGATAAAGCATTGCAACAGGATTCTCCCCTATGCTCGCAGGGAATACTACGTTTGTTTCCGTACCCTTATACAATACGATCCCTACGGAACCATCTTGGGTTTTTACCCATACAAAACCGTTCTCTGTTCCGAACTCTCCGCCATAACTGCAAACAAGTCGCACATCCGACCAACTATTCGAGGAAAACTCCCAAGCCGCCGGCTTCGATTGCGCATCCGTAAATAAAATACACTGCTCTTTTACAACGTTGCTGAAAGCATCGGAAGCAATCCTCTGAATGGAAGAAGGCAGAATGATCGTACTGATATTTTTGCATTCCTGTGAACTGAAAGCTCTGTCTAATATCCCCGTAACCGGATAGCTCTCCACAACAGACGGAACAACAAGATCAACTGCATTACCGACATAATTTACTATATAAACAGAACCTCTTTTCTGCTTTACCCATGCAAAACCGTCTTCCGTCACTCCCTTCTCGCCGCCGTAATCATAGACGATTTTAAAGCCCCATATGTTCCAGCCTTCCGGTTGAGAAAGCGCATCCGTATAAATAACACATTTTTCCCGATTTACGTTGTTAAAGGAATTATCCGATATAGATTGCACACAGGAAGGAATAACGATACTCTCGATTCTCTGCCCAAGACTTTCGCCGAACAGATTGTTCGTAAGCTCCGTAACCGTATACCCGTTCACTTCTTCGGGAATCGTGATCTCCGCTCTATTGCCGCTGTAACCTAAAATCACAGCGGTTCCGTCGTTGCGGCTCGCCCATGCAAAACCGTCTTCCGTCACTCCCTTCTCGCCGCCGTAATCATAGACGATTTTAAAGCCCCATACGTTCCAACCTGCCGGTTGAGAAAGCGCATCCGTATAAATGACACATTTTTCCCGATTTACTTCGCTAAATGCACTATCCGATATGGATTGAACACTTGAAAGAATAAAAACGCTTTCCAATTTTTGTGCAACTTCATAGTTGAACAATTGAGTTGAAATATTTACAACAGGATATCCGTTTATCTCCTCAGGAATCGTAATTTCCGTTGCTTTTCCCTGATATTTTATAATGCTAACGGTTCCGTCAATGTTATTTATCCAGTCGAACCCGTCCTCCGTAGTTCCCATTTCATTGCCGCAATTAAATATGACCGTAAACTCCCAGAATCTCCATTCACTCGGCTGTGTCGCCGCATCCGTATACAAAACACATTGATTCTTATTCTCAATATTAAAAGATAGCCAAGAAATAATCTCTATAGAAGAAGGTATAAAGATACTTCTTATCACCGCGGCATTTCCCCAAGTATTGAATATATTCTGTAAAATTTCCTTTACAGCATAGCCTTCGATCTGCGCCGGAATGCAAACAAAAGCCTCCTCCCCGACGTAACGATAAATGCAAACGGAATTGTCTTTGCGTTTTGCCCAAGCAAAGCCGTCGTCCGTCACGCCATGCTCGCCGCCGTAATTATAGACAACGGAATAATCACTCACATTCCAGCCATTCGGTTGCGAAAAAGCATCTGTAAAAATCACAAACGACCACATGTCGACAATGCTTAACGTAGAAATATCAAAAGTATGAATCGCAGAAGGCATAAAAATTTCTTTTACAAAATAAACCAGCTGCGCATCAACCTCCGTTACGGCATACCCTTCAATTTGCTCCGGAACCGAAATACTGGTTTCCGTTCCTTGATAACGATAAATGAAAACCGTATTGTCCTTACGTTTCGCCCAGGCAAAACCGTCGTCCGTCACGCCTTTCTCGCCGCCGTAATTATAGATAACGAAATAATCGCTCATAATCCAGCCATCCGGTTGTGAAAGCGCATCCGTTAAAATAATACTTTTTCCCCCATCCAGATCGTTAAAAGCATTCCAAGCGATCGTCTGAATGGAAGAAGGTACAAAAATACTTTCTATCTTTTGCCTATCGATCTCTCTGAAAAGTCTCGACAAAAGTTCTGTAACCGAATCTCCCTCGATCTGCGACGGAATGGAAATCTCTTTTGCAGAGCCGCTGTACCAAATGATGCAAACTGTGCCGTCCTTGCGTTTCGCCCAGGTAAATCCGTCGTCTGTAATCCCATATTCCCCTGCGTAATTTTTTATAATATTGGAACCGTCAAAATTCAATTCTTCTCTTTCCGTCAAAAAGACTACGTTATCGTTATAGGCGCTGAATTTTTCGACAGTGGAAGGAAGTTTGATAAGCACATTCTGTAAATTATCAAAAAATTCTCTGCCAAAATCAGCAACCGGCATTCCGTTTATCTGCTCGGGAATTTCAATATACGTTTCGCTGCCGAAATATGCCACGGCCATAACGGTGCTGTCTTTCCGCTGCGCCCACAAAATGCCGTTCTCCGTTATTCCGTATTCCCCTGCGTAATTGTCTATTGCGCCGTCTTCCCCAACGTCTGCGCGATAGAAAATAAAACCGTCCATAATATGTATGTCGACTTGCACGAGCGATTCGGGCACTACGATAATACCGACGTCGTTCAAAAAGGCATATGTCATGATATCCGAAACCGTTCTGCTGCCTATCGTTTCCGGAATATCAACGTAATATCCCTCTCCGGAATAACCGATAACGACAACTGTTCCGTCTTTCTTTCCGGCCCAACGGATACCGCTCTCCGTAATGCCGGTATTTCCGTCAAAATTCACTACACAATAATCGGAACTAAGATTCCATCTTTCAGGCACATTCGGCAGTGATATACAAAACATTGCATTCCTGCAAAATTCAAACGCATAGACAGTTACGACCTTCAAGGATTCCGGCAATACCACTTCGTACAGGGAATAACATTCGCTGAACGCATAATTGGCAATCGTCAAAAGCCCTTCTTCCATGTTTAACTGCTGTAATTTTGTACATCCGGAAAAAGCAAATTCTTCAATCGATTTCACGCTTCCCGGAATCGTTACGGAAGTCAACTGTCTGCAATCCGCAAACGCGCACCGCCCGATCTGAACAACAGGCTTCCCCTGATATTCCGCAGGTATTTCCACTGCCGCATCGTCGCCGATATAATCCGTCAGAATATACCCGTCTCCCGCAGCGTTCAATGCAAACGTAAAACTCGGCCGTTCGGTCGTTGCCAAATTTCCGTTGACAAGATCCATAAGCCACTCTTCTTCGGTACCTTCATATACATAATGCTCTTTGTATAATTCATATGCGGATTTACCGTCCTGCCCTGCCGCGCCTTGTTCGCCTTTAATGTTTCCGAGATCAAGCTCCGTGCCGTTTGTCAAAGTGATCGACAATAATCCGTCTTCCAAACTAATCGTTTTGATCCCAACCCCGACAATTGCACCAAGATTTACAAACTCGCCGTTCGAATAGCGAACGACCAATTCTCCGTCTTCTGTCAGCTCCGTACCGGTGATTCCGATCCCGTTCGCTCCGTCCTGGCCCTTCGCCGCTACGCCCGTATCCGTCTCGCCGATCCACCAATTCCCGTTCTCTCCGATGTACGGCGTTTCTCCGTCTGAACCAACAACATTCCCAAGGTTAAACGTTCCGTTATCAGTAAATTTTAAAATTAAATTTCCGGAAGCATCAATCTGCGCTTCTTCAATGCTCACGCCGTCTTTGCCGTCTTTTCCGACAACTTTCCCTAAATTGATCGGCGTTCTGCTATCGGAAAAAAGCAGTAAAAGCTCCCCTTCCTCACTGATTTCCGCCTCCACAATACTGACTCCGTCTTCTCCGTTTTCGCCGTCAAGCCCGTTCCTTACCGTGAAAACCGTCGTCTTGCCGTCGGTAAACTTGATTTCATAGACGTCAATATTGCCTTCCGAAGTGATCTTATCGATCGATTCGATCCCTACCCCCGGTTCGCCCTGTTCACCTTGTTCTCCCTGTATGCCCTGTTCGCCCTTTTCGCCTTTCACTTCTTCGCAAGCCGTCAACCCCAAAGCACTGCAAAACAGGAAAACAACCGACAGAAAAAACAGCGCAAACTTTTTTACTCTCATTGTTACCACACCTCCCTATATTTACCTTTTCCATTCTGCCACAACAATAGATTTATCATAGAAATTTGAAATATTCTATCAGAATATATAGTACTACAAAACTTCGAATAAAGCAATAGATTTTACATATTTTTCTTTTAATCGGATCCCTCTTTTGGAAAATTTTTTTAATACAAACTAAAAGTTCAAAATTATAACGCAAAAACATTTGATTTTTTATTTTATTATGGTATAATATATAAGCTGATTGTTGCAAAACGATTTTTTCGTCTATTGCGGCAAATCGATTTTTTCAAAGTTTGCAATCGATGTTGCAAAATTCAACCGATTTTTGCTACTGTGGCTCAGTCGGTAGAGCAGCTGATTCGTAATCAGCAGGTCGCCGGTTCAAGTCCGGCCAGTAGCTCCAAACAAAAAAGGCACCCCTTACGGGTGCTTTTTTGTTTGGGTTTATTTGCCCGCTTTGAATCCGTCAGACCGAAGATTAAACAGACGGGGTCCCCGAAAAAAGCGCTCCATCCTTGATGGGCTTTTACCGCGCATTTTTTTGGGGTGACAATAGGTCGCCGGTTCAAGTCCGGCCAGTAGCTCCACGTAAGTCCCCGAGTTTTTTCGGGGACTTTAACTTTGGCTACTGCCCGTCCTGTCGAAATAACGTGACGCGATTGCGCTCTTTCAGCGATCAATCGCTGTTCCGTCGCTTCGCTCCTTACAAGTCCGGCCAGTAGCTCCACGTAAGTCCCCGAGTTTTTTCGGGGACTTTAACTTTGGCCACTGCCCGTCCTGCCGAAATAACGTGACGCGATTGCGCCTTTCGGCGATCAATCGCTGTTCCGTCGCGGCTGAAGCCGCTCCTTACAAGTCCGGCCATGCGATCACAAGCGTATATATCAAGGCATCGTATATACTTGGTATATAAATAAAATGTCTTTACCCCTCAAAAACTCAAAATTTTGTATATCAAAAGCTCAATATCTTTGCATGTAAAAAGCTCAATATCCTCTTGCGATCTGTTGTTTTGAACAAACCGCTGCTTGATCCTCCATGTGGCGGCTGTCAGTCCAATTTTGCCAATTTTGTTATATTTTGATTATGCGAAATGATTTTGCAGAAACCTTCCTTTACATTTTGATTTCATTTTTGACTGGCCATATGCATTTTTGCACAAAAAGTTTGACTCTACTGTGAGTAGAGTTGTGCTTTTTTTCAGTAGACAGGCCAATAAAAATATTAGAATTATTTTTTTAAAGCGGGGTTGATTTTTTGTTTTTCTTGCTATACAATAAAATAAAATCCGAAATCAAAAGCTGTACTTTTGATTCAATACATTCAGATACGGCGACAAAACTTTTCTTTCCGAGCACTTCGACGGCGACAAAACTCTCTATCCGAACACTCCGACGGCGATAAAACTGTCCTATCATAACTTTCCGAAGGCGATAAAACTGTCCTATCAGAACACTCCGAAGGCGATAAAACTTTTCTTTCCGAGCACTTCGACGGCGACAAAACTGCTCTGTTTTATACAATAAAACCTGTTATCCAATAAATTCTATATAGAAAACTGCGCTTTTGCGCAAGAGAGAAAGGTGGTATTATGCAACAATTTTTATTATGCTGCGGCTCAACGGCCGACCTATCTTTTGAACACTTACAAAAAAGACAAATCGAGTACATTCCATTTCATTATTATTTGGATGATAAGGAATATGCAGACGATTTAGGCAAAACGATTCCGTATTCCGCATTTTATGCGGCAATGGCAAAGGGAGTAATGACAAAAACTTCGCAGATCAACGCAGACGAATATGAAGCCTTTTTTACGCCCTACCTGGAAGCGGGCAGAGATATCTTATATGTGGCGCTCTCGTCCGGAATTTCCGGAGCGTATAACTCCGCAATGATCGCGCAAAAAAATCTTGCAGAAAAATTTCCGGACAGAAAACTGATCGTGATCGACTCTCTCGGCGCATCTTCCGGCTATGGGCTGCTGATGGATACATTGGCGGACCTGCGAGATGAAGGCAAAAGCATCGACGAAACGGCAGCCTATGCAGAAGCACATAAGCTGGAAGTCAACCATTGGTTTTTTTCCACAGATCTCACGTACTATGTCCGCGGAGGGCGCATTTCCAAAGCGATGGGATGGTTCGGAACGATTTTCCGCATTTGCCCCCTACTGAACATGGACAATTTGGGCAGACTGATCCCGCGCAAAAAAGTCCGCACAAAGCCGAAGGTTATCCTTGAAATTGTCAAAACAATGGCGGAGTATGCCCAAAACGGAACTGCTTACAGCGGTAAATGCTACATTTCCCATGCTGCCTGTCTCGACGACGCCAAAGCCGTGGCCGCTTTGATCGAAAAAAACTTTCCGGCTTTAACAGGCAAAATCGAAATCTATGACGTCGGAACTACCATCGGCGCACATACGGGCCCCGGAACAGTGGCTCTCTTCTTCATGGGGAAAAAGCGCGAAAATTAAAACTGCGTTTTGGTTTATTTCTTCC
Source organism: uncultured Bacillota bacterium (assembly GCA_949283775.1). Lineage (GTDB taxonomy): Bacteria > Bacillota > Clostridia > Christensenellales > Borkfalkiaceae > Borkfalkia. The sequence goes on from CASDTU010000018.1 coordinate 17,587, forward strand.
CCATCCTTTTTCACAGCGAAAAACTTTTTAAAAAAATCTGACCGATCGGCTGCGTCGCAGTTTTCTTTGACGCAGCTTGTTTTATTTTGAAAAGTTTGCCCGGCTTATCTCGGTTAAATGTATTTTGAAAAAATTTCCTTGCTTTGAACCGGCTTGACTTTTTTTAAAGATTTGTCTTTTTTGACTCGGATTGACTTGTTTTTGAAGCGACAAATTTTTTCAGAACGAGAAGAGAGGTTTCCAAAATTTTGGAAACCCCTCTTCTTTTTTACTTGATTTTCACAGCAACCGCGCATGCGTCTTTAAATACAGTTTCTTAGCAAATGAAACCGAGACAATATATCCCAGCAAAACCCCGGCCAAAACGAGAAAATAAACGGCAGGAAGAGCTGTCAGCCCGAGCAATGTTCCTATGGGCGTATACGGCAAAGCAGTAAGCACCGCTATACCGCAAGCCGAGCTGAAAAGAAGCGGCATGGACGCCCTTGTTCCGATGAAGGGAAACTTTTCACTGCGCAGCATATGAACGACGAACGTCTGCGTAAAGACGGATTCCAGGAACCAACCGGTCTGAAACAATGCGATAAACTGCAACTGCATATCGCCGCTCAATGCCGAGAACTGCGCTCCGCACAAAACAGGACAGATCACAAAGAACAAAATCGCATACGTTATACAATCAAACAGCGAGCTGATCGGCCCGAAGCGAACCATAAATCCCGTAACGGAGCGGGCATCCCAAACCGCCGGACGGGACAGATATTCCGCATCCACCGCATCCCAAGGCACGGCGGCGCAGGACAGATCATACACGAGATTCAGAACGATCAGCTGTACCGAACGCATCGGCAAAAACGGTAAAAACGCACTTGCCGCGAGCACCGAAAACATATTTCCGAAGTTGGACGAAGCGGTGATTTTAATATACTTCATCATATTCGCATAGGTCTTCCGGCCTTCCAGCACGCCGTCGGCAACTACGGTCAGATCCTTTTCCAGCAAGATGACTCCCGCCGATTCCTTCGCGATATCCACGGCCGTATCGACAGAAATTCCGACGTCCGCCGCGCGCATGGCAGGCGCATCGTTGATGCCGTCGCCCATAAATCCGACAATATGCCCCTTTTCACGCAGTACGCGCACAACCCGCTCTTTTTGCGCGGGGGAAAGTTTTGCCAGAACCGTCGCTTCTTCCGCACGCAGCGCAAGCTGGTCGTCGCTTAAATTTTCAAAATCGCTGCCGAGCAGTATTTCCGTTTCAAGCCCCACTTTCTTACAGATGCAGGCGGAAACCTTTTCATTGTCTCCGGTCAAAATTTTTACCGCCACACCGGCATCCCGCAAACGGCGCAGCGCCGCCGCCGTTGTAGTCTTAGGCGGATCCAAAAAAGCGAGGAACCCGATCAGCACCATCTCCGATTCGTCGGCGACGGAAAACGCGCCCACCGGCTGCGGATTGCTCTTTTGCGCGACCGCCAAAACCCGCATTCCTCTTTCCGCCAATTCGTCCGCTTTTTTCAAAACAAAGTATTTGATTTCCGCCGTGATCGCGCTCACCTGCCCGTGCAGTTCCGCGTACGAACACGCGGCCAACATCTCTTCGACTGCCCCCTTTGCGATCAGCTGTCTTTTTCCGGCCGTATCCTCCACGACAACGCTCATTCTGCGCCGCTCGAAATCGAAGGGAATTTCGTCCACTTTCCGATACGAAGACAAGACGTCCGATAAAAGTTCTCCTTTTTCCACAAACTCGTTCGTGCGCTCGATCACTGCAACGTCTATCAGATTTTTTAAACCCGTTTGATAATTGCTGTTTAAAAAAGCGTGCCGCAATACGCGCAGATCTTCCTCTCCGGCAATATTGAGATGCAGCTCCAATACAACTTTATCCTGCGTGAGCGTGCCCGTCTTGTCCGTGCAGAGAATATCCATCGCGCCCAAATTTTGCACGCTGTTCATGCTTTTCACGATCACTTTCTTTTCCGCGAGCGAAACGCTCCCCTTTGCCAGACAAGTCGTAACGATCATCGGCAGCATTTCCGGCGTGAGCCCTACCGCCACGCTGACGGCAAAGAGCGCGGCGCCCAGCCAATCCCCCTTTGTAAAGCCGTTGACCAAAAAGACGATCGGCACCATCGCCAGCATAAAAAAGATTAAAATCTTTGAAACGGAATTGACGCCCTTTTCAAAGGCGGTTTTCGGCGCTTTTCCCGCCAAAGACTTAGCCGTCTGACCGAGGACGGTGTCTCCGCCCGTCGCGATCACGACGCCCGTACCGCTGCCGCTGATCACGTTTGTACCCAAAAATGCGAGGCACTTGCAAGACGCTGCGGCAGAAAAAGACACCGCCTTTGCAGGCGTCTTTTCTTCCGGCGCGCTCTCTCCCGTAAGGGCGGACTGCGATATGAACAGATCTTTCGCCGAAAGAATGCGCAGATCCGCAGGAACCATGTCCCCCGCCGAAAGCGTTACGACGTCCCCCACAACGATCTCATCGACGGGGATCTCCGCCTTTCCGCTCTCCGCGCGGCATACGCACGCGGACGTTACGATCATGGAAGCAAGTTTTGCCGCCGCGTTGGAGCTCTTGACTTCCTGGATGTTGCGCAACAGGCCCGAAACGGCGACCATCACCACGATCAACGAAACCGTAACATAATTTTTTTCGCCGCTCTTTGCAAATACGATATCCGTCAGCGCCGAAATAACGGCGAGCACCGCCAAAATCGCCGTAAAGGGATTTAAAAACGCGCCTGCAATTTTTAAAAGTACATTTTTTTTCTTTCCGACTTCCAGGCTGTTCGTCCCGAATTTCTCCCGACGCAGCTGCGCTTCGGCAGCGCTGAGACCCTCCGCTTTTCCGCCGACGATCGCCAGCGCTTCTTCCGTTTCCGCCAGCGCGCAGCGGCGCACTCTTTCCTTTACGTCCGCCGAACGGACAACGCCTTCCGCCAGTGCGGAAAGCACGTTCCTCTTGATTTTCTTTGCCATTTTTCCTACCTCCTTCGATTTTCGTTCGAGAGGTAGCCGAATGCCTTACAACCTTTTGCACACAGACAGACAAAGAATCTGCATGCAACGATCTGTTTTTCTCTGGCCGCTTCGACTGCCATACCCTTCGTCCATCTCTGTAACCTCCGTTTTTTATTTTATCGCAGCTCCCGCTTTTGCTGCCGAACGCTGCCTAGCCGCACAATGCGGCAGATGCGTTCGGATCTGAAAATTTCGGGGCTTTGCCGATTTTCGATGCAACAAAAAAATCCGCGCGCCCAAACAGCACGCGGATTTGCTTCTTTCCTTACAGGTACCGTTTGAGCTTTGACTTTGCGGGGCGATGAAGCTGTATTATGTCGCGCCTTGTTTTTCGACGCGACCTGTTCAAACCTGCGCACGATGTCTCCATCGTTTTGCGGCAACAGCCCGTATCCCCGTAGTAGCCTTACTTACCGGATATTTCATTGTACGCTGTCATTATAAGCAGCGTTTCTCTCTTTGTCAAGAACTTTTTTTAACTTTTTTTCTTCAAACGGCACATTTTTTAGAAAAATAAACCGATTTGCAATGCAAACAATTCAAATATGTATATACTCTGTATTTTGCAGACCTTACCTTCCCGTTTACCGGAACAGAAAATACAATCCCACAATGACCGCAATGCCGAGTACGACCAAAATCCCGACTTTCAGCGGAGAAACAGGCGCTTTCCCTGTCACTTTTCCGTTAAATCCGTTGACAAAAAAGTTATACAATTTTTTATGCCAATTGCAATGACCGACGTACACGGGAAGCAACAAATACTTAAAGGTGATGTCACTGCAAGAAGTCGAGATCCGGAAAGAAGACACCACGTCATACGAATACCCGGCTAAAATAGCCGCCTGTAAGCGGGAATCGATGACCTTTTTCGCTTCCTCCCAACACTCCAAGCCGCTCTTTTCGTTGAGCGAAGCCGTAAACCCGCTGAGATATTCCTTCGAATATTGCAGGCTCTGATTGGTGTTGAACGGCTGCAATTTATCCAAAGACTTCTGCGTGATGCGCCCCGACGCCTGGATCAACACGTCGTCAAAGAAGGAAGAATAATGTCCGCTGACGTTGAAATACCGAATATACCGTTCCCGCACAGTCCTGCCGTTTACCCTGCGCGTCCGATAATAATATTTGCCCAAAACCGCGAAATAATCGGATTCGGTTTTGGTATCGAAAGAAAAAGCCGGCGTATATACGCCCTTGATCTCTTCCGGCTTCGCGCTCTTGCGGAATTTCTGCGGGGCAAAGATGCGCTTGCGGATCCATTCTTTGACCCGCTTCCCCGCCTCTTTCTTTTCGAGCTTGAAAGGTACGACCGCGTTGGGACGGATCCCCGGCAATTCCTGCGTCGCCACGATATTCGTTGTACCGCAGAACGGACAGGCCTTCGCTATTTCGTTTTTATCCAGCACTTCCATGGCGCCGCAGTTTTCACAGCGGAATATGTGCGATTCCTGCGACCATGCCTTATCTTCCGACAGAAGCCTTTCAAAATACAGCTCTTCGCTGTTTTTCGATACGATCTCTTTTTCCGTGCCGCAGTGTTCGCAGTACAGCTTTCCCGTTTCCGAACGAAAGACCATATTTGCGCCGCACGCCGGACATTTCGTTACAGATGCGGAATTTTCTACTTCCGCCTTTTCCGGCTCCGTAAAATACCCTTCTTTTTCCTTTTCTTCGCTCATCGTTCTCTCCGCTTACAAAATTGATTGAATTATTTTCAATGCTTGTATTTATTATATTGGATTTCTATTTTCTTGTCAAGCCCTCTTTCAAATCCCTGCCTTTTGCCGGCAAAAAACAACCTTTGCTTTTCCGAACGGGCAAGGTTTTTTGCCGCCGCGGCGGCAAAAAACAAGCGGACAATACAATTGCCCGCTTACTTTTGAAAAGACGTATCTTTCTGTTTTCAATCCTTCTTTACATTCCGGAAAAAACGCGCATCGCCTTTTTCACGTCTTCTTTCATCGCCTGCATTGCCGCATATTCGACGTCGTGCAGGTAGTTCGATTTTCCCGCCGCGATCTCCTTTTTCGCCGCTTCGTATCCGGCTTTGGACATATACGAATAATAGTTGATCTTGCGGATCCCCGCCGCGATCGCCTTTCTGTACCCGTCCTCGCTCACGCCGCTGCCGCCGTGCATGACAAGGGGCAGATTCGTCGCTTTTGCGCAATCTTTGATTACGTTAAAATCCAGCTTCGGCTGCGCTTTATAAAAACCGTGGCTCGTGCCGAACGCGATCGCCAAAGCGTCTACGCCCGTCTGCGCGACAAAATTTTCCGCTTCGTCCGCGCGGGTATAAAAAGCCGTCGGATCCGCATCGGCGATCTCCGTCTCGCCCGTTTCGCCCGTAACGAGCCTGCCGAGTTCGGCTTCTACGCCGGCGCCCATTGCGTGCGCGATCTCCGTTACCTGTTTCGTGATACGGAGGTTCTCTTCAAAAGACAGCGCGGAAGTATCGATCATGACCGACGTAAAGCCGATGCGCAGCGCGCGATACACCATATTCAGCGTAACGCCGTGATCCAGATGCACGCAAACGGGAACTTTTGCATTCTTTGCCGCCGCCAACATCGCAGGGCCGACAAAGGAAATATCGTTGTAGACGTTGTGCACTTCCGCGTGCGCGATAATGACCGGTTTATTCAATTCTTCCGCCGCGCCGATCACTGCCTGCAAGCTGTCAAAGCCCGTCGCGTTGAACATTCCGACCGCGCACTTATCCTCTTGCGCCAACTTTAAAATCTCTTTCAATCCTACCAGCATTTTTTCTGTATCTCCTTTTTAATCTTCGATTTTCGGCATACGAACGATGTTTTCATCCGTAAAAATATCGCTCTCGTCGCGGCTCTTGGTAGAAAACTCGCTCACGATCGCGCCGTCCTTGCCTGCCTGGAACCAGTGCAGCGTATTGGGTACCATCGTGTACTGATCCCCTTCGTGCAAAATGATCTCATGAAAAACCGTAACCTTGGAAGGCGGAAGAATGCCGTGGATCGCGTCCGCACTGCCTTCGCCGGAAACATACAGATAACAGGTCCCTCTGCGGACGCGGAAGGTCTCCTCCTTCCCCAAATACGGAACGCCGTTTTCTTCTCCGCTCACGTGTTTGTGTTCCGGACAAGTCTGGTACGGAAACAACACCATCTCTTTTGCGCACACCCGCTCGGTATTGACATACGTCAAAAGCTGCAAACCGATCTTGTCTACCATATTCAGGCCGAAATCCGCAACTTCGATGCGCGCCTCTTCCTCTTTCGTGATCACAATGCCTGCGTCTTTAAACGCCTGCGCCGTCTTTTTTGCCTGCTCGGCATACGTTTTTTTATTCATACTTACCCTCTTTGCTTCCACGCAGGAAGCCGATTAAATTATTACGTTTTTAAAATCTTTGCCCTTTAAAATTTTTACGCTTTTAGAATTTTTTGCACTTTAAAATTTTTACGCTCTTAGAATTTTTTGCACTTTAATTTAAATTGCCGCGGCCGAACTGCTCTTCCAGAGCGATCGTATCGGCAAAGCTCTTTGCGCCGCTGACCGAATCCGCAACGTGCAGATTGCACGCAGCCGTACAGGACGCCAGCCGCAATCCGTCGCGCACGTTCATGCCGAATAAGAAGGAATACAGCATTCCGGCACAGAACGCGTCGCCCGCGCCGACCGAACCGACGATGTATCCTTTCGGAAGTTTTAAAGACGGCACCACGGTAAATTCACCCTGCGCATCCAACGCGCAGCCGAGTTCCGGACAATGCACGACCACCGTGTTTTTCACCCCGGCAGCAAGCAGCTTTTCACATACCGGCTGCAAATTTTGTTTGAGCAGCGTATCCCCCACGCGGAGCGGAATTCCCGCAATCCGGCTCGCTTCGATCTCGTTGATGACGACATAATCGCAATATTTCAAAGCAGGCAGGGCCACTTCGCTGAAACGGCTCCCTTCGGCGCTCACGACGTCAATGGAAGTCTTGATCCCTTTCTCCTGGACCTTTTTCAAAAGCCTTGCCATTTTCGTTCCGTACTGCTTATCCGGCGCATCCAGCGCATCCAGCAGCAACAGATAGCCGATATGAAAAATTTCGCAGTCCAAACTGTCGATATCGATATCCTCTTCACAAAACGCCGCGTTCGCCGCCGCCGCACAGAAAAACGTGCGCTCGCCGTTGGGAAGGGTCATGACGTCGGTAAAAGATGTCGGCAATGCGGGATCGACGATCAGTTTATCCGTACGAATCCCGTGCTTTTCAAAGACGGAACAGATAAATTTCCCGTTATCGTCCCGCCCGATGCGCGAAAGGGCCGTCACTTCGATCTGATCGGGCGCAAGCGTCTTTAAGGTGATCCCCGAATTGGGGACGCTTCCGCCTACCCCCGGAATGATCTCCCCGATCTTGCAAAGCATCCCCTTCTGCGGATAATTATCGATCCTTTTAATGACATCCGTCAAACAATTTCCGGCAAGCGTTATTTTTTTCATGCTTCTTTCCCTCTGCAATTTTTTCTATTTCAGTATACTAAAAGCCACCCGTTTTGTCAATCTTGCTTCTCAAAAATGATATTACATAATCGTTTATTTCTTGACTTTTTTTCGATTATGTTATAATATAATATTTCAAAACAACCATTGCCGCGCACCCGTTTGTCTGCGTCCAGCCGCGGCGCAAAAAGGGAACGAGCGGCAAAGCACCGCTGCGGAAAAAACCTCCGCAACCCGACAAAAAAACGGTCGGCACCGTTTTTCAAAAATTGAAAACCTCTCGACGGGATTTTCGGCCATACCGACCAAAAAAACAAAAACGGTCAGCACCGTTTTTCAAAAATTGAAAACCTCTCGACGGGATTTTCGGCCATACCGACCAGAAGAAGCATATAACGGCGAAAACACGGACAGCTAAGGCACGCTATGGGAGAACAGAAAAAGATGGAACCGCTCTATAAAAAAATTTTTGACGATCTGCAAACAAAAATAAAAGAAGGCGCTTATAAAGCGGGCGATCTTCTGCCCACGGAAAACGAGCTTTGCTCGCTGTATCGAGTCAGCCGCATCACGGCCATGCGCGCTTTGAACGAATTAAAGGCGCAGGGACTGATCGCGCGCAAAAAAAAGAAAGGCAGCATTGTTTTGTCGCAAAACCTCCCCTCTGCGGCAAAGGCGCAGACGATCGCCGTAGTGTTCAGCGACTTTGACAATTTTGAAAAAAAAATTGTCAGCGCCCTGTCCTCTTTCGCGCAGAAAAAGAACTGCACCATCATTACCTTCGATTCAAAGCACAGCCAAAAACGGGAACGGGAAATTTTGCTCGGACTTGCGGAAAAAATTATAACGGGCCTGATTTTGTGGCCGATCACGCGGGCGTCCAATCTCGACGTACTCAACCGATTCGTACAAAAAAACATTCCCATCTGTTTTTTGGACTATTCTTCCTACGGCATCAAAGCGCCCTGCGTTTGCTCGGACAATTACGCCGGAATGTACAACATCACAAAACATCTGATTCATTTAGGGCACACGCGAATCGCTTATTTCCCGTACAAAGAAAATTTTCTGCCGACGGAAGAAGAGCGATTCAGCGCCTATTGCCGCGCCATCGTAAAAAACGGCGCCGAATTGCAGCCGGAATACTTTATTCCGATGCCCGAAGACATCAAAAACACGACGACGGAAAACGCAGATCGCTACGGCTATTGCGCCCAGCGCGCGATAACGTATCTTTTATCGCTTAAAACTCGCCCCACCGCCGTAGTCTGCGTCAACGATGCCACCGCCTGCCATATAGCGAGATGCGCGCGCGAAGCGGGACTGCGCGTTCCGGAAGACCTGTCCGTCACCGGATTCGACAATATCGCCCTCGCGCTCGAAAACGACATCACTACCGTATCGCAGGATTTCGGCGAAATGGCAAAACTTGCCTTGAACCTCCTCATCCGCCAGCTCGCCGACCCTTCCCTCATCAACAACTGCGACGTTACCAGCCGCCTCCGCTCCGTTATCTGGGAACGCGGTTCCACCGCTAAGCGAAACTGATCCCTTCATCCACCGCGACGCCGCCGACCACCTCCGCTCCGTTATATGGGAACGCGGCTCCACCGCAAGGCGAATTGATCTTTTCAGGCTCTCTGCAATGCATTTTTACCGAAAAAAATAATGCGATCGCTTCCGTCCGAACGCTTATTATAAACTTTTTTGCCTGCGCCGTATTTTGCAAAATACGGCGCAGACAAGATTTTCAAGGTCGTCCTTTACAGACGGACAATTTAAAAAGGTCTCTGCGCTTCCGCAAAGACCTTTTTCCTGCTTTTTATCCGCTCTTGACGCACCTTACGGCGTTTCCTTTTCCAGCAAAGATATTTCTGCCGCTTCTAACGGTGAAAATTTCCAAAATCCACGCGCTGAAAATCTTTCTTTTCGTCCTGCTGTTTTGCGTACGAACGCAATTTCTTTTCCCCTTCTTCCCGCAGCTGCGCCGCTTCTTCCGAAGAGATCTGTCCCGCTTCGATCAGCCAATCCACATAGCCCGTTTCCGTACACTCGCCCAAGCGCCGCGTCGAATCGCCGCGCAGGCGGTTGGCGATCTTCGCCATAAAAATGAGAAAATCTTTCCACAGCGAAATGTGCGCGACGTACTCCAAATCCTCTTCAAAAAGATCCGGATAGGTAAGGCCTTCGCCGCCGAAGCGTTCCAAAGAGCTTACGAGCCCCGGACGGACAGAAAAGCGCGCCTGCGCCTCTTCTCCGACCGCATAGCCGTCGACAGCCGCCATCGGTTTCGGTCCCACAAACGAAAGTCCGCCTGCCAAAACTTGCACCAAACAGGGATAATATTTCAGTCCCGTCGCCTTTAAAAATTTCCCCATCCCCGTGATCCGCTCGGATTGGGGCAGCAATTTCCCGTCCGCATCATGCAAAATTTTATAGGTCGCAAAGGTCGTAACTTTTAAGATCTTGCCCTTTTTTCCGTAAATATATTCCGAAACAAACAGCGTTTTATACGCATTCTGCACCTTGTTGTAAATTGCCTGCGCCAAAAGAGCAAGCAGGAAAAACACAAAAAAGACGACTAAAAATACAACGGCGAACACAATGTCCAAAAGCCGCTTGAAGAGCCATCGATAATTCAGTCCTATGATCAGGAGCAATACGGCAATATCGAGCAGGATGAACAGAACCATCCCCCATGCGGTATTTAAGATATTTGCCGATGCCAAAAGAAATACGTTCATCTTTTCGCACCTCACGATTTCTGATATATGATTATACCATACGCATCCGTAAATTGCAATCGGTTTTTACGAAGAGTGGCAGAACTTCTCACCGGTTTCATTGCTTGCTCGCGCATTCAACACGGGATCTCGTGCCGCGGCGGACAAATAAATGCGAAGAACTGCCTTTAAATAATTGCTATGCGCCGTAAAAGTTAAACCTGCTTTTTAGGCTAACTATACATGATCGTATTCGGCAGTTCCTTCCGAATTTTCATCTTGTCCGGCGGCAATCTTCAACGATTCATGTTATTCAGCGGCAATCTTCCGAATTTTCATCTTGTCCGGCGGCATCTTGCTCGATTGTATCCGCCTTTTCCCTTTCGCAGATCTGCTCCAAAAGAGAGAGGATCTCCTCTCTTCCCTGCCGCGTCTGCGAAGACACCGCAAACACGTTCCCTTCGCCGGTTTTCAAACAGGCCGCTATCTTTCGGACAGCCTCTTTGACGCGCGTTTTGGCAAGTTTGTCCGCTTTCGTCGCGACGATTGTAAACGGCGTCTGCGTATAATACAAAAAATCGATCATCGTCTTATCGTCCGCGGTAGGCTCGTGCCGAATGTCCGCAAGGGCAAAGACGTGCGCGACATCGCCGCAGCGAAAGAAATCCTCGCAAAGTTTCGCCCACTTCAATTTTTCGCCGCCCGACACGCGCGCATAGCCGTATCCGGGCAGATCGGCAAGAATAAAGGGCCCGAAATCAAAATAATTGACGAGCCGCGTCCTGCCAGGCTCCGCCGACGTGCGCGCCAGCTTGTTGCGGTTTGCCAGCATATTGATAAAGGAACTCTTCCCGACGTTGGATTTTCCGCACACGGCGACGACGGGTTTGTCCGTCTTTAAAAACCCGCCCTTGTCCGCCGCCGACGTCAGAAATTTTGCCTCTTTGATCACCATTTTTCAATTCAGTCCGACAATCGCGTTCTCAAACACCGTATCCACGCTCGATGCCGTAATAAAATTCAGCTCGCTGCGCACGTTCGCCGGAATTTCCTCCACGTCTTTTTCGTTGTCTTTCGGAATAATGATATTCTTTATCCCTGCCCTGTGCGCCGCCAGCGCCTTCTCTTTCAGCCCGCCGATGGGAAGCACCTTTCCGCGCAGCGTGATCTCGCCCGTCATGGCAATGTCTTTGCGCACGGGTTTATGCGTAAACGCGGACA
>CASDTU010000019.1 GCA_949283775.1 uncultured Bacillota bacterium
ACCTACCGCAGAGTGGAATTGGACCCGTTCAAACCGTATATTTACGCGTTCCAATCCTTTCGCGACAATTATTTTGTAGAGATCAGCTGCGACGGCTACGATCCGTTTTATGCGTATTTTCAGCCGTGTTTCGACCGCGTTGCGCCGCTTTTGGTGCATACGCCGGGGTATGGCGGCGAAATGAGCATGCACCCCGAACTTGCCAACGAATTTCACGTGCTGCACATCAATCCTTTGGGGTACAGCACGCCGCAGGGGAAGGATTTTTCCAAACTTCCCATCGACAATCTTTTGGGAACCGTCTTGCCGGACACGGTGCTCACGGGCGGAAAGGGCGGCTATTTCCGCTGGTTTGCCAACTGCGTCATGGCGATTTTATGGGCATGGAATCAGCCCAACGTCGTCAAAGACCGCGTGTCCTTTTTCGGCACGAGCCAAGGCGGCGGCGCATCGCTGATCCTCGCTTCCGTTTTTAAAGACCGCGGCGCGCGGAGCGTTGCGGCGGATCAGCCGTTTTTAACGAATTTTCCGCTTCTTCGCAAGCTGCACGGCGTGTCGATCGGAGAAAATCTGATCAAAGACGTGCCGGAAAAGGAGCGGGACGACGCCCTTGCGCTGATCGATACGCTTAACCACGCGCACCGCATTAACGTGCCCGTGCTCGTATCGACGGGCGGAAAGGATATCGCCATTCCTCTGGAAACGACGGAAAGCTTTTTAAAACTTTTGAAGGGCTCGCACGGCCACGTGCATTTTGAATCGGTTGAGCATGGCTACAACCGCGAATTTATCGAGATGGCGCGCGGCTGGTTTCGCATTTTTGCCTGAGGGGAAGCCGCATTTTTACCGGAGAAAAAATGTACGGAAATTTGTATTTTAGGTAAAGCGTGCGCTAAAAGAGTTTGATGCAATTTTTGAAAGACGAAACAGGCGCAAAGCGCACTGCTGAAACCTGCCTGCAATTTATTGCAGGCAAAAAAGAAGAAAAGCAAGGGAGGTGGAAAGAGAAATGGCAAAGGGAGAATGGATGTGGTACCCGCAGGATTTTGCGTGGATGCTCTATCATAAAATCATGCACAGCCGTCGTCAGAGGGAGAGTGCGATCGTGCCGTCGTGGAGGACGGACGGTCCGTACGATTCCGTTACCTTTCGGCGGGAGCTCACTTTACAAAAGGCGGAAAAGATCCGTTTTGTCTGCGACGGAAGGCTGACGCTCAATATAGACGATTCTCCCGACTATACGGTACTACCTCAAAGCGGAGAGATCGAACTGTCGGCGGGGGCGCATACGCTGACGGCAGGAGTCGTGCGCTTTACGGGGCTTCCCTGCCTGTTCGTGCAGGGCGAGACGGTAAAAAGCGGCAGGGAATGGAAAGTGCAGTGCGGCAACAATATATGGAAAGATGCCGAAACAAACGGATTTTTCGACAGTATAAAGTCGCCCAACGACTGCGCTCTGCCCGAAAAAAAGATTACTTATGTTCAGCGACAGCGTGTGGGGGAAGGCGTACTGTTTGATTTCGGCGCAGAAACGATGGCGCGCGTCTGTCTTTCGGGCTGTGAGGGCGGCTTTGTTTCGGTGTATTACGGCGAGAGCCGTGAGGAGGCGTTGGACAGCGAACATTGCGAAACGCTGGACAGAGCGAGAGTCGATGGCGGCAAGGCGCAAATGCCGCAGGAGATGGGATTTCGGTATATTTATGTTGTGCCTGCGGACGATGCGGCGGAGGCGGAAGCGTATGAGCGCTGCATCGATTATCCGATCGCGGGTGATTTTCATTGCGGCGATACGCTGATGGAATCCATTTACGATGTCGCGCGGCGGACCTATCGTCTGACGGAGCGGGAGTTTTTCTTTGATGGTTTAAAGCGCGACCGCTGGGTGTGGTCGGGGGACGTGTTTCAGAGCGAAATGATGGATTTTTATACCGATTTCAACACCGAAGTTTTGCGGCGCAGCCTGTTGGTCTTGGGCGGAAAGCGCGAAGCGGATTTCCACATCAATACCATTTTGGATTACACGCTCTATTGGATGATCGCTCTGCATCGGTACGCGTATTATACGGGCGATTCTGACTTTATCCGGGAAGTTTTTCCGCGAGCGGAGCAATTCTTGCGCTTTTGCGCGGTGCGCGAAGACGAGAACGGTTTTTTATGCGGAAAAGAGGGGGATTGGGTTTTTCTGGACTGGGCGGATATCGACAATCGCGGCGCAGTCTGTGCGGAGCAGGTTTTATATTGCGAAAGTTTGCGCTGTATGGCGGAGCTTTCGGCGCGGTGTTTGGGAAAACAGCGCACCGATCTTATGGAAAAGGCGGACAGTTTACAAAACAAGATCAAACAAACGTTCTGGACGGGTGAAAAGGGCTGTTTTGTACACGGAAAGATCGACGGAAAATTATCGGAAAAGACGACGCGCTACGCTAATATTTTTGCCTTTCTGTTCGGAATGCTGACGGAGCAGGAACGGAGTGCGGTTGTACAAAACGTATTGAAAAATGACGCGGTGCAGGCGATCACCACGCCGTATATGAAATTTTATGAACTGTCTGCCTTGGCGGAATCGGGCGACATTCCTTCCGTCTTGCAATACATCCGCGCGTATTGGGGCGGAATGATCGAAGAGGGCGCGACGTCCTTTTGGGAAGAGTACGATCCGAACGTGCGCGGCGCGGAAAAATACGCGATGTACGGCAGAAAATACGGCAAGAGCCTGTGCCATGCCTGGGGGGCAAGTCCGCTGTATCTGATCGGGCGGTACATAGCGGGCGTACAGCCGGAATCGTTCGGATACGATCGGTTCATCGCGCAGCCGTATATCGGATCGTTTCGGCGCTGGAGTTGCAGATTGCCCCTTCGCGAGGGCGAGCTGACGCTTGCAGTCGGAGAGGGATACTGCATCGTGAAGAGCACGAAGCAATCGGGCAGACTGCTCTTGCCCTCTTCTCTGCCCTTTTTGCAGGGCGGGGCGGAAACGGAAGTCGTTCCGGGAAAAGAGATCATTGTTCGCTGGGAAGTACAGTAAAACGCAAAAACAAAAATTCGGGCGCTGAAACGAAGAAGCAGAGCAAAAAATCTGCGGATCAAAAATCTAAGCCCAAAACGTCGGGAAAAAAAGCGCCGGATAAAGCAAAAAGCGTCGGATAAAACAAAAAAAGACCTTCGAGGCGGGGTCCGATCCGAAATAATTTTTCAAAGAAGAGTTGACGAAAGGGAAAATAGCTGATACAATAAAAAGAAAAAAATTTTAACAAAAAAAGGGTGAAAGGAAATGAAACCGATCAAAGCAAAGACGTCAATGAAAGAAGTGCAGATATTTCAGGGGAATCTCGGCGCAGAAATCTATAAAGACTATGCGCCGCTGAACATGGAAATAGCGGTGACGGAGGAACCCG
>CASDTU010000020.1 GCA_949283775.1 uncultured Bacillota bacterium
CGAAGAATTGCCCGCGCCGTTGCCCTGCGGGAGAAATTGTTCGACGAAAAGACGGACTGTTACCGCGCCTGTTTTGCGGAAGCGGACGACCTGCCCGCCCTCATCATCGACCGATACGGCGACTATTTTGTCCTGGAATGCCTCTCTTTGGGGATCGATCAGAGAAAAGAGCGGATCGTGCGCGTGCTTGCCGATCTGTACGCGCCCAAGGGGATCTATCTGCGCGGCGACGTGGCGGTACGGGCAAAGGAAGGTCTGCCGCTGGAAAATGCGGTGCTTTACGGCGAAGTGCCGGACGAGATCTTCGTTACGGAAAACGGGATCAAACTCTGCGTCGACGTGAAAAACGGCCAGAAAACGGGGTATTTTCTCGATCAGAAGGAAAACCGCTTCGCCCTGCGCAGATACTGTAAGGGCGCGTCCGTTTTAGACTGCTTTTGCAACAGCGGCGGTTTTTCGCTCAACGCCGCGACGGTGGCAAACGACGTGACCGCCGTCGACATTTCCGCCTTTGCGCTGGAAAACGTGAAAAAAAATGCCGCCTTAAACGGATTTTCGAATATTCAAACGCTGTGCGGCGACGCCTTTACGCTTCTTCGCGAGCTGCGCGCGCAGGGAAAAACGTATGACTGCGTCGTGCTCGATCCGCCCGCGTTTTGCAAGAGCGCGGCGGAAATCAAAGACGCGTATCGCGGCTATAAGGACGTCAATCTTTCCGCCATGAAACTGGTAAAGAGCGGCGGTTTTCTTCTGACCTGCTCCTGCTCCCATTACATGAGCTTGCAGCTGTTTGAAAAAATGCTCACCGAGAGCGCGCGCGACTTGGGCAGAAAGGCCAAACTTTTAGAGCTCCGCGTTCAGGCGCCCGATCATCCCGCCCTTCTCGCCGCGGAGGAAACTTCCTATTTGAAAGCCTTCTTTTTGCAGATCCTGTAAGCCTCTTTTTCCTTTACAACTTTTTCCCTTTTTTTTCTAAAAAATCCTTTTTGAAAGCCGCCCCTCTTTTTTATGTAAAACCTTTTTGCGCGGTTTTTGAAAGAAAGGGAGTTTTCAGCCGAAAAATTTTTCCGTTTTCGGACCGCATTGTCTTTTTTAAAGTTTTTTTGCCGTTTTTGCGTTCTTTTTTGAAAAGATTTGCCCTGCAAAGAAAAGCGTGCTATAATAAAACCGAATAAAAAACAACTTTGATTCGGAGGATAGTATGATACAGATTCAAAACGAAAAGCTGACGGCGCAGATCAACGAATTCGGCGCGGAGCTGACCAGCGTAAAGAGCGCCGACGGGCGCGAATACATCTGGAACGGAGATCCCAAATATTGGGAAGGGCACAGCCCGATCTTATTCCCGATCTGCGGCAGACTGGTCAATAAACAGTATACATACGGCTCAAAAGTGTACAAAATGGGCACGCACGGCTTTGCGCGCGACAAAATGTTTTCGGCGGAAAAGGTAAGCGACAGCGAGGCGGTGTTCACCCTCTGCGACGACGAAGAAACGCTCGCGCAATATCCCTTCCGCTTTGTGTTCCGCGCGCGCTTTAAGCTGGACGGCGACAGCCTGTTCGTTACCTATGAGACGGAAAACAAGGACGAAAAGGAGATGTACTTCAACGTCGGCGCACACGAGGCCTTTGCCGCAGGCGGCAATTTTGAGGATTGGAGCGTCGAATTCGAAAAGACGGAAGATTTAAAGCTCAAAGATCAGCCCGTGCTCGGCTACTTAAACGGCAAGGTGATCCCCTTCCGCGCCAACACTAAGGAGCTTCCGCTCAAACACAGCCTGTTCGAAGCGGACGCCCTGATCTTTGATTCCCTCCAATCCCGCTCCGTAACCCTCAAACATTGCGGCAAACCGGTCGCGAAGATGAACTTTGAAGGGTTCGACTATTTCCTGCTCTGGACAAAAGTCGGCGCTCCCTACATCTGCTTGGAGCCCTGGAACGGCCTGCCCGACGACGTTGCCTGCGACGGAGAACTCACCCATCGCCCCGGCATGGTCGTCTTAAAGAGCGGAAAATCTTTCTCGCTCACCCACTCGATCCGTTTCTTTTAAGCTCTTTTTTAAGGCAGATTTTGCGGCAGAGCGCTTTTGCCCGCCTACTTTTTCGGATCCGCTCCCGCTTATCGCAGGCTTTTTATCGTTCAACGTTTTTTGTTTCGCTTTGTCCGGCGGAAAAAACAAGTTTGTTTTTTCCGCCGCTTTTTTTGCTTTTTTTGGTCTTTTCCCCCGTTTTTTCTGGTTTTTTGCCGCCTTTCTTCCGATTTTTTTGCGGCATTTTTTGCAGTATCCCTGATTTTTTGTTTTTTTGCGGCTACTTTTTGCGGCAGCCGCCGCTTTGACCGCAAAAGAAAAAAGCGCCGCTTCTTTCTTTTTCCCTCTCGGGAAAACGCGATGCGCGGCGCCTTTTTCTTGTCTATTCGGAGATTTCTTGTGGGTTATCAATTCTTGTACGGATCCGCCTCTTGCGGCTTTTGTAAGCGCAAAGCGTTTTTGCCGAACTTTTTTGCCGATCTTTTTCGGATCCGGCCGTCAAACTTTGTTACGATACTTTTCACGCTCTGTCTTTGCCGCAAGAGACTCTTTTATTCGCCCTTTTTCTGCGGCTCGTCTTTTTTTTCTTCTCTTTTATACTGCGAACAGCCGCCGCAGCAACTGCTGCAATCACAGCCGCAGCCGCCTTTGCCCTGCTTTTTCCGTATTCTCTGCAAGACGATCGCAAAGACGACGATCGCCGCGGCAGCGGCGCCGATGATCGCGGAAACGATGATTCCCGCCGCAGATAACAACTGTGCCATTTTCTTTCCTCTCTGTTTTTTCTTTTCGGGCGAACGGCCGCCCCTTTTTCAGGCTTTTGCGACAGCTCTGCCCTGTTTCTGCGCGTTTTTCTTACCGCACTATTTGTATGCCGCACGGGGCGGCAATATTCGCCTTTTTTGCCTTTTCTGCCCCGTGCGCGTCTGTTTTTTTCTTTTCCCGCTTTGCAAAGCGGTTTAATTTTGTCTTTTGCCGTTTGGCAAAGCGGTTTGTTTATTCCGTTTTCACGCTGCGGCGTTTTTTGCGGAAGGACAGATTGATCTTGCCCTTATTCCGCAGAATGAAATATGCAACGACGAGCGCGATGACCGCCGCGACGATAAACGCCGTCCACCACCAGGTCAGCATGACGTAAACGAGGGACGAGGTGATATAGGAAGTGAGCGCCCAGAAGATGATCGTGTAGCGGAATTTTCCCTTCGGCGTTTCGGCTTTGACCGTAGTGACCGCCGCAAGGCAGGGCAGCGTGAGCATATTGAAGATGGTGAAACCCAACAGCCCCTGCCAGGTAATGCCCGTCGCCTGCATCAGCGCGACCACGGCGCCGATACCGCTCTCGCCGTCGTCCCATTCGGGGATGAGCATACCGATCGCCGGCGCCAGGACGTAGAACGTCGCAATGACGTTTTCTTTCGCGATCAGGCCGGTTACCGCCGCGACGACGAACACCCAGCCGAACGCGCTCAGCTGCAAACCGAAGCCCATCGGCGTGCAGATCCAATAGACGAAGGATCCGATATCGTGCAGGATGCTGTCTTCGATGCCGACCATCTTCCAATTCCAGGAGAAATTGGACAAAAACCAGATGATGATCGCGCTCGCCACGATGATCGTGAACGCCTTCTGAATGTAATGTTTGAGTTTATCCCACAGGTGCGCCATCAGGTTATGCGCTTGGGGAGCGTGATAGGCGGGAAGTTCCATGATAAAGGGAGGCACTTCACCGCGCATGGTCGTCTGCCGCATGAACGCCACCATCAGCACGGCCATCGCCATGCCGAAGATATAGAGCGCAAAGACGAGCAGATCGACGTTGATGTTCGTATATCTCGCCGCGATGGCGCCGCAGACCGCCGCCAGGATCGGCGTCTTTGCGCCGCAGGTAAAGAACGGGATCACGCGCGTCGTCAAAATGCGTTCCTTTTCGTCCGCCAGGGTGCGCGTATTGATCGCGGCGGGCACCGAACAGCCGAAGCCCATGATCATCGGAATGATCGCCCGTCCGGACAGCCCGAATTTTCGGCAGGCGCGGTCGAGAATGAACGCCACGCGCGCCATATACCCGCTGTCTTCCAGAATGGAAATGAACAAAAACAGCACCATGATCTGCGGAATAAAGGACAATACGCCCGAAAGCCCTGCCCAGATACCGTCGTTGACCAATCCCTGCGCCCACGCCGCCGCGTGCACGTTGGTCAGTCCCGTCGCGATGAGCGAGCCGATCTGATCGGTCACGAACCCCATCAGGTTAAAGACCAGCACGCCCGGCGTCGAGATGCCCGCACTGCTGTAAAAGACCGCGATGAATGCGTTGAGCACTTCGTTGCCCGTGTCGATGTCCTTCGCAAAGCCGAAAATACTGTTGAGATACAGCAGATCTTCGCCGAAGGTCAAGTGAAACAGTCCGAATAAGATCACCAAAAAAATCGGGATTCCCCAGATGCGGTGGGTGAGCACCTTATCCGCTTTGTCCGATTTGGACAGCGTATCCGCCGACTGCGAACGGGTAACGGCGCGCGCAAAATGCGCGCATATGTATTTGTACCGCGCATCCGCGACCATCGCTTCGAAATCGCCCGCAAACACGTCGTCGGCAAACTGCTTTTTGAATTCCTCCACCATCCGCGTTTCGCTCGGGTGCATCTTGACTTCCAATTCGTCCCCTTCGATGAGCTTGATGGCGTGAAAGAGCGGATTGTCTACTTCCTGCGCTTTGAGCGCGATCTTCACGTCGTCGATCACGTGCGCGAGCGCCGATTTTTGCAAGACCGTCTTGCCTTCGCGCTTCTCCTTCGCCGCGGCATAGGCACGCTCCATCAGTTCCTGCACGCCTTCCGTTTTGAGTGCGGAAATTTCAATGACGGGAAGCCCCGTCTCCGCTTCCAGCTTCTTCGCGTCCAGCTTGTCGCCCCGTTTTTTGACGACGTCCATCATATTCAGCGCCAAAACGATGGGTACGTCGATCTCCATGATCTGCGTCGTTAAATATAAGTTTCTCTCCAAATTGGTCGCATCGACGATGTTGATGACGCAGTCCGGCTTTTCGTCCAGAATAAAATTCCGCGACACCACCTCTTCGGGCGTGTACGGGGAAAGGGAATAAATCCCGGGTAGATCGACGATGGATACCGGCTCTTCCAATTTTTTATACAGTCCGTCCCGCTTGTCGACCGTAACGCCCGGCCAGTTTCCGACATGCGCCGTACTGCCCGTCAACGTGTTGAACAGCGTGGTCTTTCCGCTGTTCGGATTGCCCGCAAGTGCAAATTTAAGCATTTTTTTCCTCCATTACAACGCACGCCGCTTCCGTCTTGCGAAGCGTAAGTTCATATCCTCGTATGTAGATCTCTAACGGATCTCCCAGCGGCGCACGCTTGCGCAGCAGGATCTCCGCGCTCGGCGTAACGCCCATGTCAAACAGACGCCGCCGGATCTTTCCTTCTCCCTCCACGCGCACGACCGTGCCCTTTTCTCCGGGAATAAATTCACTTAGTCTCTTTTCCATTCTCGCTTCTCCGCTTCTGAATTTTTTTTCTTTGCCCGTGCAAAATTTTTTGCCCTGTTGTCCTTCCTCTCTTCGGCTCTGCCTTCCAAGCACGCCGCTTTGCCTTTCAAAAGCCCCTTTTTTTCCGCCTTTTTTTTCAAAACGCCCGCTTTCGGCTCTGCCGCCGTTTTTTCAAGGTCTTTTCCGATTCTCTTCGGTCCGCCCTTTTTGCCTCTGTTTTCCGCTTTTTCCGGCAAATTTTTTGCCGCTTTTTTGTTGTTTCGCCGGATTTTTGCCGTTTTTTTTCGGCGCCGCGGTATCTTATACCAAAATTTTCATCGCGAGCGCCCGATCGATCGCAAGCCTGCCTTCCAGCACCTTCACGATGACGTTTCCGCCCACCGTGGAAAGTACCGTCAGCTTCGTGCCGACCGTGATCCCAAGGCTCTCAAAATGCCGCTTGCTGGCTTCGTCCGCCAGCACTTTCTTTACCGTAAGCTCTTCCCCTACGGGCGCAATGGGCAATGGCATATCCTTCTCCTCCTTTTTTCTCCTTTCCTCGCAGATTTTTATCCTTTTTTTTACAACTGCTTTTGAAACGGTTTTGCCTTCCGCTCAAATAGTTAACCATTGTTAACGCATATAATTTAACACTTTTTTTTTCGCTTGTCAAGCGAAAAAAGCAAAGTTTTCCAATTCGCCGAAAAAATTTTTTCGGGCAAATTTTCGGGCGTTTTTTTGCCTTTTTGGGTTTTTGCTCTCCCTTTGCGGCTTTATCCGCCTTTGAAAGCGGCTTAAAAGAATTTGCACGCGGCTTTTAAAAAGAGCGGAACGCTTTTTTTGCGTTCCGCTCTTTTTTTGATTTTCTTTTTCCGTTCATTTCTCCGCTTTCCTGCTCGCTTATTTTAAAAAGGAAAAGCTCTTTTAAAGATTTTTTCTCCGCTTCGCCGCGCGCAGTGCAAAAACGGCTCTCATCCTTGCTTCTTTTCCGATTTTTTCTCGGCCGCTTTTTGCGCCGTTTCAAATTTTTGCTCTTCTTTTACGGGCGCGTCCGTTTTTTGAGGCGCGACGGCCTTGGGCAGGGACAGCCCCGCCATGTTGTACATCTCTTCCAGCGGAGGCAGACTCTTCAAAAGTCCGCTCAAAAAGCCGGCCGTCGAGCTCTTGCCGTCCTTGTTTTCGCCGCCGTCCCAGACCGTGACTTTGTCGATCTTGATATTCTTGATCGCTTCGACCTGCTCGGCAACGAGCTGTTCGATCTTATCCGCGATCATAAAGCGCACCGCGTCGTTCGCTTCGCCGCCCGCCGCCTTGACCAAAGCGTCGAAACCTTCCGACTGTTTCGTCAGTTTTTCGCGGATACCGCGCGCTTCCGCTTCCAGCTTTGCATAGATCGCATCCGCTTCGCCGCGCGCCATTCTGCGCACCTGTTCCGCCTGCGCGTCCGCTTCGATCTCTTTCTGCCGCTTTTCGATCTCCGATTTGACGATGACGTCCGCTTCCTGCGTCGCCTTTTCCTTTGCCGCACGGGAAATTTCCGCCTGCTTTTCCGCCTCGTAGCTCTCTTCGAGCGCCTTCGCCGCCTGCACTTTTTCCGCCGTAACGGCAAGTTTGAGCGCTTCCGCTTCCTTTTCGCGCAGTTCCGCCTGCGCCTTCGCGATCTCGGCTTTCGCCTTGTTTTCGCCCTTGATCGCCTCGCTGTCCGCCGCCGCGACGCGGATACGCTCTTCCATCTTCGCGTTCGCTTCGCCGATGGAACCGATCTTGTTCGCTTCCGCGACGGAGATCTTTGCGTCGTTGATCGCCTTGGCCGCCGCTTCCTGTCCGAGCGCGACGATGTATCCCGATTCGTCGGAAATATCGGTTACGTTCACGTTGATGAGCCGCAGACCGATCTTTTTGAGCTCCCCTTCCACGTTGCGCGAAATGGCGTCCAAAAATTTATCGCGATCGGTGTTGATCTCTTCGATGTTCATCGTCGCGATGACAAGGCGCAGCTGTCCGAAAATAATATCCTTTGCAAGTTCCGCGATCTCCGGCATCTTTAAATTGTGCAGGCGCACCGCCGCGTTTTCCATGAGCGTCGGCTCCGTAGAAATCGCCACCGTGAAGATAGACGGCACGTCGATACGGATATTCTGCCTCGAAAGCGCGCTCTTTAAATCGACCGCGATGGAAATCGGCGTCAGGTCGAGATAGGTGTACGACTGAAAAAGCGGAACGATAAACGTCGCGCCGCCGTGGATACACTTTGCGCTGTGCAGATTTCCCTCCTTGTCTTTTCCGATCTTACCGTATTTGACCATGATCTTATTCGGCGGACACTTTTTATACCGCGTCAGCACCATCAAGAGCAACATGAAAAATACCAGCACCACAACAATAATCAGTATTACGATCCAAGGTTGCATTTTCTTCTCCTTTTTCTTCTCTCTTTTTTATTTTTTTGTTTTTTACAGGCCGAAAGTGGCTCCGTTGATTATTTTTTTACAGGCCGAAGGTGGCTTCTTTTTTTTGTTTTGCCTGCAATATAGCCTTTCGCCGCGCGCAGCGGCCGGCGCCGTTTCCGAAATTTTTTTTACAATCGTCCTTTATTCCCGTTTTTCTTCCGCCTTTTCGGGCTCTTCTTTGCCGCTTACTCTCTTGACGAGATAAGCCTCTTCGACCATTCCGACGATCTCCACCGCCGCGTCGACGGGAATTCGTTCCGTTTCGTCGGTGATCGCGTCCGCTTCGGTATAGCGGCCCTGCAAAACAAGGGCAACTTTCCCCCTGCCGCTCCTTCCGCCCGGAATACTGACGTAGACCGTCGCGCTCTTGCCGACCGCGCTGCCGTAATCGACCGTTCCGTCCTCCTGCATGCGCAGGATCAGGCGGATCAGCCCCCACACGAGCAGATACGCCGCAAGCCCCGCCGCAACGGAAATCGCGATCGAAAGTCCGGTATTGACATCGTACGACAGGAGCGTCAGCCCCGTCCAGCCGCCGATCGCAAAGAACGCCGTCAGACCCTTCGTCGTAAACAGCGATACGCCCGTATCCGTAAACGAATCCAAGTCTCCGTCCGCGTCCGTATCCGTATCCAGATCCATTCCTCCGTCCGCGGCGCCGATGATCATCATCACGATCTGTATCAGAAGCAGCAGCGAACCGATGCACGCAATGACGAAATAGGCGATCTCCAAACCGCTCATCTGCTTAAACCAATCCATGTTTGTTTTCTCCTTTATAATATTGCACGGGGATTCCCCTTTCCTGCGCGTAATGGACGGAATAATACGTTCCGCCGCGCATTCTCTCTAAATAGGCGAACACAATATCCGCCCGATCGATCATATACCGATTTCTTTCCAGCATGCAGCCCGTCACATAATGCGGATACAATACGACTTCCCCGTCGCATTCCCTGCGCACCTTCCGATACCGCAGCTGATCGGTCTTTGAAAATTTGTCCGACTGATCTTCGCACGGAATACACGCGATCAGCCTGACCTGCGGAAATTCATCCCTGAGCAAGAGCAAAAACTCCGCACATTGCAGATCAAAACCGACCGCCATTCCGCAATAAAACGTGGTATAGCCCTGTTCGATCAGCGCTTGCAGCTGCGCATACAGCGCCGCGTTCGAAAATTTTGCGCCGAGAACTCTGTGTCCGGTGATTGCGCACGTCTTCATAGCGGTCTGCTCCTCTCTTTTCCCTGTCCGCGCGGATATTTTTGCGGCGTTTGCGCCGTCTTTCTGCAAACGACGATCGTGCGCTTTCCTTCCCCGTTCGGAAGATCCGCCTGCAAAACGCTCTCCTGCTGAAGCCCTAAAATCCGAAACGCGTTCCGCGCCTGCCGGATTTCTTCTTCGGCGTTCGCTTTATATGCGAGAAAAACGCCTCCCTTTTTGACAAACGACGCGCAGTACTCCGAAAGCGTGTTCAGCCTAGCCACCGCGCGCGCACAACACACGTCAAATTTTTCACGCAGCGTTTCCTCATGCGCCGCGTCTTCCGCGCGCATGTGCAGCACCTTCGCCGGAAGCGACAGCTTTTCCGCCGCCGCCCGTAAAAATTCGCATTTTTTGCCGACCGACTCGATGAGCGTGAACGTGAGATCTTTTCTTACGATCATCAAAGGAATGGACGGAAAACCTCCCCCCGAACCGATTTCCGCACAAACGGAATTTTGCGGAAAAAGCGATTCTCCCAAAACGCTGTCGTAAAAATGCTTCACATAACAATCTTTTTCATCCACGATCCGCGTCAGATTGAATTTTTCGTTGTACTCCCGCAGCAGCGCATAAAACGCGGCAAATTTTTCTCCGCTCTCTCCGCTGTGCAGTTCCCTTTCATAATCTCGCATAGTTTTATTATAGCATACACTTTTCAAAAAATCCACAAAACTTTAAAAGTTTTCTCTCTCCTGCCCGCGCCCCGTGCTTTTTCCCTTTATTTTTTCTCTGTGTTTTTGTGTTTTTTTGTGGATAACTTCTGTTCTTTTCTGCACAACTTTCTAAAATTGTCTGTTTCTCTCCCTTCGCGCCCGCTCCTTACTTTTGTTTGTATACAATTTTATTACACATTTCCACTTTTCTCCTACAAAGCTTTCCACAAAAAATTATGACGCTATCCACAGCCTTTCCCCCTACAATTGATTGCTTTTTCCGCTTGTTTTTTATATAATAGTGGTAGATTCTCAAAAAATTTGTTTTTTGATTTTGCTTTATCAACATTTCAACAGAGCTTATTATTAAATATAACAATTTATAAAAAAATATATATTTATTATTGATTCTTAAAGAAAAGAAACGTTCGGCAATCAAAAGGAGGAAGGTATGAAAATAATCTGTGAAGGGCTGGATCTTTCGGATGCGGTCATGAAAGTGGTGAAAGCGTGCAGTACGAAGACGACGAATCCGATTTTGGAATGCATCAAACTGACCGCGCATAACGACGGGCTTACCTTATTGGCAACGGACGGAGAGATCGCGATCCAAAAAAAAGTAAAGGCGGAAGTGCTGGAAGAGGGCGTTCTCTGCGTGCCCGGAAAATATTTTGCAGATTTTATCAAGCGCCTGGAAGGCTGGCAGGTAACGCTCGCCACGGAAGGAGAAAAGGTCGTTTTGTCCTACGGTTCGAGCGAGAGCGCCATGCAGACGCTCAATGCCGACGATTTTCCGAAGATCGATACGCAGATCAACGAAAACCGCGTGGAAATTTTGGCGAAAGATTTAAAGGAACTGATCGCAAAGACGACGTTCTGCTGCGCGCAGGACGATTCGAGGCCCGTTTTGAAGGGCTGCCTCGTGCAGACGGAGAACGGCAGGATTTCCTTTACTGCCTTGGACGGATACAGAATGGCGATCTGCCGCAAGAGCATCGTTTCGATGAACGCGGATATCAAGATCATTTGCCCGGGCAGGACGCTAAACGAGATCGGAAGGATGCTCGGCGCGGAGGATGAGACGATCGCGCTGAACGTGCAGAAAAACAGATTGCTCGTCTGCATCGACGATACGATCCTGACGAGCCGGCTGTATGAGGGTGAGTTTGTCAACGTGGCGAACATCGTGCCGCGCGAGTTTACGAGCGAGATCATCGTGGACAAGAACGCGCTGGACGACAGCGTGGAGCGCGCGTCCGTTTTGGCGCGTACGGACAAAAACAGCATCGTCTGCTTCGATATCCGCGAAAAGGAAATGAACATTTCTTCCAATACGGCGATCGGACGGGTGGACGAGACCGTGGACGTCATGCTGGAAGGAAAGGATGTCGCGATCGCGCTCAACTGCAAATACGTCAGCGAAAGCATCGGCGCAATAGCGGACGAAAAGATCAAAATGGGCTTTAACGGGGCGGTCGCTCCCTGCGTGATCGTGCCCGTGGACGGAGATTCGTACCTGTATTTAATACTTCCCGTGCGCACAACGGCATAAAAACGGTTGACAGCCGCAGGATTTTTTATGTATAATGAGGAATGAGAACTTTAAAATAGGAGAGTATCGTTACAATGAAAAGAACATATCAACCGAAAAAGAGACAGAGAAGCAAAGTACACGGCTTCCGCCAGAGGATGAAGACGCAGGGCGGAAGAAAGACGCTTAAAAGAAGAAGAGATAAGGGCAGAAAGAAACTCTCTGCGTAAACCGTAAAGAAAAAATGCTTTCGCCCGAAGCGGAAAAAATAAGCAGGACTATGTTGTATACACGAATCAAAAAGAATACGGAGTTCACAAAAGTTTTCACAAGGGGAAAAAAATTTTTTTCCCCTACTTTAATTATTCTGTATCTTCCTGCAAAATCGATCTCGCTGGGCGTGTGTGTCAGTAAGAAACACGGAAAGAGCGTGCAGCGCAACCGGATCAAGCGGCTCTTGCGGGAAGTTTTCCGAAAATATTGCGCAAATATCGGCGGTTCGTATGCGTTTATCCTGCTGCCGAAACAGGCGGAAAACCATTCTTTCGCCGCGTTTGAGAAAAGTTTTGTAGGCGCCGTAAAGAGGGAAGGATTGTGGAAGGAGTAAAAGCTTCGCTCCGCCGCCTGTACAAGCGGCTGCGGAAAACAATATTTCGGCCGTATCTGAAAATGGCATGTATGCGCCTGATTCTGTTTTACCAAAAATATTTTTCCAAACATACCTGTCTGTACCGCCCTACTTGTTCGCAATATATGTTGGAGGCGATCAACAATCTCGGAGTGATAGCGGGGATTTTGCTCGGGATCTGGCGCATTTTGCGCTGCAATCCCTTTTCGAAGGGAGGCTACGATCCCGTTCCGGAAAATCCGTTGAAAGTGCGCTGGCTCTACTGAAAGCATTGACGGAACGATTGAATTTTCTGATAGGATTTTAAATATGTGGAATTTATTACTTGACGCGCCGATCGAACTCAATCCCGGCAATTTCGGGGAAGGTTTGAATTGGATCGGCGTCTGTATTCAGGCGATCATCAATTTCGCCGGCAACGTAGGGTTGGGGATCATTCTCTTTACGCTGATTTTGAAATTGATCACACTGCCTCTCGATATTTACAGCAAGGCTTCGATGCGCAAAAACAGCCTGAAAATGGAAAAAATGCGCCCGCAGCTGGAAAAATTGCAAAAACAGTACCAAAACGATCAGCGCATGTACAATGCGAAAATGATGGAATTGTATAAAAAGAACGGCTATTCTATGTTCGGCGCGTGCCTTCCCATGATCGTAACGCTCGTTATCTTCATGGTCGTTTTAGGCGCGTTTTCCAGCTATTCACAGTACACCAACGTCGACGTGTACCGTAAAATGACCGTCGCCTATTCCAATGCGGTCCTCGAATACGGCCCGGAAAATTATACCATGCAGCAGCCGGGCGATCCGCAGTCGGTTTCCTATGACGAAAAGGAAGAAAACGGAAAATTCATTTACACACGCACCGAAATTTACGACGACGATACGGCGCTCGTCAGCGTGCAGATCATCAAGACGAAGACGGCAGACGCCAAAGTTGCGGAAAGCGAATATAAAAGCGATGATTTTTGGAAGGAAGACGTCAAGACTTCTTCCCCCTACTATACAATAAAGACGGATAGCGTGCTTGCAAGCAGCGATGAAAAAATCGCCGCGGCACGGGAAAAGATCGAACAGGAGAACAGCGGCGATACGGAATTGAGTGCGGATACAAAGGCGCTTCTCGTGCTCAAACAGATCGGAAGCGACGCTGCCGCCGAAGAATACGAGAACGTACACTTCAAATTCCTCTGGGTAAAAAATATCTGGCTGCCGGACGTATCGTACAAGCACCCCGTACAGCTCGAATCGGGCGTACCCGAACAGGTCTATAACGATATCACCCAGGAGCTTTCAAAAGCCAAGACGGAAGCCAACGGTTACTATGTTCTGATCGTCATTTCCATCGGCACGATGTTCCTGTCGCAGCTTATCATTTCAAAGAGCCAGAAAGCGCAGAACGAATTGCAGACGGCCGACGGACGCGGACAGAAAACCCAGAAGATCATGATGATCGTACTGCCGATCATGTTCGGTATTTTTTCCTTCTTTTACAGCGCCGCGTTCAGTATCTACATGATCACAAGCAACGTTTTCAGTATTCTCAGCACGGTCTTGATCAATCTGGTCATCGATAAAAAATTTAAAAAATTGGAAGAGCTGGAAATTCAGGAAAAATACAACAAAAGAATTCCGCAGGCGAAACGGAGCAGCGACGATACGCGGAAAGGAGGAAAAAAATAATGTCGGAATATGAATTTACCGGAAAAACAGTGGACGAAGCGATCGAAGAAGGGTTGAAAATGCTTTCCCTGGAACGGGAAAACGCGGAAATCACGGTTTTGGAAGAAGGAAAAAAAGGCGGCTTGTTTTCCAAAGGGATCAAGGCGCGCGTAAAGATCGCAAAAAAAAGAACGGACGGAGAACGCGCCGTCGCGTTTTTGGAAGGAATGTTCGATCTGCTGAAAATCACCGCTACGACGCAGCTGGATGAAAACGAAGAAAATACGAAGATCAACGTCGTAACGCCCAACACCTACGCGGTCATCGGACACAGGGGCGAAGTGCTCGACGCCTTGCAGGTTCTGACCGGCGCCGTCGCCAACATCGGCAGAGAAGAATATAAACGCGTCGTCGTCGATTGCGAAAATTACAGAGAAAAGAGAGAAGAGACGCTTCGCCGACTCGCAACCAAACTTGCGGAAAAAGCGGTGCGACTAGGAAGAAAGCTTTCCTTGGAACCGATGACTCCCTATGAACGCAGGATCATTCATGCGGCCCTTGCAGACAGCACCGAAGTCAAGACGGTGAGCGAAGGAAAAGAACCCAACCGCTATATCGTCGTCGTGCCCAACAATTTAAAACCGGGCAGCGATAAATTCGATCGCCGCGGCGGAAAAGGCAGGAGCGACAGAAAAAGTTCGTTCCGCGACAGGAGAAACGACCGCAGAGGAAACGACGGAGAAGATAAAGGCGATCGCCGCGGCAGAGAGGACAGAAGATTCAATAAGGAAGAGCGTCCCCGTGCTAGCGGTCTTCCCCGTTCCAAACGCCAGCCCTATTTCGGCACCTATCTCGGAAACAGCAATCAGCAGGCAAAGAGCGTAGAGAAAAAGGAAAGCGAAGAAGAATAAACTGCTTCGCAAAGCGTTTGTTTCGGACAATAAAAATTTTAAAAAAGTCAATCAAAAAGTCAATAAAAATTTCAAAAAGAGTCAATCAAAAAAGAGCGGCAGAATACCTATTCTGCCGCTCTTTTTGCTATAAAAACACAGCGCACCAGCGCTATGCACGCGGAGGAGGATTGCCCTGCAAATCCCCTTTTGGTTTTGTTTTTTTAAGCGAAAACACCGCCGAAGCAAAAAGCAGACAATGCGGACGAAGCGAATTTCGATCTGCTTTTTTTATAGCGCAAGGACAATAAAAAG
>CASDTU010000021.1 GCA_949283775.1 uncultured Bacillota bacterium
GATGATTTTCCCGTATCACAGCAAGCTGTTCCATTATGTGCAGGAGCATTTCCCGAATCTGAAAGTATTTTTGCATTCCTGCGGCGCGATCGAGCCGCTCATCGGCGATCTGATCGAAGCGGGCGTGCAGATCTTAAATCCCGTGCAGATCACGGCGACGGGAATGGATCCCGTACAGCTGAAAGAAAAGTACGGCAAAGACTTGGTTTTCTGGGGCGGCGGCGCGCGGATGCAGACGACCGTGCTCGGAAACGACCTCGACGCGATCCGCAAAGAAGTGGAAGAGCTCATCAAAATTTTCGGCAAAGGCGGCGGCTATGTGTTCAATCAGGTACACAACATTCAGGCGAACGTCTCGCCCGAAAAGATCTTGGCGATCTACGACACCGCGCAGAAAGTCGGCAGAAAATAAGCGAGAACAAACAACGGCGCGAGGAAAGGAAGCGTGCGCCGGATGAAAAAATAAGGAATAACGCATTGCGCCGCTGAAAAACGGCGCTATGCGGAAGAATAAAAACTTTTAATCAAAAAATTTTTAGTTAAGGAGGATTTTCAGATGAAAAAATCAGCAAAATTTTTGCTGGCGATCGTACTCTGCATGGCTATGGCCATCGGTTTGATCGCGTGTAAACCCGTCGTGGTCACCAGCGATTTCGTTGTAAAATCGGACGGATCGGGCAGCCGCTCTTTTTCGGTAGCGGTCAATTCGGGAGAAACGGTCGGTTACGGTTCTGTGTATGATTATTTCAAAAAGCACGGCGACGACCTGAAAACATGGATCGAGGACTTTTATAATTACGATTGGCTGACGGTTACGGTCACGTCGAAGACGGATACGACGGGAACGGGCGATGAGGCGGTTACTATTATAACGGAAACGATGACGATTTCTTTTACGTTTGCAAACTTTAATGAATATGTCAGCCGCATCGAATCTTTGATCGAAGTCGGCGGCAAAGTGATCGAAAATGATTATAAATCGTATGTCGCGCCTTCGCTCACGACCGAACAGGATGAGGACGACAAAGATTATTATCACCTCGTTGAATCCAAAGAAGTGACCAAGGCGGTCTACAATACAATGGTCGACGGCTTCCTTGCCGACGATTCCGTCTTTGACGTGACGGGCGGCGGCAAAAACCAGGGCGACGATTCTTATGCAGATTTCGGCGACGGATACACGAAACCGATGGACGCTGCGGCGTTAAAGGCAAATTTGAGCTCGACGTATTCGGTGACCGTTGCGCTCTGCGATAATCTCGCCGCAGAAGAGGGCACGAACGTCCGCACGGTGGATCTCTCCACTTCGGACATTGACCTCCGTTCGTATATCGACGGTTCGGGCATCATCTTTGTCCGTCCCGAAAGACAGCTTGTCATCTACTATGACTTTGACGACGCTTTGACGAACGATACCACGGCTTCGGGCGGCAAGGCATACGATCTTACGGTAGGCGAAGGTTCTTCGACTTCTACGGCAAGCTATGCGGAAGGCATCAGCGGCAAAGGATACAAATTTGACGGAACGAGCTACTTAGCTTCGAAGACGGGCGTTTCGGCGGCAGAAATGACGATCAGCTTCTATTATAAAGCGGATGCCTGGACGGAAACGGATACGGGCGCGAACATGGTATTTGTTCCCGCAGGCCTCGACGCTCTGGGCGGCGGACAGATCGACGTAGAATTTATCGACGATCCGGACGATGAGAGAGAAGCATGGTTCTTCATGGGCAAGACCAACAGCGCGAACGATTTTATGATCCAAGACAAACTCTATTCGGAAACGGTTTTCAACAATCGTCTGGACGAATGGCATCACTATGTAATCGTTTGGGAAAATGTTTACAGCATGACGGGCGTGATCGAAGACGCGTATGTTACGATGTATGTAGACGGCGTACAGATCAACAAAATGGGACAGTACAACGGCAGCGGCCTGACGAAGAAACTCGGCGAAGGCAGCGGATTCAATGTGGGCGGATATTATGAGACAGAACTTGTAAAGCGCGGATTGACCGGAACGCTGGACGAAGTGAAGATCTGGAACGGCCTGATGACGGCCGACGAAGTTGCCGAGCTGTATGCGGAAAACACTGTAAGCAGCGCTTACGATGTGGATGATGATTCCAACCAGTTTGAAAATATGCCTTTGACACCGACGACGGACGATGGCGGCAACGATGGCGATAAGGATGAAAACAAGGGCGGCGGCTGCTCCGGCGCGATCGGTTTGGGCGCGGCTGGTTCGATCGGCATCGCTGCGATCGGCGTAGCGCTCGTTGCTGTATTTCGTAAAAAGGAGAGGGAATAAAATCCCTCTCTCCGCAATGCGGAGGTAAGGTTGAATGAAAAGAAAGATTTTGGCGTTTTTTACGGCACTGACTCTGCTTTGTACGGTCATTCCGTTTGCGGCGTGTTCCAAAGATACGGAAGAAAATGTTGAAATTGCGGAAGTGGACGAAGTCGGAGAATATTTGCCGATAGAGGCGCAGGACGATGTGTACAGCGTCCTTTCCGACGGCACGGGAATGAGCGGAAAAGGCGGGCGTATCCATACCCACAACAACGTCGCCGCGTCGATGTATGAAGTTTCGGGAACGGCGTTTTCTGTTACGTTCGATATCGGCAGGCGCGAACAGCTCGGCAAAATGTATTTCTGGAATTATAACGACGCCTCGGCTTTGGATAACGGCGTGAAAGAGCTGAAAGTTTCCTATTCGGAAGACGGAAACGCGTACACCGCGCTGGGCACGATCACGCTGGAAAAAGCGGACGGAACGGGTAAACTTTCCGCCGCGGAAACGTTTGCGGATTTTGCGGGAGTTACGGCGCAGTACGTCAAATTGGAAGCGGTTTCCAACTACGGCGGGGACGGAACGGGGCTGAGCGAAGTGCGCTTATACCGGTACAGACCCCGCGTCGAAGTGGGCGGCTATGTGGCGGCGACGCCGATAGACCGCATCGGCAACGACGGGGAATGGACGTGCGACGCCGAGGATTACAACGCGACGAACGGCAGCGGCATGAGCGATGTTTCGTCCTTTACCGCAACGCATGACGCCGATCCTTCGAATATGATCACCGATTCCAAGTCTATGATGGGCTTTAAATTCGATTTGCAGGGGAATTATCCGATCCGTAAGATCTATATCTGGAATTATAACGATCCCGCTCATCTCGATTACGGCATGAAAGAGATCAAACTGAAAATCAGCAACGACGGCACCACCTGGAAAACGTACACCGCTTTGAAAACGATGACGATCCCGAAAGGGACGGGCGAGGACTTATCCGCTTCGTACGTGATCGAATTTGAAGAACCGGTCCGTTCGCGGTATTTCATGCTGGAAAATGTTTCCAACTACGGCGGAGATATGGTCGGTTTGAGCGAAGTCCGCTTTGAGATCGGCGAAGGCTGGTATGCGGACGACGCCAACGATTGGACGGCGCTCTTCTCCAATTACAACGGCTGGAGCGGCGCGGACGGCATCTATTCTGTCAACTTAGACGGTGTAGACTACGATCCTTCCCGCGACGTTTCCGAAAAAGAGACCTTCTTTGTATTCAGCGACAGTATCATTTCGACGGTCGATCCCGCAACGGATCTTCGTTCGGGCGTCTATATGCCGAACAACACGAATGCCTTGCTCACGGGCGGCGTTGCGGATGCAAAGAATATCGAATTCCATTATCCGGAAAAAACGAGCGGCGCGGCAAACATCAAACCCGATCCGGCAGAACCGGCTACGGTGTCCGGAAATAAATATTATTGGCTCGGCGACACGTTTGTCGTAGGCAGCAAACTGTATGTCTTTGCGCTGAAGATCGATCATGTCGATCCCAGCATTTCGGGCTTTTCTTTTGCGCAAGTCGGGGTGGATCTCGCCTGCTATGATATTGTAGACGGGGTTCCCGATTACGACTCTCTGCGCATCATCAAAGATACGGACAATATTCTGTGCGATTTAAATGCAGCCGGCGGAAAATATTATTTTGGCGGCGGCGTGTTTGACAGCACGGAGGCTGCAGGCGTTTTGAATCCGGACGGATATCTCTACATTTACGGATATCAGGATACCGCCAACAGCGGGCGCAAACTTGTAGTATCGCGCGTCAAACCCGAAAACGTTGAAAAGTTCTCCTCGTATGAATTTTTGGCGAGCAACGGCAGCTGGACGAAGAGCACGGACGATTTGAAATATCTCGCGAGCAACGTTGCGCCGGAAATCAGCGTATCCCAGATCCGTACGGGCGAATATAAGGGCAAATATCTCTTGGTGAACACGAACTTTACGAACGGGACCACCATTATGATGTCCGTATCCGATTCGCCGTTTAAAGAATTCACGGCCAAGACGACCGTATTCGACCACGACACCGTATATACGATCGAAGGGAAAGGGAACAACAGCTACAACGCCAAGGCGCATCCGGCACTGTCCGGAACGGGCGAGCTTTTGATCAGCTACAACGTCAACGGCGACGACTGTTTCACCTACGGCGATGTTTACCGGCCGAGATTTTTGCGGCTTGCGGAAGTTCCTGCCGCAGAGTAAGAAAAGACAAAACTTTTTGTGCTGCAAGGATTTAGCGTGATACAAAAACGATAGCGGCGCGCGGCAAGTTTGCCGCGCGCCGTATTGCGTTTCTTCGGGGAAGGCTGTATGGTTTGGAAACAGCGGTTCTTTCAAAGCCGCAGTATGTGCGGCCGCGAGCGCTCCGCGAGAGGAAAGGACGCGCCCGACGTATGCCGCCGTATCTCGTTTAGAGCGGCCGCGAGCGCTTTGCGAGGGGAAAGAGCAAACGCTTCGGCGTTTTTAAGGATTAAACAAAGACCGAATCGGTTTTTAAGGAGGAAGAGAGAATGACAGAGCAGGAAAAGCGCGCCGGCGAGTGGGCGGACGCGGTGTATGAAGAGGGGCATAAACTCTGTACCTACCGCAGAGTGGAATTGGACCCGTTCAAACCGTATATTTACGCGTTCCAATCCTTTCGCGACAATTATTTTGTAGAGATCAGCTGCGACGGCTACGATCCGTTTTATGCGTATTTTCAGCCGTGTTTCGACCGCGTT
>CASDTU010000022.1 GCA_949283775.1 uncultured Bacillota bacterium
GAAACAGGCGGATCCCGCGGAAAATAAAAAAGCGAAAAGTTTTTTGGAAAGAGGCCGAGAATGTTTTCGAATAAAAAGGGGAGCCGACTTTGCGCAAGTAAATAAAGAAACAGGTCAAATAAAAAAACGAAGGCAAAAAAAAGGCCGCAGAAAAAAACTGCGGCCTTTTAAATTCAAAAAGAGATTTGGGATCGTTTAGAGTCTTTTCCAAGTTTCTCCAACATTTCAAAGAAACTTAATCGAGATCTATAAGCGTATCAAAGAAATTTCGCCGAAAGCCTCAGGCGACTCAAAAAACCTTAGCCGAGGACTCTTACGCGGAGCACGTTTTCCGATTTTTCGATTTCTTTGATCGATTTTTCGTGGAGAGGCTGGTCGAGATCGAGGATCATGTAAGCCATTTCTTTTTTCGACCTATCCAGAAGGTTTGCGATATTAACGTTCGCGTCGGAAACGAAGGAAGTGATCTTTGCGATCATGCCTTCCACATTTTTATGCATGATGCAGATGCGGACGGGCGTAGTGCGCGGCGCGCAGACGTCGGGGAAGTTCACGCTGTGCGTGATGTTTCCGTTTTCGATATAATCTACGAGTTCGCGTGCGGCCATAGCGGCACAGTTGTCCTCCGCTTCGGGCGTGCTAGCGCCCAAATGGGGTACGCAGATGATGTTTTTAACGCCGATCAATTCTTCGGAGGGGAAGTCGGTGATATATCTTTCGAGCTTTCCGCTCTCCACAGCGGCAAGGACTGCGCCGGTGTCGACCAGTTCGCCGCGGGAGTTATTGATGAGAACGGCGCCGTCTTTCATTTTTGCGAAAGAGTCGGCGTTGAACATTTTTTCGGTGGAAGGAGTGAGCGGAACATGAACGGTGATAAAATCGGACGATTTTAAGAGCGTATCGAGATCTGCCGTTTTCACTCTCGTATCGAGGTGGAGCGCGCCGTTTATCGACAGGTAGGGGTCGTAACCGATCACGTTCATGCCGAGGGATACGGCCGCGTTGGCGACCATGACGCCGATCGCGCCGAGGCCGATCACGCCGAGCGTTTTTCCGAGTATCTCATGGCCGACGAAAGAGGACTTGCCTTTTTCCACGGCTTTGGAAATTCCTTCGGTGCCTTTGAGGGTTTTGACCCAATCGATGGAATCGGTGATTTTGCGTCCGCCGAGAAAAAGTTCGCAGAGAACGAGTTCTTTCACGGCGTTTGCGTTTGCTCCGGGGGTATTGAAAACGACGATGCCTTTTTCCGTGCAGGCGGGGATGGGAATGTTATTGGTTCCGGCTCCTGCGCGCGCAACGGCGAGCAATTCATCGTTTAAAGGATATTCGTGCATGCTGAAGCTGCGGAGCATGATCCCGTCCGGATTTTTCACGTCTTTGGAAAACGTGTAATTTGCGGGAAATTCCTTATTTGCGACTTCGCTGATCTCGTTTAATTTTAAAATGGCGGGCATAATGTAAAGACCTCCTTTGCTGTTTACGCGTTTTCTTTTTCAAATTTTTTCATGAATTCAACGAGCTTTTGAACGCCTTCCACGGGCATAGCGTTGTAAATGGAAGCGCGCATACCGCCGACGAGGCGATGACCTTTTAACGTGACCAATCCTTCGGCTTTCGCTTCTTTGACGAATTTTTCGTCCATTTCTTTGGAGGGGGTAACGAAAGGTACGTTCATGATCGAGCGGAATTCTTTCTGTACGCTGTTGGTGTAGAAGGAAGAATTGTCGATGAAGTCATACAAAAGTCCGGCTTTGTATTCGTTGATCTTATTGATCTCCTTTACGCCGCCGATTTTTTTGAGGTGGCGCAGGACGAGGTTTGCCATATAGATGGAGAAGCAGGGCGGAGTGTTGTACAGAGAGCCGTCGTTGGCCTGCGTTTTCCATTTAAGCATAGTCGGGCAGATCGGCAGAGGGTTTTCGATGAGGTCGCGGCGGGCGATGACGATGGTAACGCCTGCGGGAGCGAGGTTTTTCTGCGCTCCGGCATAGATCACGCCGAACTGATTGACGTCGATTTCGCGGGACAAAATTTCCGAGCTCATATCGCAGACGAGGGGAGCTTTTGTTTTCGGGAATTTGACGTAGCGCGTTCCGAAGATCGTATTGTTGGAAGTGATATGCACATAATCGGAATCGTCGTTGTAAGCAATTTTATCCACATCGGGGATGTAGGTGTAAGTTTTGTCTTCGGAGGATGCGACGAGGCGGGCATCGCCGTAGATCTTGCCTTCCTGCCAGGCTTTTTTCGCGAAGTTGCCGGTTACGATATAATCGGCCTTGCCGTGCGCCATCAAATTCAGAGGAACGGCTGCAAATTGCTGGCTTGCGCCGCCCTGAACGAACAACACGCAGTAGGTATCCGGAATATTCATGAGCTCGCGCAGATTTGCTTCCGCTTCTTCAACGATCGCGGAGAAAGCCTTGTCGCGGTGGCTGATTTCCGTAACGCTCATGCCGGTGCCTGCAAAATCAAGAAATTCTTTTTGCGCTTCTTCCAGCACTTCGAGGGGAAGCATGGAAGGGCCTGCCGAAAAATTATATACTCTCATAACACTATAACTCCTTCGAGATTTTTTTTCAAAAGTAACAAAAAATGCGCAAGAAACTGCGTGAACATACTAATTATATAACAAAGCGTTCTTTTTGACAAGCCTTTCAAGGGGGGAAGCGGCGGAAAAATAATTTTTCTGCTATTTTTGGGAAAGAGAATAAAAGATATGATTTTTGTAAAAAAATAATCGGAAAAAAGTATTTACTTTTTCCTGGAAATGTAGTAAAATAATAGAAGGAAAATTGTTATCATTGTATGAGGCTTCGGCTTCGAAGGGGTCTTTATGTCATCTTCCAACCAACAAAAAATGAATGGGCTTTCCGCAGTAGAGCGGTTGAAAGCGACGGATAAATATCTGGCGGAAATGCGGGAGATTCTCGCGTCCATGGATGAAATTTCCGCACTTCGCGCAAAGCGAGGAGAGGCGCCGTCCGATACGCTCTGCGGGTATAAGCGTTCTTCGGTGGAGAAGTTCGTTGCCGAGCTGGAAAAACAGAGAGAGAGCATTTTGTCGGAGCTTGCTCGTGCAGAGAAAAAGAATGCGGAGCTTTCCTCGCAAGAGCGCTCGCAGACGAACGCTTTGGCCGCGGCGCAGAAAGACGAAAACGGTAAAGCCATTTCCGAGCTGACAAAAAAGGTCGATTCGCTGGCGATCTCCTCGCAGGACAATGCCGTTACGAGTTTCCGAAAGGGAGACGCTTCGCTCGCGATCGAAAGCATGTACACGGGGCTTTCGATGGATATAGAAAAAATGCGCGACGATATTTTGCAGGAGATGAAATATACCTATAAGCAGGATATGGCGATCTACGACGATCTTTCCGAAAAGATCGAATCGCTCCGTCAGACCGACGCGGGCTCCATCGAAGAGAGCTTGAAGCCGATCGGGGAAGGGATCACGGCGCTGGATGAAAAGCTGAACGCGTTGGCGCCCGTGGATTACGATCTGATCGCGGACAGAGTCGCTTCGAAGGTCGTTGCGGGCGGCATCGATTACGATGCTTTGGCGCAGCATATCGTCTCTATCATGACGGGCGGCGCCGTGGGCGCGGCTGCCGCATCGGCAAATCAGAGCAATGCGGAATTGTCCGCAATGGAACGGAAGATCGACGATATCAAAAATACGTTAAACGGAGCGATCAGCGTGCGGCAGATGCCGGAATTCCGTAAATTGGACGCATTGATTGCGGAGTACCTTCGTTCTTTTTCGTATGAATTGATCGGCGATATTCTTGTCGCTGCAAATGCTGCGAAAGATCTTGCCAATCGCTATATCGTAAGCGGAAACGTTCTGCGCGGCGAGACGATGCTGACCGATCTTCGCCTGCGCCTTGCGCGCGTAAACGTATGGGGAAGCGAAGCGATTACGGCCGTAACGGACGCGATCGCGCTGCACAATCTGCCCGTCACTTACGCAAAGGATTTGTTGGACGCGCTGAAAGAAGCGTGCGCGGCATTTGAACAGAGCCCCGCGCTGCCGCCGGAAGATCTTGCGCAGAAATTGCTGCGCGCAAAGAAAGCCTTTTTCAGCGACACGGATATGGAAACGTTGGATCGGGACACGTTTGCGGAAATTTTGGAGATCCGCGAAGAACTCGGCGAAGAGGAGCCCGATCAAGGCAAGATCCTCAATCTTACCGAGCTGAAAAAAGAGCTAATGAGCTTTAATTTATCCTACTTTGTAGATTTGTCGCCGGCAGTGTACGCGCCGCAGCCGGCGGAAAATACCGCTTCCGTGGATACGCAGACGATTTTGGATGCGATCGCGCGACTTGGAAACACGGCGGCGGAGGTATCCGCGGCAAAGGAAAGCGAAAAGGAAGAGGCGGACAAGATGCAGGAGAAACTTGCAAAGATCGCAAGAAATTCTTCGGGCAGTGTGAAAAAGCCGAAAGTGCTTCGTCCGGCCGTCTCTGCGCGGGACAATAAGGTGGAGAAGACCGATCAGCCGCTGCGCATCGTAAAGCGCAGTTTAAGCAAGGAAGATACCAATCCGGACTCCCTTTCCAAAAAGCTGGTGGATGAACTCGCTGTAAAGATCGCAAGCAGCCGCGTCCGGTAAAACAAACAAAGAACGGCTCTTTGCAAGCGACGGGCCGAAACGGCAGGGATCGCTCCCGAAGCGAAAGCAAGAAAAACAAAGGGACTGTTCTTTGGCAATAAGCACGAATAACAAGAAGCAGCTCTTCGCAAAGCGAAGACAAAAATAAAGAATCAAGCCGGATAGAAATCCGACACATTTTTGCGGAAGATAGGGCTGAATGTTCCATTCAGCCCTTTGTCGCGCAGTTCGGAACGGTATCCGGAAAGAAAAAAGGAGTAAATTTTGAGACAGAAACAGAAAAACCGTATTCCTACACAAGAAAAGAATGTTTCTGCGCCGCAGCAGGCGCGCAGACCGGAAATGCCGCAGTATTTGGGCAAGGCGAAGAAATCGCAAGGCGGCTCGGCGGGGGAAAGGAGTTCGGGCAGCGAAGCCGCTCTTTTCAAACAGGCAGAGAGAAAGAATGCCAAAAAATTTGAGAAAACGGCGGGAAATCCGGAAGATGGGGCGTTGCAGGCGGAGCGCCGCAAAAAGCCGATGAAAAAAGGAAAAGGGAAAAATCCCGTGAAAATCATCTTTTTGGGCGGCGTCGGCGAGATCGGCAAAAATATGACGGCGATCGAATACGGCAACGATATTTTGATCATCGACGCAGGGCTCACGTTCCCGGACGAAGAGTTGCCGGGGATCGATCTGGTGATACCCGACATCAGTTATTTGGTCGCCAATAAGAATAAAGTGCGCGGTTTGCTTCTTACGCACGGGCATGAAGACCATGTCGGCGGGATCGCCTATTTGCTGAAAGAGCTGAACGTTCCCGTATACGGCACGAAACTTACGCTGGCGCTTGCGGACAATAAATTGCGCGAACATCGGCTGAATAAAGTGCAGATGATCTGCGTAAAACCGGGCGATAAGATCAAAGCCGGCTGTTTTTCGGTCGAATTTATCAACGTGAACCATTCGATCGCGGGGGCGGTAGCGCTCTGCATCGATACGCAGCAGGGCAGGATTTTCCACAGCGGCGACTTTAAAATCGATTTGACGCCCGTAGCCGGCGAACAGATCGATCTTTCGCGCATCGCCGAAATCGGGAGAGAGGGAGTCAAACTGTTGCTCTGTGAATCGACCAATGTGGAGCGGCAGGGCTATACGATGAGCGAGACGGTCGTCGGAACGACGCTGGATCATTTATTTTCCGAAAACGCGAACCGCCGCATCATCGTGGCGACCTTTGCGTCCAACGTGCATCGTTTGCAGCAGATCATCGATCTTGCGGCAAAATACAGGAGAAAAGTCGCGCTTTCGGGCAGAAGTATGTTAAACGTCGTGGACGCCGCTTCCAAGATCGGGGAGCTGAGCATCCCGGAGGGCGTGCTCATCGACGTGGAGAAAATCAAAAATTATTTTGACAGGGAGATCGTCATTGTTTCCACGGGCAGCCAGGGCGAACCGATGAGCGCATTGACGCGCATGGCTTCGGGGGAATTCAATAAAGTTACGATCGGCGAAAACGATACGATCATTATATCCGCAAGCCCGATTCCCGGAAACGAAAAGATGATCTATAAAGTCATCAATAATTTATACAGGAAGGGCGCGAATGTGGTCTATGAATCGCTGGAAAAGATCCATGTTTCCGGCCATGCGTGCCAGGAAGAATTGAAGATTTTGCATTCCCTCGTAAAGCCCGAGTTTTTCATTCCGGTACACGGGGAATACCGCCACTTAAAGCGCCATGCGCAGCTGGCGATGGAGCTGGGGATGCGCGAAAGCAATATTTTGCTCGCGGATATCGGAAACTGCGTGGAGCTTTCGAAGGACGGAATTCAATTCGGCGAGAGCGTATCGTCGGGTTCCCGTTTGGTGGACGGCGGCAATTTGGAAGATCGGGAAAACAGCGTCGTCATGAAAGACCGCAAGCATTTGTCCGAGGACGGTATTTTTGTCATCACGGCCTGTGTTTCGGAGCGAAGCGGCGAACTGTTAAGCGAGCCGATCGTGGTAAACCGCGGCGTTGTCATGCCGGAAAACAACGATTATATCGCAGAGATCAAGCGGATCGTTGAAAATCTGACGCGGCAGGTCGATGTTTTGGGCGATACGGAAAATACGGAATACGCGTCTGCGATCAAAAAGGCGGTCAAAAACTTTATCTATAAAAAGACAAAGCAAAATCCTGTCGTAATGGCAAACATCGTGCGGATCTGAGCGCGCGGCAGAGCTTTTTGCAATGCGCTTTCAATGGTCTGTGCGCATTTGCGCACATCTTTGCGATCGTCTGCGCGTTTTTGCAGAGCAGATAGGTATTTTGTGGAAAATTTTATTCGGATAAAAAACAGATAAAAAAGATTGCGATAAAAAAAATGGAATTTGATTTAAACAATGCGCCGCCGATCGACGCGCGGCTGACGGCGCTGCGGGAGCAGGCGAAAAACCGCCGCGATCCGGCAACGGAGGACGATACGCTCCGATTGCTGCTTTCCGTTGCGCGGATGCTGAAAGCGGAGCGGATCCTTGAAATCGGCACGGCGGAAGGGCTGACGTCGATCGCGCTTTTGTTGGAATGTCCGAAGGCGGAAGTTACGACGATCGAGCTGGAAGAAGAGCGGTATATTCTCGCAAAGAAAAATTTTGCGCGATTCGGCGTAGAGGACAGGACAAACTTAATCTTAGGCGATGCGGGCGAAGTGCTGTTGTCGTTGCAAAAGCAGTACGATCTTATTTTTTTGGACGGACCGAAAGCGCAGTATCTGCAATATTTTCCGCAGTTGAAGCGGCTTTTAAGAACGGGCGGCGCGCTGTTTGCGGACGACGTTTTGCTGTACGGCTGGGTGAGCGGAAAAGTAGAGACGCCCGTAAAGCGGCGTTCGATCGTGCGGAAGATACGGGAATATTTGCAGGCGGTCAGCGCGGATAGGGATTTTTTAACGAATATTCTGGAAGTCGGCGAAGGCGTCGCGCTTAGTATAAAAAAATAAGAGCAAGGAAATACTACGGGAAAGGAAGGATGAAGATACAAGGGGAGCTTCTCGCGCCTGCGGGCAATTTTGAAAAACTGAAAACGGCGTTTTATTTTGGCGCGGACGCGGTGTATTTGGGCGGAAAATTGTTTTCGCTGCGCTCCTTTTCGGATAATTTCACGGCGGAAGAATTAAAAGAAGCGGTAAGCTATGCGCATTCCATCGGGAAAAAAGTATACGTTACGGCAAATATCTTTGCGAAGAACGAGGATTTTCCTCGGCTTAGCGACTATTTCGCATATCTTCGCGAGATCGGCGCGGATGCCGCGTTGGTTACGGATCCCGGGGCTTTGGCGCAGGCGAGAGAGGCGGCGCCGGGGCTTCCGCTTCATCTTTCCACGCAGGCGAACACGACGAACAAATACGCGGCGAAATTTTGGCAGGAACAGGGAGTAGAGCGCGTCGTGCTGGCAAGGGAACTTTCGTTGGCGGAGATCGCGCAGATCCATGCCTACTGCGAAGGGCTTCAATTGGAAGCGTTCGTACACGGCGCGATGTGCATTTCGTACAGCGGCAGATGTTTACTGAGCAATTATCTTGCCGGCAGGGAATCCAACCGCGGGGAATGCGTGCAGGCGTGCCGCTGGAATTTTTCGGTGCGCGCGCGCGGCGAGGGCAGCGAGTTGCCGGTGGAAGAGGATGCGCGGGGAACATATATTTTTAACAGCAAGGATTTGAACATGCTGCCGTATTTGCGGGAGATGGAAGATGCCGGCGTATGTTCTTTTAAGATCGAAGGGCGCATGAAGAGCGCATATTATTT
The DNA here is from genome assembly GCA_949283775.1 of uncultured Bacillota bacterium. GTDB lineage: Bacteria > Bacillota > Clostridia > Christensenellales > Borkfalkiaceae > Borkfalkia. The sequence goes on from CASDTU010000022.1 coordinate 8,387, forward strand.
GGCGACGGTAGTAAACGCTTACCGCCGCGCCATGGACGGAGATTTGGACAGTGCGGCTGCGGAAGAGGAATTAAAAAAAGCCGCGCATCGGGATTTTACTGCGGCGTATGCGTTCGGAGCCGGAGAGAATACGGTCAATTTGACGGATTCGCAGACGGGCGGTACGCGCGAATATGTCGCGGACGTCTTGGAAAAAACGGAAGACGGCGCAATTGTGCAGATGCGCAACCGTTTTCGTGTCGGAGAGAAGCTGGAGATCTTATCTCCCTCCAAAAGTTTCAACCGCATTTTTACGGCGGAAAAAATGCTGGACGAGGCGGGAGCGCCGGTAGCGGATGCAAAACTTGTGATGCAAAAATTACAGCTTATTTGTCCGTATCCGCTGCAAAAGGGCGATATTTTGCGCCGCGTTCCGTGAGCCGCCGAACAAAAAGCGACGTTTGTCAAGCGCAGCTGCCGCAAAAGGAATGGCTGCGCGCCTTTTCAATATACTCCTTTTTATGTCCGTTGCGAAGCTATCCTGGCGCAGCCGGATCGGCGAAGAAATACGGCTCATATCAATTTATTTTCGGCAGGATGATGCTGCTGACGCGGAGCGGACGGGTCTGCATTTTTTCATCGGCAGGAGAAAGGAGCAAACAGACAAAAAAGAGGACAGACAGGATTAAAGCAGTGAGCGATCGCGTTATTCTTCATTCCGATCTGAATAATTTTTATGCCACGGTAGAGAAAAAGCTGTTTCCCGAGCTTGCGGGGAAGCCGATCGCGGTCTGCGGCGACGCGGAAGCGCGGCACGGGGTCGTTTTGGCAAAGAGCGAAGAAGCCAAAAAGTACGGCGTCAAGACGGGCGACGTGATCTGGGAAGCAAAGCGCAAATGTCCGGGATTGGTGATCCGGCCCGTGCGGTTTCACGAATACATCCGGCAGTCCCGCGCGGTGCGATCGATCTATGCGCGGTACACCGATCTGATCGAGCCGTTCGGCATCGACGAGTGTTGGCTGGATGTAACGCACAGCAAAATATTCGGTTCGGGGGAAGAGATCGCCCAGCGGATCCGAAGGGAGGTCAGGGAAGAATTGTCGCTGACCGTATCGGTCGGAGTCAGTTACAATAAAATTTTTGCCAAAATTGCGAGCGATTTAAAAAAACCGGACGCCGTTACGCTGGTTACGAAAGAAAACCAGGGGGAGAAGATCTACTCTCTGCCGGTATCGGCGCTCCTGTATGTGGGGCGCGCGACAGAACAGAAATTGCAGCGGATCGGGATCACGACGATCGGGGCGCTTGCGCAGGCGGACAGGGATTTTTTGACCGATTATCTCGGAAAATGGGGTACGACGCTTTCCCTGTATGCGAGGGGAGAGGACACTTCGCCCGTTCGCAGGATGGATGAAAAAGACGATCTTAAATCGGTCGGGAATTCTCTCACTTATTTTGAAGATATTTATAAATTTGAAGATATCAAGCGCCTTTTCTATGTGCTGAGCGAGAGCGTTGCGGCGCGGATGAAGGATGCCGGATTAGGCAAGGCGGATACCGTGCATATTTGGATCCGCGATAAGGAACTGCAAAATTACGGCTGGCAGAAGAAGGTTCGCCCGACCGCGCTTTGCGGCGAGATCGCGGAGGCGGCGTACAGTTTATTTCGGCAGCGGTACACGGCGCGGCGCGCCGTGCGCGGATTGGGCGTAACGGTATCCGGTTTCGACCGCGGCATCGAACAGCTGACCATCGATTCGTTGGACGGTGCGTACGAAAAGAAGGCGCGTGCGGAGGAGGCAGTCGCAAAGATCCGTGAAAAATACGGGTATTCGAAATTGCAGCGCGGCATTATGTACGAAGATCGTACGGTGCTGGCGATGGACGTGCGCGGGGAGCATTTGATCCGTCCCGGCAAAGGAGTGGACGAGCCGACAGCAGAAGGCGCGTACGACGCGAAAAGCGCATTTTCGAAAGAGAAAAAGACAGAATCAGCAAAAGAAGAGGAGTAAAGAGGTATAGATGGAAAAGAAAAAGTATTCGATGCACGATTTTGCCGCGGAGTACGGGTTGAAGGTGGAAGGTCATACCTGTTTCGGGGTATTTTGCGGATACAGAGTGCACGTCAAATACCGCGCGATGGGAAATCCGAGCTGCCTTTTAACGGTAGTGACCGATACAAAGGGCCGGGATCAAATTCTGGAAAAGTATTTGGAAAAGAATAAGAAGCAGTTAAAGCTCACAAATTACGGCGTGGTCGGAATCGGTTGCATGGTCAGTCCGCAGCTGTATGTCAATATTTTTCCGCAAATACGGGATATTCTGAAAAAAATCACGGCTTATTTAAAAAAGGAAGGGTTTCCCGGGGCGGAGATCTGTCCGTATTGCGGCCTGGAATTGGGGGAAGATAAAGTCGAGATGAGTGAGTCCGGAATCCCTTTTCAGGCGCATGAGCGATGCTTTGAGCGCGCGCTGTCGGTCGCGAAACAAAAGGAGGCGGACGAGCTTGCCGTGCCCGATAAAAAGTTGGCGGGGTTCGGCGGGGCGTGCCTCGGGGCGCTCGTCAGCTGCGCGGTTTTTGTCCTCTTGTACTTATGGTGGAATTTTGCCGCCATTTCTGCGGCGGTCGGCGTTTTGCTGGGCGGATATTTTTACGGAAAACTCGGCGGAAAGAAGAGCTGGACGTATGTTATTTCATGTGCCCTTACGACGCTTATTCTGACGCTCGCCGTATTTGCGCTTTGCGTTTTGCTGCAAGCAGGTACAGGCGGCAGCGTTTCCGGCGGTTTGCTGGATAAGATCGCCGAAAATCTGCGAGAGGGTTCTGCCTATCGCTTGCAGTTTTTGCTGAATCTGATCTTTATTTTTGTGTTTACTTTGCTGGGTTCGCTCTACAATCTGTTTTTGTTCATGCGTTCGCGCAAAAAATTTTCGTTCAATATAACGCGCCTGCAATAGGAGAGGAGAAAACAGAAAAGACAATGCTGATCGATATTCATACACATGTATTTCCGGATAAATTGGCAAAAGGGGCGGTCGGTTCGCTGGCGGCGAAGGCGGGGTTTACGCCTTTTACGGACGGAACGCTGTCGGACACGAAGCGGCTGATGCGGGAGCAGGGCGTCGATGCCTTTGTGGCTTTGAATATTGCGGTATCGCCGAAGACGGAGCGGCACGTCAATGATTTTGCCCTTTCGCTCCGCGTGCAGGAAGGCGTGATCCCGTTCGGATCGGTCCATCCCGATTCTTCCGATGCGTTGGAGGAATTAAAAAGACTGAAAGATGCCGGCATCAAAGGGATCAAAATCCATAACGAATACCAGAATTTTTATGCGGACGACGAAAAGGCGTTTCCGATTTATGAATTTTGCGAAAGAAACGGACTGATCGTTTTGTTTCACGGCGGAGCGGATCGCGGCTATTTGCCGCCCGTAAAGGCGTCGCCCGCCCGTTTGCGGAACGTATGCTTTCGGTTTCCCGAAGCGAAGATCGTTGCGGCGCATTTAGGCGGTCAGGATATGGCAAGGGAGGCGATCGACTGTTTGGTTTCGACCGGCGCCTATATCGATACGAGCTTTTCTTCCCGTTCGGTAGATCCTGCCGTTGCGGAAGAGGTGATGCGTGCATTCGGCGCCGATCGTGTTTTGTTCGGCACGGACTGTCCGTGGGATACGCCCGAAAATACGGTCGCATATATTGAAAAAATGCCCTTTACAGCGGAAGAAAAAGCAAAGATCTATTATAAAAATGCTTGCAAGCTCTTAAATCTTTGTCCGGAAGAACAAGTCCGTTAAGCGGAAGGATTTTTGTCGTCCGGCCAGGGGATAAGCGGCAGCCGTCGAGCGTTCAAGGCGGAACGGGGCGGATCGTTTATTTGGTAAAATTACTGAAAGCGGCAAAAGCGGAATGCGCCGCGTTTGGGGATCATACGGAAAAAAGGGACGGAAAAGTTCAAGGCGGCGCAAGTTCTTTGCGCCGCCTTGACTTTTCAGGAAAAAGAGAGTATGATAAAAGGGAAGAAAGAGGAGCGAAAGGGATGAAGAAGTCACTCATACGCAACTATGCAAAACTGATCGCGCGGGTAGGCGGAAATATTCAGAAAGGCCAGCGCGTCGTGCTCTATGCGCAGACGGATCAAGGGGAATTCATACGGATTTTGGCGGAGGAATGCTATCGTGCCGGCGCCGAGCGCGTTACGGTGGAATGGCAGAGCCAGGAGCTGGAAAAGCTGGCGGCAAAGTTTGAAACGGCGCATGAATTGTCGATCGTGTCGAGCTGGGAAGAGAAGAAGCTCGCGCATCGCGCGGAGTCGCTGCCGGTGCAGATCAAGATCTTATCGGCCGATCCGGACGGAATGCGCGGCGCGGACAGGGAGAAACTGACGCATGCCGCAATGGCGCGCGCGGTGATCACAAAGCCGTATACGGATGCAATGACAAATAAATATCAGTGGTGCGTGGCGGCGGTGCCGTCCGTCGGCTGGGCAAAAAAGGTATTTCCGAAAGAGCGCGCGAACACGGCGGTAGAACGGCTGTGGGAGCTGATTTTACAAACTTCGAGGGCAGACGGAAAGGATCCGCTGACGGATTGGATGTGGCATAACCGCGCCCTGCGCGAAAAATGCGATAAGATCAATGCTTTGGAGCTGATGCGTTTGGAGTATAAGAGCGCAAACGGCACGAATTTAAAAGTGGGGCTTATCGATGGCGCGCAGTTTATTGCGGGCAAAAAGAGTACGACGGACGGAAAGTATTTTAATCCGAACATTCCGACGGAGGAATGTTTTACGACGCCGAAAAAGGGCGAAGCGGAGGGGATCGTGTATGCGGTAAAACCTCTCTCGTACGGAGGGGAGCTGATCGAAGATTTTTGGATCCGTTTTGAAGGCGGCAAGGCGGTCTCCTGCGGCGCAAAAAAGAATGCGGCGCTGTTAGAAAAGATACTTGCGATGGACGAGGGCGCCGCGTATTTAGGGGAATGTTCTTTTGTTCCGTACGATTCGCCGGTCAATCAGACGGGCGTCCTGTTTTATAACACTTTGTTTGACGAAAATGCCTGTTGCCATCTGGCGCTGGGCAAGGGGTACAGCAACACGGTCATCGGGTTCGAAACGATGCAGCTTTCGGATTTTGCGAAGATGGGGGTCAACGACTCGTCTGTTCACGTGGATTTTATGATCGGCAGTGAAGACCTGAATATTACCGGCATCACGAAACGGGGCGAACGGGTTCCGATCTTTCAAAACGGGACGTGGAGCAGAGAGCTTTCATAAAGGCGGGAGGATTGGAGTTGCAGAAAACCGTATTAAAAAATTACGCGAAACTTTTGGCGCGCGTGGGGTTAAACGTACAAAAAGGACAGGAAGTGATCATAACGGCGGAGCTGGACCAGCCGGAATTTGTCGCGATGGCGGCGGAGGAATGCTATCGGGCCGGCGCGTCGCGGGTGCGGGTAGAATGGACGCATCAGCCGCTTTCGAAACTTTCGGCGCTCTATTGCAGCGAAGAGACGCTGTCCGAAGTATTGCCGTGGCAGGAAGAAAAGCTGCGCAGCGAAGTGAAAATTTTGCCTGCGCGTTTGTATTTGGAGAGCGAAGATCCGGACGGAATGGATGGGATCGATGCGGAAAAATACGCGCGGGCGCTGCAAAATCGCTCACTGATCATAAAGCCGTATCGCGATAAAATGGAAAATCGGTATCAGTGGTGCATTGCGGCGGTTGCCGGGAAGAATTGGGCAAAGAAAGTATTTCCGAAAGAGCCCGTATCTTCCGCGACGGAAAAGTTGTGGCGCGCCATTTTGATCGCTTCCCGGACCTACGAGGGAAATCCGATCATGAATTGGCAGAGGCATAACGAATCGCTCGCTTCGCGATGCGCGTATTTGAATTCGCTGGGTCTCAAAGAACTCGAATATAAAAGTGCAAACGGCACCGATCTTCGCGTGGGGCTGATGAAGCAGGGGCTCTTTGCCGGCGGAGGCGAAGAGACGCTGGCAGGGGTGTATTTTAATCCGAACATTCCGTCGGAGGAATGTTTTACGACGCCGAAACGGGGCGCTGCGGAGGGGATCGTCTATTCGACGAAGCCGCTTTCGTACCGCGGACAGCTCATTCGAAATTTTTCTCTCCGCTTTGAGGAGGGGAAGGTCGTGGAAGTGCATGCCGCGTCGGGAGAGAGTGTTCTTCGAAAAATGATCGCGATGGACGAGGGCGCCGCGTATTTGGGCGAATGTGCGCTCGTTCCGTACCATTCTCCGATCAATGCGAGCAAAGTTCTCTTTTACAATACGCTGTTCGATGAAAATGCGGCCTGCCATCTGGCGCTGGGCAGGGGCTTTACGAACTGTGTGCAAGGATATGAAAAAATGTCCGAGGAGCAGCTCAAAGAGTTGGGGGTAAACGATTCGATCATTCATGTGGATTTTATGATCGGCAACGACGATCTTAAAATTACAGGGATAACCGAGGACGGCGCGCGCGTTCCGATTTTCGAGGACGGCGACTGGGCGTTCGGTGCATCGCGCACGTAGTATCGAGAATGCAAAAGGCTTGAAAATACAAGCGTTTATAAAAATAAGAAGCCGCGCGGAAAGTGAAAAAACTTTCCGCGCGGCTTCTTTTAACGGCATTTGATTTTGAAAAAAACAAATTGGCTGAACCATCGTGCGCGACGCAAAAAAACGTTTGAAGGGCTGAAAAGATTAAAAAAGAGCGAAAACTTCACAAGGCTCAAAAAGCCCAAACAGAAAAGCAGAATTATGAAAAAAATCAAAAATTAAAGAGGCTGATTTTTTTCGGGCATAAATTTCCAATAACGAACGGGCATATAGCCGCGCATTTGTTTTTCATGCGGGCGCTGCAAGATATTGACGGAAGAATAATATTCTTTCCAGAGCTGTTGAAAGCCCTTTTCGTATTCGGAAAGCAAAACGCTCACTTTTTCGTCGGTTTGCGCGATCACGCAATCTTTCGTATTATAGAGGGCCGCTTTGTTGCGCGAGGTATCGTGAATGACGAACGGCTGGGCGGAAAGGCGTTTGATAAAGTGCGGCACGAGCAGGTCCAAGATATCGTTATCGGGCGCAAACGGGGCGTAAAAGATGCCGTTTGCCCCTTCCATAAACCGCAAAAATCCCGTAAAGCGATGAACTTCCAAAGTAACTTTTCGAATTTCCGTGACGGCGTTGATGACGATCGGCGAAGCGAGCATATCGCGGACGGGTTTGTTTTCCTTGATGAGCAGCCGGATGTATTGCAGGGCTATATCTTCTTTGGCGGCGCAGCCGCGGCGCAGCAGAAGGGAGATGTCGCTGAGCGCTTGGGCGTCGATCGAGCGGATCTTTTTTTTGACGCGCTCGCATTTTTCCGCGTCCGGCTGTACGGGGATCGCTTTGGCGCCGATCTCCAATTGCAAATTTTTTGCGGACGTGATGGTGCAGTTTTTGTCGGAATATGCCGCAAAGACAGCAGTATAAAAACAATCGGATGAACCGTCGGTCAGATAAATGTTCATAGCTGCCCCGTCAGTGCGCTCCAAGAGATTTCCGGATCGGAAAAGAGCGAAAGCTGTTCGTATTTTTCTTCGCGGGATTCCAAAGCCAGCAGAGTGCGCAGGGAAGAATCGTTTTGCGTCCCGAAAAATTTCCCGTTGCAAGTGATAAAGTGCTGCGCGCGTTTTAAGACAATGCGCATTTTGGACAGGTCTTCGAAATTCAGCGCCGTATAGCGGCGCGCTTTTAAAATTTTATAGGCGCCGAGCGTGCCGATCCCCGGAACGCGCAAAAGCGCTTCCAAAGGAGCTTTGTTGATCTCGACGGGAAAGAACTGCATATTTTTGAGCGCCCATGCGCATTTCGGGTCGTATTCTTCGGGAAGATTTTCGCCTTCGCCCGCAATTTCCGACGCGGTAAAGCCGTAAAAGCGCATGAGCCAATCAGCTTGGTACAGGCGGTGTTCGCGCAAGAGTCCCGTACATTTTTCGGGGAGAAGGGTATGCCGCACGACGGGAACATAGGAGGAGTAATAGACGCGCTTTAAGGAAAATTTCCGGTACATCGCTTCGCTCAGGCGCAGGATCTGTCCGTCGTTTTCGGGGGAAGCGCCGATGATCATCTGCGTCGTTTGCCCTGCGGGCAGAAACCGCGGTTTTTTCTTGTTTTTTTCTTCTCCGATCGCTTTCTTTTCGCAGGCGAGCTGTTTCATGGGCAAGAGGAGGCCCTCCTTGCTCTTTTGCGGCGCAAGCAGTTTCAGACTTTTTTCGGAGGGCAGTTCGACGTTATAGCTCATGCGATCGACGTACTGCGCCGCTCTGGAAACGAGCAGCCGATCGGCGTAGGGAATGCCTTTCAGATGAATATAGCCGTTAAAATTGTAGACCTTCCGCAGTTTGATAACGGTTTCCAGCATCCGTTCCATGGTAAAATCGGGAGAGCGCTCGACGGCGGAGGAGAGGAACAGCCCTTCGATATAGTTTCGCTTGTAAAAGGCGATCACGAGCTCGCAGATCTCATCGGGCGTTGCGCTGGCGCGGGGAACGTCAGCCTCGGCGCGGTTGGGGCAATACAGGCAGTTGTAGGTGCAGCGATTGCTCATTAAAATTTTCAAAAGGGAAATGCATCGTCCGTCGGGAGTGAAGGAGTGGCAGATCCCGCCGATGCTTGCGTTGCCGATCCCGCCCTTTTTTGCCGCGCGCGAGGAGCCGGACGAAGAACAGGAAACGTCGTATTTTGCGCTTTCGGTAAGAATTTTTAAACGTTCGCAATCCAGCATAGTATCCTCCTTTGACGCTGCCTCGGCAGCGGAATATCTTCAATGCAGTGAAAAAGTCTTTTAAACAATCGGGAGAGAAAGTCAAAGCAAATTGTAAAAGCAGAGAGAAGAAAAGCAAGCAAAAGCAAATAAAAAGCAAACAAAAAACAAATAAGAAACAGGCAAAAAGCAGGCAAAGGCAGGAAAATTGCAAGTTAAACCGCAAGGGCACGATCTTTCAGCTCATAAAACAATGCGCTCTTATTTTCTTCTAGTATACAGCGCATTGCGCGAAAAGTCAAACATTTGTTCGTATTTTGTCGCGATTTTTTACAAGTTAAAAATTGGCAAAAGTCTTTACAATAGGGGCAAAATGTGCTATACTGATAGGGAAAAACGGGTTGAACCCTAAAAAACAGAAAATCAAAACGGAGGAACAAAGTTATGGCAAAATTTGATCTTCCCGCAAAAGCGAAAGTATCGGTTCTGACGGGAACAAAGAAAATTGAAATTCTGGAAAAAGAGCTTCCTGCGATCGGAGACGACGAAGTGCTCGTGAAGGTTGAAGGCTGCGGAATTTGCGGAACGGACGTGCATGAATACAAGGGCGATCCGTTCGGATACATACCGGTTCAGCTCGGACATGAAGGGACAGGCACGGTCGTCAAATTGGGCAAGAACGTAAAGACGGATTATACCGGCAAACCTTTGGCGGTCGGGGATAAAGTGGTTACGGGATTGAAGCCCTGCGGCGTATGCGATACCTGCAAAAATCATCCTGAGATCATTCATCTTTGCAATAACGGTGAAATTTTCGGACTGATGCCCGGAATGGATCATTTGTTCAACGGATGGTTTGGCGAATATATAAAGATCAATGCGGGCGGCGTTATTTTCAACGTGAGCGATATGGACAGAGATCTGCGCATCCTTATTGAGCCGGCGGCCGTTATCGTACACGCGGTTGAACAGGCAAAGCAGATTTTTGATTTTAAATTCAATTCCTATGTATTGGTACAAGGATGCGGCCCGATCGGTCTGTTGCTGTTGAACTTTGTTCGCTGCTTGGGCGTTCGCAACATCATCGCCGTAGATATGGACGACAGACGTCTTGCAATGGCGAAGAAACTCGGCGCGAAAGAAGTTGTCAATCCTTCGAAGTTTGAAAAGTTCGAAGACGCGGTCAAGAAAGTGGAAGAGCTTACGGAAGGCAAAGGTGCGGAATGCGCGTTCCAGTGCACCGGTTCGCCGAAGGCTGCGTCGAGCGTATGGAAATATGTGCGCAGGGGCGGTTCGCTCGTAGAGCTGGGATTCTTTGTAAACGCAGGCGATGCAGTGATCAACCCGCATCTGGATATCTGCAACAAAGAGATCAAGGTAATCGGTTCCTGGACGTATCAGGCAAAAGATTGGGTGCAGTCCTTTGATTTCCTGAAAGAATCGCAGGAACGCGGCTTCCCTGTAACGGATCTGATCACGCACAAATATCCGCTGGATCAGATCAATGAAGCGATGGAAACCAATATCCGTATGGACGGCTTGAAGATCGCGATCGTGAACGAATAAACAGCAAAAAAACTCCGCCATTCAGCGGAGTTTTTTTTGCGTATAGGATAGTTTTGCGGAGCAAATGCAGGGCGAAAAAGGACGGCGGACATATTCACAAACTGATTTGGAGGGCAGAAAATCAAACTTTTTTTTAAAATTTCACTTGTCTTTCATCGAATTATAGATATATAATAATAATAGCCGTATATAATATTTCAATCAATAACCGAAGGAGAGGAGCATGAAAGTTTTAATAGTCGACGATGAAGAGATGATCCGCAACGTATTAAAGGAGTATGTGGAATTTGAGGGGAACGAAGCATATGAAGCCGTTGACGGGATTCAGGCCGTTAAAATGTGCAAGGAAAACGATTACGATATAATTCTCATGGATATCATGATGCCCATGTTGGACGGCTTTTCGGCGGTAAAGGAAATTCGCAAATACAAGGATATCCCTGTCATTATGTTGTCTGCCCGCGGAGAAGAATACGATAAGTTATTCGGTTTTGAAGTGGGGGCGGACGATTATGTGACGAAGCCTTTTTCGCCGAAAGAAGTGATGGCGCGAATCGCCGCAGTGACGAAGCGTCATAAGGCGGGAGCGCCCGTATCGAGGGAGATCGTCAAATATGAAGGGTTGGAAATCGATATGAAGGGGCGGAACGTCTATGTAGACGGAGAAAAGCTGGATCTGACGCCGAAGGAATACGAGCTTTTGTTTTATTTAGTAAAAAACAACGGGATTGCACTTTCGCGCGAGAAACTGCTTTCCGATGTTTGGGGCTTTGATTTTTTCGGGGATGACAGGACAGTGGATACCCATATCAAGATGCTTCGCAGCAGTTTAAAGGAATACAGGAAATTTATTGTAACGCTCAGAGGGTTGGGGTATAAGTTTGAAGCATGATCAAGGCAAAGCAATTTCATAGCATAAACTTCATATTGTGGCTGAATTTTCTGATCTTTGCGGCGTTTATTTTGCTATTGACCTGGGTTTTTCAAGTCACGCTTTTGCGTGTGTTTTTCAGCCAGCAGGCGGAACGCGATCTGGATGCGGTAGGAGAGCAGACCTATAATTTATTGATCAAGAAAGTACCGATCAAGGATCACGAAGAGGAAATTGATTTTTATGTGGACCGGATGCAGAGCGAGAATCCTGCGGCCACTGTTTTTTTGGTCACGCCCCAATGCGAGGTATTGTTTCCGAGCGGATCGCTGAGCGACGCGGGATATGAGGAGAGGAGCGATTTGCCTGAGCAAGAGGATTTTGACAAGGTATGCAAGTATTTGGAAAAAGCGCAGGCGGACAATAGCGAGATTAAGAAGGTCATTGTACGGCTGGACAATCAGAACTATGTATATCTGGCAAAGATCAGCAACGAGCCGCAGTCGAATGAGGATTTGTATCTGTACATCAATTATTCGACGGAGCTGACCGAAATGGCGTTCGGATCCATGCGTTTGCAGCTTATTTTGATTTCGATCGTCGTTATTTTTCTGGCGCTTGTCATATCGGCGTTGCTGTCGATGAAGCTGACAAAGCCGATCGTGCGGATCACAAAGGCGGCAAAGCGCATGGCAACGGGAGATTTTTCGGTAAATTTCAAGGGCGAGTATTCCTATGCCGAAATGGATGCTCTGGCAGAAACGCTGGATTATGTAAAGGAAGAGATCGGCAAGTCGGACGAACTGCAAAAAGAGGTGCTTGCAAACGTCACGCATGATTTAAAGACGCCTCTTACGATGATCAAGGCGTATGCGTCGATGATCCAGGAAATTTCGGGAGACAATCCGGAAAAGCGCGCCAAGCATACGCAGGTCATAATCGACGAATCGGACCGTTTGACGGCATTGGTGAATGATATTTTGAATCTGTCCAAAATACGTTCCGGAATGGATACGCTGAAAATCGTCAATTTCAATTTATCGGAATTCGTGCATACCGTTTTGGAGCGGTTTGATTATCTGACCGAGACGAAGGGATATACGATCGAGCGCGACATCGAAGACGATCTGTACACGGAAGCGGACATGGAAAAAATCGAACAGGTCGTATACAATCTGGTCGGAAACGCCGTCAACTATACGGGAGACGACAAAAAGATCGTTGTCGGATTAAAGCGCGTCGAGGGCGGTATGCTGCGGTTTACCGTTACGGATACGGGAAAGGGAATTCCTCCCGAGGAAATCAAGACGATTTGGGATCGGTACTATCGATCGGCGGAAACGCATAAGCGCCCCATTAAAGGGACGGGTTTGGGGCTTTCCATTGTAAAGACGATTTTATTGAAACATTCCTTTGATTTCGGCGTGGAGAGCGAAGTCGGAAAGGGAAGTACGTTTTATGTGATTTTCCCCGAAAAATGATCAGAGCGGATCGGCATTCAACAATAAAAGGATAAAAAAGGGACTGCCTTGCGCAGTTCCTTTTTTGCCGGTTGATGCAGTTATTTTGCCGTATGGCTTTGCGCCGAATATTGTTGCGGAGGGAAGAACGTTTTGCCTGAACTTTAAGAAACGTTGCTTTTTGATTGTTTCAAAAAATGTTTGCGACAGATCAAGAGATGAGGACAAACTTGTTTTTGTTGAATCGGATCAGCCCTTCGTCGCGCAATTTGCAGAGCTCGTTGGACATGGCGCTTCGGTCGACGGACAAAAAGTCCGCAAGTTGCTGGCGGTTAAAGGGGATGGAGAAGGAAGAGCTACGGTGCCGGCTCGATTCTTCGGACAGATAGGACATCAGCTTTTCGCGGGTAGAGCGCTTTGCCATGTGGGCGAGCTTTTGCACGAGTTTTCGGTTTTTTTCGGATATGGCAAAAAACAGGTTTTGGATCACGGCGGCGTGGCAGTTGCAGGCGGACGGGCAAGACGTCAGAAATTTTTTTGCATTGAAAAAAAGGATTTCACTGTCTTCGACGGCAAGAACGTTGTTTAAGAGGGCGCCGCTGTCGGGCGCAATATACGATTCGCCGAACATTTCGCCCGGTTCCACGGCATTTACGATATTGCTGTTTCCCCAATAATCTTCGCGCTGAATATACAGTTTTCCCTCGATGAGAATGCACAGATCAGAAATATTGTCGCCCTGCCGAAAGACATATTCGCCTCTCCTATACCTTTTGGATTTGGCGGGAAGACAAGCGAAGATTTTTTCGATTTCTTCTTCGGTCAGCCCTTTGAATAGCTGTGTATCTTTTAAAAGCGAAAGAAAATGTATCATAAAAAACCTATATTTTGTTGTAAAAACAACCGATTTATTGGTTTGAGTATAGTATAATACAGCCGAAAAGTCAACTGACCGAAGGGCAGACAGGCAAAGTTTTGTAAAGCGGTGATACAATCAAGAGCAAAAGAGAACGGGCTGAAAGGGCTGTCTGTTGTCCGGATGGGAAGGGGGCAATCTTTGAAAACAAAAAGGAGAACGGAAGATGATACGGAAAATCATAAAGATCGATGAGGAAAAATGCAACGGATGCGGCGCGTGCGCGGCGGCTTGCCATGAGGGCGCGATCGAGATGATCGGGGGCAAAGCGAAACTTACCCGTGAGGACTACTGCGACGGATTGGGGGATTGCCTTCCCGCCTGTCCTGCCGATGCGATTTCCTTTGAAGAGAGGGAAGCGCCCGCATACGATGCGGCGGCGGTGCAGAGGGCGAAGCAAAAGGGAAAAGAAGATGTGTTGCCCTGCGGCTGTCCGGGTATGCAGTCCAAAGCGATCGCTCGCGGACACTGCGAGGCAACGCGCAAGGCGGGCGCGGAAAAAATCGAGAGCCGTCTTTCGCAATGGCCGGTGCAAATCAAACTCGTGCCCGTCAACGCGCCGTATTTTGCCGGAGCCGATCTTTTGATTGCGGCAGATTGTACGGCGTATGCGTACGGCGATTTTCATCGGGATTTTATCAAAAACAGGATCACGCTCATCGGCTGTCCGAAACTGGACGAAGGCGATTATGCGGAGAAGCTCGCGGGTATTTTATTGAAGAATGAAATTAAGAGTATTACGGTCGCGCGTATGGAAGTGCCTTGCTGCGGCGGAATTGAAAATGCGGTAAAGAGGGCGCTTGCGGCAAGCGGAAAAGTGATCCCGTGGCAGGTCATCACAATATCTGCGGACGGAAAGATCTTGGAATAAAGACGGAAACAAATGGAAAAAATCGGATAGAGCAGATCAATTTGCAACAGGCGGGACAATCTCGTCGCAATCCGGTTTTTGAAATCTTGCGCATAAAGCGCCCTGCAATTTTCAGGGCGCTTTTTATTTTAGGGCCGCGGATTGAATGCGCATTTTTGCAAGCAGTATATTCAAGGTCATTGCCTTAGATACGGAAAGAGAAATGTAAACAGTAAAAAAGGACGTGGCGTCAGACACGGAAAGAGAAATGTAAAAACAAAAAAAGGTTTGCAAAAATATAAAAAGAAATTTGTAGAAATACAAAAAGGACATTGCAAAAATGCAATGTCCTTTTTGTGGTCGAGGTGACGGGACTTGAACCCACGACCTCTTGGTCCCTAACCAAGCGCGCTACCAAACTGCGCTACACCTCGGGATTTGAAAAACAGCATAATCTATTATACAACATTTTCAAAAAAAGTAAAATGATTTTATAGTAAAATCAAAAATTTTTTATTTTTGTGTATGAAATGAAGTAGGCGTTCTGTGCGGATCCGTGACCTGAGAGCGCCTATGTTTTGCAGATAGGGGTACAACAAGTTAATTAACTAATTGAATATTAACAAAATTAAATTAAGTAAAAAAGGCAGAGAAGCCACTTGAAATAAAAAAGAACTATGATACAATGAATTTATAAAATAAGGTGGGGAGGATGAGAATGAAGCGAAGAAAAGTCAGTATCATTTTATTGATGGTATTATTTGTGATGAGTTTGTGCGGAGCTGCGCTGGTTGTCAGCGGAGAATCGGCGATAGGGCCGGGAACGTCGATCGATTTCAGCGATGCGAGCGGATGGGGTGAATTCATCTAAACAAAATAAAATCTTTTTAACCGAAATAACAGGGTGATATTTATTTTATTTCAAAGTGTTCCTGCATTATTTTAACGGAACCGCGCAGATGAAGAGAGGGGGTGAGGATATGATTGCTCGTCTGTTTATGGTTTAACAGATCGATCATAGCAAAAAAAAGCGCTTTTAGCAATTTTTTCCTTTTGGATCCCGTAAGAACTCAGGGGCGGATTTAAACTTTTGCATAGGGGCGTATCGTCGAAACTGATCACAGAGATATCGTTCGGCACATTGAGATTGCGGTACCGCAGCGCGATATAGAGGGTGTGAGCGG
>CASDTU010000023.1 GCA_949283775.1 uncultured Bacillota bacterium
AAAAACAACACGCAGAAAGCAAACTGACGCTTCATTAAATAGCTCGCATAGGCATTTGCTATTGCGCTCGAGATCGTATTGTTCGCGATAAAGCGGCCGTTGACAAAGACGGTTTGATAGGAACGGTTCGCCTTTGCAAAGGACGGCTTTCCTATGTATCCGTACAGTCGGATCCCGTGTTTTGTCGCATCGATACGATAACATTGCTGCAGTGTGTTTGCACCGTACACGGCAAGGAGCGCCTCTTCCAGACCGCCGCCGTACGATTGGAGGTTTAATTTCCCGTCAATAAAATATTGGAAGGCAATGTTTGGGTTCCCCAGCACAAAACGCGAAACGACGGTAGAAATTTCACTCTCTTCTCCCTTGTCCGATTTTAAGAATTTTTCCCGCACCGGCGTATTATAAAAGAGCCCTTCCGCACTGATCTCGGTTCCGCAGCCGAGCGCGCAGGAACGGATCTCGCCGATCTGTCCGCCGTAACAGGAAATTTCAAACGCTTCGTCTGCCGTCGCCGACTTTGATCGGATCGTCAATTTAGACACGGATGCAATACTGGCAAGCGCTTCACCGCGAAACCCTAAAGTATGGATTTGATCCAAATCCTCTACCTTTGCGATTTTACTGGTCGCGTGCGGCATAAGCGCGGATCTTAAATCGCTTTTTTCTATTCCTTCCCCGTCATCCGCGACTTTGATCAAATTTTTTCCGCCGCGCTCAATGTACACGGAAATATGTTTTGCTCCGGCATCGATGCTGTTTTCGATAAACTCTTTCACGACGGAATAAGGACGGTCTATGACTTCTCCCGCTGCAATTCGATTATAAATGCTGCTGTCCAAAAGATTAATTTTAGCCATTTCCTTCTTCCATCCTTAAAGTTTTTTAAAATACAAACAACGTAAAAGCGCGAATACGGAGATTTTTCTTTTTTAGCCCGAAAGAAAAGCAGTAAAAATGCAAAGGGACAAAAGAAACACGTTACAACGCTCAGTTGTCTTGCTCCGAGTCTTTGCGCTTTATTTCTTCGGCAAGCTCCATTAGCAATTGCATTGCCTGGATCGGCGTCAGATTGTTAACGTCCGCAGATTGTAAAGTCCCGATAATATCGTCGTAGCAAACGGACGAGGAAGCCTTTGTTTCAATGTCCGCGCCTCTTGCAATGTCATTTTTCTCCAATGTTTTCAAAATGCTCTTTGCTCTGGCGGTGACGGCTGCCGGCACGCCGGCCAGCTTAGCCACTTCGATACCAAAGCTTTTATTGGCGCCGCCCCGTACGATTTTCCTTAAAAATACGATGCCGGCGCTCGATTCTTTTACGCTGACTTTATAGTTTTTAATTCCCTCTATTTTTCCTTCCAGTTCAGTCAATTCATGGTAATGCGTCGCAAATAACGTTTTTGCGCAAATATTCTGCGTGATATATTCCAAAACGGCCCACGCAATGCTCAATCCGTCAAAAGTGCTCGTACCCCTTCCGACTTCATCCAAAATCAACAGGGAATTTTTTGTGGCATTCCGAATGATCGACGCCACTTCCGTCATTTCCACCATGAAGGTGCTCTGATCCAAAATTAAGTTATCGCTCGCCCCTACGCGCGTAAAGATCCTGTCGACGACCGGAATGACGGCCGAACGCGCAGGGACAAAACTTCCGATATGCGCCATCAATACGATCAGGGCGGTTTGACGCATATATGTGCTCTTGCCCGCCATGTTGGGCCCCGTTATCACCATCGTGCGGGTTTCTTCATCCAAAATTGTATCGTTCGGAACAAAGCGTTCTTTGGAGAGAGCTTCCACGACGGGATGGCGTCCGTCTATAATTTTTAACTGCGCATTCTCGCTTTCAATTTGCGGCTTGCAATATCCTTTGTCTTTCGCCACAACGGCAAAGGACACGAGGCAATCCAACAGGGCGATCGAATACGCAACTTGTTTTAAATCCTTGATGTGCTCCGATAAAATCGTCTTGATTTCTTCAAACAGATCCGCTTCAATACGCAGACATTTTTCCGCGCTTGTCAAAATCTTTTCTTCGACTTCTTTCAGCTCCTGCGTTACAAAGCGCTCTGCGTTCGATAAGGTTTGCCGGCGCATATATTCGTACGGAACTTTATCTTTAAAAGAATTCGTAACTTCGATCGAATAACCGAAAACGCGGTTATACTTGATCTTTAAATTTTTGATCCCCGTTTTTTCGCGTTCCCGCGCCTCAATTTCGGCAATGACCGTGGCGCCGTGATCGCGGATCTGCCGCAATTCATCGAGCTGGCTGTTATAGCCTTCCCGAATAAATCCGCCGTCTTTTGTACTGACCGGAGGATTTTCAATAAAAGCGCGCTTTAAAAGATCCGCTAGATCCGAATAATCTCCCAGTCCTTCTGCGATTTCCTGCAGGATCGGAGAAGTGAAGCCGGAGAGCTGAAACTTAATATTCGGCAAAATACTGAGCGATGAAGCTAAATTTTCACAATCGCGCGGTGTCAGATTGTTGTTTGAAATTTTACCCGCAATTCTTTCGATGTCGCGGATCCCGCTCAGCGTATCCGCCAAGCCGACACGGATCAGCGTCGCGTTGAACAATTCCGAAACGCCGTTTAAGCGGTATTCGATCGCCGTTTTATCCTTCAGCGGATTGATCAAAAGCCTGCTTAACAGCCGCGCTCCCATAGCCGTGCGCGTTTTATCGAGCAGCCAAAGCAAGGATCCGTATCGCTTTCCTTCCGCCAAAGTTTTTTGCAGCTCTAAATTTCGAATTGCGGCAGTATCCAGCATCATCTGCTGCTTATGCCCCACAAATTTAATGGCGTCGATATTTTTGAGCGCATGTTTCTGCGTTTCGCGCAAGTATTCTAAAAGCGCTCCGCAGGCAGAAACCGCATCCTCCTCTTTTGCCAATCCGAAAGGCTCCAGCGTTTTACAGCCCAACTGCTCCAAAACGTTTTGCTGCGCGTGTCGAACAGAGAACGCCCAGGGAACGTAGCAGGATATCGAGGGCAAAAGGCGGACGGCCGTCATATCCTTTACCGAGGAAACAAACGTATCGTTTCCTATGATTTCGGCCGGAGATAATTTGATGAGCTCTTCCACACATTCCGAAAGAAAAGTATCCCCTTGAAAAACGGTTACATTGAATTCCCCCGTCGTAATATCCGCCCATGCCAAGGCGCTTTTTTGTTCGGCGGCATAGACGCAGGCGATATAGTTGTTTTTCTTTTCATCCAGCAAATTTTCTTCGATCAGCGTCCCGGCGGAAACAATGCGGATCACATCCCTTTCCACCATGGATTTACCGGGTTTCGGTTCCGTAAGCTGTTCGCAGATCGCCACTTTTTTCCCAAGCGCAACCAGGCGCGCAATGTATGTATCCGCAGCATGAAACGGAATGCCGCACATGGGCGCCCGTTCTTTCAAACCGCAGTCCCTGCCCGTAAGCGTCAGATCCAGCAGCTGCGACACTTCCTGCGCATCCTCGAAAAACATTTCGTAAAAATCGCCCAGACGATAAAAAAGGACACAGTCTTTGTATTTTTCCTTTATGGTAAGATAGTGCCGCATCATGGGCGAAATATTTGTATTGATCGGTGAAATTTCCTCTTGCGTTTGTTTCTTATCCTTCATTTCTTTTTCCTGTGTCGATTATTTTTCAAGTTCGCCCATCAAGGATACCCCGGAGCTGTCCGAAACCATGATCTTGACGAATTGGCCGATGCAATCGTTTTCCGATTGAAAATATCCCATTCGGCCGTATTCATCTCTGCCTAAATAGAGTTTCTTTTTTTCGTCGTAGTCTTCGCATAGGATCTCTACGCTCTTGCCTCTGTACGAAAGGGATTTTTCGCGAGTCTGCGCATTCACGACTTCGACCAGGCGCATTATGCGTTCTTTTTTCACTTCTTCCGATATTTGCCCTTCCATTTGTGCCGCCTTCGTACCGATCCGAGGAGAATATACAAAAGTAAAGGCGGTAAAAAATCCGGCATTTTTTACCAGGGACAAAGTATCTGCAAAATCCTCTTCCGTTTCCGTCGGGAAACCCACCATGATATCGGTCGTAACCTGACAATCGGGAACATATTTCCGAAGCAGCTGCAACTTTTGCAAATATTCCGAAGCGGTATATTTGCGGTTCATCAATTTTAAAATCCTGTCCGAACCGGCCTGAACCGGCAGATGCACCAAGTTGCAAATTTGAGGGTTTTCCGCGATGACGCGAATCAGTTCCTCCCCGAAATCCTTCGGGTTGCTCGTCATGAAGCGCAGCCGGAATTTTTCCTTCCTCTCGCAGATTTTGGAAAGCAGCTGCGGAAAAGTACAAATTCCGTTCGTGTCGTATCCGTATGAATTTACGTTTTGCCCCAAAAGAGTAATTTCTTTATACCCTTTATCCAGCAAAGCATTGACTTCGCTGAGAATTGCTCCCGGCTGTCTGCTCCTTTCGCGGCCGCGCACATAGGGAACGATACAGTAACTGCAAAAATTATTGCACCCGTACATTATGTTTACCCAAGCATTCGGATAACTTGTCCGATAGGAATAATCCTCTTCTACAATGCTTCCTTCTTGCGGCCAGATATCGACTACCGCTTTTTTCCCGGATAATTTTTTATCCAGCAAATCGCCGAACCGATCCAGATTATGCGTGCCGAAAACAATATCAACAAAAGGAAATTTCTTGCGCAGTTTGTCCGCCGCGTCGGCCTGTTGGGTCATGCATCCGCCAACCGCTATGATCAGATCTTTTTTATTCTTTTTTAATTTCTTCAACGCTCCTATGTTGCCGTATGCATGATTTTCCGCGTTTTCCCGAATGCAGCAAGTATTAAAAACGATGATATCGGATTTTGTTTCGTCGTTGCTTTCTATATACCCGCGCGCGCGTAAAATACCCGCTATTTTTTCTGATTCATGCACGTTCATCTGACAGCCGTACGTAATAATCGTATAGTATTTATCCATTTTATTCCCGACAAAATTTCTTTCTTTCTATTATAACTTTTTTTTCGCTTTTTTTCAAGCCTTTGAATTTGTCCGCCTTTAAATAATTTTCATAAATTTTCAAATACTTTTATATGAGGATCGTTAAAACATGAAAATTATAAAAAAAATACTCATTTTGTCCTTTGCTTTTTTACTGTTGGCCATTGCAACGTGTTTCGGGATCTATTTTTCCGCGACTGCGAATACCGGTTTGGATCTCGCTAAATTAGACGCAACGAAGGGATTTATTACCCTTTATGACGGGAGCAATAAAGAGACCGCAACCGTATCCATAAACGGAACAGGAAAAATCGTACCCTTTCGCGAAATTCCGGAAACCGTGAAAAACGCATTTATTGCCGCCGAAGATAAAAATTTTTATAAACATCGGGGATTGGATCTGAAAGGGATCGCCAGAGCGGCTTTCAAAAATTTAAAATCGATGTCGTTTAAGCAAGGGGCTTCCACCATCAGCCAGCAACTCATTAAAAATACGCAACTGTCCAGCGAAAAGACGCTCAAAAGAAAATTAAAAGAAATTAAATTGACTTTTGCGCTGGAAAAAAAATATTCTAAAAATGAAATTTTAGAAATGTATCTCAATACAATTTATTTCGGGCATAATTGTTACGGGATCAGTAACGCCGCCGATTATTACTTTTCAAAAAACGTTTCAAAATTAAACTGTGCGGAAAGCGCCATGCTGGCCGCAATTATCCGCTCTCCCAACAACTATTCCCCTTTTAATCATCCCGATAAATGTCTGACTGTTCGCAATTCGGTTTTAAAACGAATGAAGACTTTAAATTTTATTTCAGAGAAAGAATATAAAAACGCGGTTTTACAGGAATTGCCCGTAAAAAAAGAACGGGAAGCGGCCGCGCAGAGCTATGCGGAAGGCGTATTGAACGAATTGGAACATCTTGCAATCTATTCTCCGTACGGCGTGCTGAACGGTTGTAAAATTTATACCTATCTGGATCCTGAACTGCAAAAATATGCGGAAGAATTAAATACGGAAGCGGACCGTTCGGGGAAAAGTATTTTAATTTGCAACAATCAAACGGGCGGGATCCTCACATGGCACACGACGGAAGGCGCTATACGGCGGCAGCCAGGTTCCGTCTTAAAACCGCTGGCCGTCTATGCTCCGGCCGTCGAAGAAAATTTGATCGTTCCCTGTACGCCTATACTTGATTCTGAAATCAATTTTAACGGCTATACGCCGTCCAATTATAAAAACGAATATCACGGGTATGTCTCAGCGCGCACAGCGCTTGCTCAGAGCTATAATATTCCGGCTGTAACTTTGCTGAATCAGATTGGGATCGACAAAAGCGAACAGTATCTTGAACGGCTTTGTCTGCCGATCGATCAAAAAGACAGAAATCTTTCCTTAGCGCTCGGCGGTCTGACCGACGGCTTTACCGTCAAGGAAATAGCATCCGCCTATTCCGTATTTTCAAACGACGGACGCTTTGTTCCCTGCTCATTTATTAGGAAAATTGAAAACGCGGACGGAAACATCCTATATGAAAACAAATTAAAAAAATATCCTGTCTTTTCTGAAGATACGGCGGCGCTTATCAACGATATGCTCCTCGAAGCTGTGAAAAATGGTACTGCAAAAAAACTATCGTCATTGCCATTTGAGATCTGCGCCAAGACGGGAACCTGCGGGACCGAAAACGGAAACACCGACGCATGGACTGTTTCGTATACAACCGAACACACAACCGCGGTCTGGATGGGAAACGCCGACAACACGCTGTCAACAATCACAGGCGGCGGATTGCCCTGTCACTATGCCTATTTATTGAATAAAAAAATATACGCAAAAAAACAGCCTGCCTCGTTTTGTATCGGCGAAAAGACTTCGCAACACAAAATCGACGTCGCCGCATACGAACAGGATCACTGCATGCGTCTCGCCTGTGAACGTCAGCCGCAAAAATATACGATAACGGAGCTTTTCCGAAAGTCCGATTCCTCTTTGCAAGTTTCTGATTATTTTCGGGAAAACGCATTTGGCAACAACTATTCTGTTTTGTATAAAAATAACGCAATATATATTGATTTATGTCACACACAATACTATAATTATAGAATAAAACGATGTGTTGACGGAAAAACAAAAGAAATTTATAACGGACAGTGCGACCAATGCTTTATTGATAAAAATATTGAAAGCGGAAAAAAATACACCTATATTGTGCGGCCGTATTTTAAATCGGATTCCGGGACGATTATTTATGGAAAGGAAACCATTCTCCCCTCTGTTTTTTCAAAAAAACGTATATCTGCACCGCCCTCACAATGGTGGGAAAACAATTTATGACGCTGCTAAAAAACAAACGGCACAACTTTTTTATGCCTTTAAAATCTTGCCGCTTTGCCGCTGCGCCTTAACAAATCTTAAAAATAAAAAGCCTTGTTTTGCAATGATTTAAGTGTAAATGCTTTAACTGTATGCGGAAGGTTTTTATAAAAGAGAGAGAGAAACAAACTGTTTCTCTCTCTTATAAATTTGAGATTTTTAAAATTTTGTAAGGAAGCAATATTAATGTCATTCGTCTTTATCTGTCCGATCATCTTGCGTTTGCACGCCTGCTTCCTCTGCTATATTTTCGGCCTTTTCCGATCCGGCGTCATCCGGCTGCTTCGTTTCAGTTTTTGCCGCAGAATCGTTTTCCGGCAGCTCGGTATCATTTTCATCTTCTTCTCTCGGCGCAACGGCCACGGTTGCCACTTCGGAATCTTTCAGCCGCATCACCCTAACTCCCTGCGTGTTTCTTCCGATCTGCGAAATGTCGGAAACATGCATACGGATGATCGTACCGTTATTTGAGATAATCATGATATCTTCATTTTCATCGACGATCTTTAAGTTGACGAGGTAGCCCGTCTTTTCGTTAAATACGCCGGCTTTAATACCTTTTCCGGCTCTGCCCTGTAAGCGATAATCTTCCGGATCCGAACGTTTGCCGTAGCCTTTGGAAGTCAACGTTAAAATCTGGCAGCCAGCCTTTATGATCAGCATATCTACCAAATAATCGTCGTCGCCCAAATTCATAGCTCTTACGCCCTGTGTATCGCGCCCCATTGCGCGAACGGCCGTTTCGCTGAACCGAATGCACTTGCCTTCTTTGGAGGCGATGATCAGCTCGTCATTGCCCCTTGTAAACTGCACGGATATCAGTTCGTCGCCTTCGTTGATCTTGATCGCAATTTTACCGACTTTCCGAATGTTGGAGAATTCTTCCAGCGATGTCTTTTTGATCAATCCCTTTCTTGTTGCCATTGCAATAAAGCCCTGCGTATCGGGTTTGAAAGGTATAACGGCAGTAATTTTTTCATCTTGTGCGATTTGCAGAAGATTTACAATCGCGCGGCCGCGCGCCTGACGCTGCGCTTCCGGTATTTCATAGGCTTTGATCGCGTACACTTTACCGAACGACGAGAAAAACAAAATATTGTCATGCGTCGAGCATATAAACAATTTTTCAATAAAATCTTCATCTTTCGGTCTATGTGCCGTAACACCCATTCCGCCGCGGCGCTGCGCCTTGTATTCATCGACAGGCTGGCGCTTGATGTATCCGGAATGCGTCATCGAAACGATCACTTCTTCCTCTTCGATCAGATCTTCGATATCGATTTCGCCGTAATCATAAGAAAGCTCCGTCTTTCTCTCGCTCGGATATTTTTCTTTGATTTCCAGAAGATCCGCTTTTATGATTGCGATCACGCGCTGTTCGTTCGACAAAATATCCTTTAAATCCGCAATCGTTCTTTCCAATTCAGCCAGCTCTTCTTGCAGTTTCTCCACTTCCAAAGACGTGAGGCGCTGCAACCGCATTTCCAAAATTGCGTTCGCCTGTTTGTCCGAAAGTTCAAAATTTTGCATTAAATTATTGATCGCTACGTTTTTATCCGCCGATTGTTTGATAATGGCGATCACTTCGTCGATGTGCGCCAAAGCCAATACCAATCCGGCAACAATGTGCGCGCGTTCTTCTGCCTTATTCAAATCATACCGCGTCCTGCGAACGATGACATCCTTCTGATGCTCAATATAATAATGGATGCATTCCTTTAAATTCAGAACTTTCGGTTCGCCGTCCACCAAAGCAAGCAAGATGATTCCGTTCGAAGTCTGCAACTGCGTATGTTTATACAAGGTGTTTAAAACAACTTGTGCGTTGGCATCTTTTCGCAGTTCAATCACAATGCGCATTCCGTCGCGGTCCGATTCTTCGCGGATATCTGAAATACCGTCAACCCTCTTGTCTTTCACCAAATCGGCAATATTTTCGACAAGCCGCGCCTTATTGACCTGATATGGGATCTCCGTCACGATAATTCTCGTTCGAGTCGTATTGCCGGAGGTATAATCTTCGATCTCGCATTTTGCACGCAAAATATAATTGCCGCGCCCGGTGCGATATGCTCTCTTAATTCCGGCTCTGCCCATCAAAATCGCGCCGGTAGGAAAATCCGGTGCCGGAATGTATTCCATGAGCTCCTCTATCGTAATATCCGGATTATCCATTTGCGCAATGACGCCGCTGACAACTTCCGCCAAATTATGCGGCGGAATATACGTCGCCATACCGACTGCGATGCCGTCGCTGCCGTTTACCAATAAATTCGGAAATCTGGACGGAAGCACGCAAGGCTGCATTCCCGTATCGTCGAACGTGGGATAATAATCCACGGTTTCTTTTTCCAAGTCCCGCAGCATTTCAGCCGCAAGTTTGGACATTCTCGCTTCCGTGTAACGCATCGCCGCCGGCGGATCGCCGTCTACCGAACCGAAATTTCCGTGTCCGTCGACCAAAGGGAAGTTGATCGTAAAATCCTGCGCCAAACGCACCAAAGCGTCGTAAACGGCGCTGTCTCCGTGCGGATGATATTTACCTAATACATCACCGACGATTCTGGCACATTTACGATACGCCTTGTCATTGTATAGTCCCATTTCATGCATGGAATACAAAATGCGGCGATGTACAGGCTTCAAACCGTCCCGCACATCCGGTATCGCACGGCTCACGTTCACCGCCATAGCATATGCGATAAACGATTTACGGAGTTCGTCGTCCACTTCCACATCGATCATGTTTGTCATGGCAAGAGTCTTTTTAAACTCTTCCGTAAGTTCTGGACTTGTTTCTTTTTTTGCCATAATATTCCTCGTTAAATATCCAATTCAGCGACAAGTTTCGCATTTTCCTCAATAAACTGGCGCCGCAGCTCCGGCTTTTCGCCCATCAGCAAAGAGAATAACTCATCGGCTTCCGCCGCGTCCTTCATGCTTATGCGCAGCAGCGTACGCGTTGCGGGATTCATAGTCGTTTCCCATAACTGCTCTTTATTCATTTCGCCCAGGCCCTTGTATCGTTGCAAATCAAATTTACCGGGATTGGAATTTCTGTAATCTTCCAGCTCCTTATCCGAATACATATATTTTTCCTCTTTGCCGCGGGTCGCCTTATACAGCGGCGGTTGCGCGATATAAATATGACCGTTTTCCACAAGCGGACGCATAAAGCGGAAGAAAAAGGTCAGCAGCAAAATTCGGATATGACTTCCGTCTACATCCGCATCGGTCATGCAAATGATGCGGTCATAACGCAGTTTGGTTTCGTCAAAATCGTCGGATATGCCGCATCCAAATGCCGTGATCATATTTTTGATCTCTTCGTTTTCCAAAACGCGGTTCAAACGAGCCTTTTCTACGTTTAGAATTTTTCCGCGAAGCGGCAGAATTGCCTGGAATCTGCGATCCCTTCCCTGTTTTGCCGTACCGCCTGCGGAATCGCCTTCTACAATGTAAATCTCACAAAGTTCAGGCCTTTTTTCACTGCAATCGGACAATTTTCCCGGCAATGTGGTGCTTTCCAATATTCCCTTGCGGCGCGTCAGTTCCCGTGCGTTTCTCGCGGCGTCGCGCGCCTTCTGCGCCGTAATACAGCGCAGAATCAACTCTTTTGCTATCGAAGGATTTTCTTCGAGATAGGTGCCCAGATGCTCAATCGTAGCTTTTTGTACAAACGCGCGCATGGAACTGTTGCCGAGTTTTGTCTTTGTCTGTCCTTCGAATTGCGGTTCCGTAAGTTTAACGGAAATGACCGCCGTAATTCCTTCCCGAACGTCTTCTCCGGACAATTTATCGTTTTCCTTTAAAATATTCAGCTTATGCCCGGCATCGTTGATCACTTTTGTCAATGCCGCTTTGAATCCGTCCAAATGGGTGCCGCCCTCTTCGGTATGAATATTGTTCGCATAACTGAAAATAGTCTCGTTGTACCCGTCATTATATTGCAGAGCAACTTCGACCGAGCTATCCCCCTGCATTTCTTCAAAGTACAGCGGGCTGTCAAACAGAACTTCCTTGTTCTTGTTTAAATCTTCCACGAAATGCAGGATTCCGCCTTCATAGCAAAATTCATCCTGCTTCGGTTTCTCTTCTCTCAGATCACAGATCGAAATCGTCAGCCCTTTATTTAAATACGCAAGCTCACGCAGCCTATATTTTAAATCGTCATACTGAAATACGATCGTTTCAAAAATTTCATCGTCCGGATAGAAGGTCACGCTCGTACCGGTCTTATCGGAATCGCCAACGATCGCAAGAGCACGCTGCGGTACGCCCCGGTTATAAACTTGTTTATATTCGTGTCCGTTTTGATACACATGAACTTCCAGCCATTCGGACAATGCGTTCACAACGGAAAGCCCCACGCCATGCAATCCGCCGGAAATCTTATATCCCCCTCCGCCGAACTTGCCGCCCGCGTGTAATTTCGTCAATACAAGCTCGACGGATGAAATACCCTCTTTGGGATGGATCCCCGTAGGAATTCCTCGCCCGTTGTCCACGACCGTACAGGAACCGTCTTTATTGATCGTTACCCGAATCGTATCGCAATATCCGGCCAGCGCTTCGTCGATCGAATTATCCACGATCTCCTGCACCAAATGATGCAATCCGTGCTCGTCAGTCGAGCCGATATACATACCCGGACGCTTGCGGACAGGCTCCAATCCTTCCAGTACTTGTATTTGCTCTTCTCCATAGACGCCTTGAATTTTTTCTGCCATAAATCATTACTCCTAAGCTGTAAAATACAGCATCTCTTACCCTTATATTATAGCATATTTTCGCCGAAAACAAAAGTGTTTTTTCTCTTTTTTTTCAATAAAATTTTAGCAATCGCATTTAACGGCTTTAAACAGGCCTCTGTGGCGAGAAAAATTTCGTCTTGATAAAATTATCGGCTTTTATTATGCTTTATCAAACTTTCGGTATATTTTTATTTACAGACGGGTATACTAAGCTAAAAAAACACGGAGGCATATCATGACAGATTTGCGATGCGGAAAATGTGGAAAAATTATCAATGTATCCCATATCAATATTTGCAGCGAATGCGGGAGCTTTATCTGCGACAAGTGTAAAAAACGATTCGGAGAAATTTGTCCGGATTGTTTCGGCAAACTAAATAAGCTATGTTAAAGGAGCGCTATCGTGTCCGTTGGATTCCCCATAGCGGTAAGTAAAAAGTATCTAAAAGAAAAACAAAACAGCAGAGATCCTTAGAAAAGGATCTCTGCTGTTTTCTGTATAGAATACTCTTAAACGGCTTTTTTTACATACCGATCGATATCTCTATACTTGAAATAATCAATCGCGTACATAATTTCTATATTTTCCTGCCGCGTATAATAATCAGACGTCTTTGCCAAAAACTCCTCTACCGGATCGGACAAAAGTTCCCGATGGTCCTGTGATGTCTCGTCGTCGGTTTCAAAGATCGCATCCAGATTATAAACGATCACGCCCTCTTCTACATGGATAAACTCTGCGACGTCGGCTGCCTCATACTGTCTTTTTTCGCCCTTCGTCAAAATCGAAACCGTTTCCTCTTTTATTTCAACAGCGCCGTCTTTGGAAATCCAGGATCCGTCTTGCTGTTCCTGCGCCAAAATATAGACCAAATCACCGTTGGTATAAATGTAATCGTTAAACAACCCGGATTCCCGGCTTACAAAAACCGATTCCGGTTCATCGAAAACGCTGATCCCCTGATATAAATTACAGTTATACCGAAAACCCAGCAAATCTAAAATCGTTGGCAGGATATCCAAAGTATTGCAAAATTTCGTAAGTTTTACGCCTCCTATATCTTTTTCGGGAGGTTTATGTTGCAACGCATAATAAAATTTGCCTGAATAGATCGAATCTTTCACGTCCTCATTCTTATATTCTAAGCCGGCATACAATTCGTCCGATATGTTTAAAGACATACATTTCCCTGACCACAGAAAGAACGGAATATTATACAATACCGTATTCCACTGTATTCCGTTCTCTACGCCCTTTAAAGCGTATTGCTGTCCGGAATAATAGCTGTTATGATCCGCGTAAAAGATAAACGTAGTATTTTCCAAAGTTCCTGCGGTTTGCAAATCATAGATCAATCGGTTCACACCCACATCCAAATCCATCATCGCGGCCTGGTATCGCTTGTAGCGAAGGTACACGTCTGTCAATGTCCCCTCTTCGTCCGTTGCCGACAAAGTGATTTGCGGAGTCCCTTCAATAAAGTCTTCCGCGTTCGGGTAACCGTTTATCCGTTCGTAGTATTCTTCCAGATCTTTCAACTGATATTTTTTGGATAACTCTTCTTTTTGTTTGTCCGTCAAATCGGAAGTATAGTCGCCGTATTGAACCAAATCTTCATATCCGCCGTGCGTCGTAAGCGTCATCATCATCGTAAAAAACGTCTCGTCGCCGCTCAAATAATTAACGGTCGTAAATTCATTCAAATATTGTGAAAACACTTCACTGTCGCGCGTCATATCATAAAAATCAGTCGCTTTGTTATAGTTTTTCATTCGCGACATATTATCTTTAAAATAAGCGTTGTCAAATCCGTACAACGAGCCAAAAGTTTCATTCCGTTTATAGAATGTACCGGAATTGGCATGAAAATAGTTGGTCGTATATTGATTTTCATGCAAAATATTCGGCAAAGAGAAGGAAAAATTGTGATCCAAAAGGCCCTGCGGATTGCTGATCGATGGCGTTATGGAATTTTCCAGTTCGCTCGGATAACTGCCGAGGATCGAAAGAGCTTCGGAATGATTTGTCTTATCGCGCGCATAATACTGCGTCATGGCAATGCCCTGATTTGCCAAAGCATACAGCGTCGGGGTGTACATCCGATTGATTGCATACCATTCTCCCGACTCTATAACGATCAGAACAATGTTCTGTCCGGCAAAATCGCCCGTTAAAATGTTGTCTGACGCTCCGTATTCCGTCAGTTGCAAGTTATCAAGTTCATCGCTCCACTTTTCGTCTGAAAAGAAATATTCGTCCAAAGCGTCAAGATTTTCTTCTAAAACATCTTCATCCACCTCTCCGGAAAAAAGCGGATCCGTTTTCAGAAAATTTCCGATATTTTTATAGTAAAAGCCGAAAGAACCGAATTTCCGAAAGGCTTTTGCGGAAAGAAATTGCGTATCAAAGAGATACGAATCATCCTTATAAATATAAAATTCATCGTCCGTTGACGCACGCGTAAAGCCGTCTGTCTGCAAATAATATGCGGTTACGGAAACGCCGGAAGCAAGGCAGAACGTAAACAGCAGGACAATTAAAGTTTGAAAACGAAAATTATGTTTTGCTCTGTATTTGCGCAGAGAAAACAAGATGGCCGCTTCGGCAATCAGAAACAACGTCATCGTTACCAAAAACGGAATATTGATGAATTGATTGTCAAACACGCCTCCAAGTTCGAACATCAGGTTCAGCATGCTCAAATCAAATACCAAACCGCTCATGGAATACAGAGAAACGTTTGCAATGGAAACCAAAATTTGTGCGAGCAATATAACAAGGATGGCGATCCCCTGCGCAATAAACGTCGGAATAATAAACAGGATTGCGGCGATCAAAAACAGAACCGCAATATCCAACCAAAAATAAGAGGGAAAGAGCCCTATCCCCATCACGTTAAAAGTAATAAATTCAATTAAAAGAGCGACAAAAAAATAACTGCCCGCAAACAATGATTTCTTAATGAGCAAACTTTTCATCAGAAAAAAGACCTCTTTTCCTCGCTGTAACGTCTAAAATCGCTTTAACACGCAAATCAATTTTGAGTTTTTTGAAAAAATTCACGGTAAATTGCCCGCACGCATTTTTCGTAATCGTCGTTATCGATTCCGACGATAATATTGATTTCGCTAGATCCCTGATCGATCATACGAATATTGATCCCCGCTTCAGACAATGCAGAGAACAACCGGGCAGACGTTCCTACGCTGGACGTCATTCCGTGCCCCACTGTGGCGACCAGGGCAATGTTTTCCAGTATGCGGATATAATCCGGCTTCACCGCATCGGAAATCTGCCGGATCAGTTTATCCAGAACGCCTTCCGCCAAATATTTGCTCTCGATCACCAAAGAGAGCGTATCAATACCCGAAGGCATATGCTCGAAACATATACCGTCCTGTTCGAGAACGGAAAGCACTTTACGCGCAAATCCGATCTCCGAATTCATCATAGATTTTTCCAAAAACAAAACGGTAAAGTCCTTCTTGCCGGCGATGCCTGTAACGATATTGTTTCCTTTGACATATTTTTTGGAAGGCAGGATCAAAGTTCCCGCGTCTTCCGGACGAAAGGTATTCTTAATTTTGATCGGGATATCCCCCTTGCGCACGGGAAAAATCGAATCCGCATGCAAAACGTTTGCTCCCATATACGAGAGTTCGCGAAGCTCTTTAAAAGAGATATTCTCGATCTTTTCCGGGTGGTTGACGATCCTCGGATCGCACGCGAGAAAACCGCTCACATCCGTCCAATTTTCATACAGATCCGCATTGACGCCTCTTGCGACAATGGACCCGCTTATATCGCTTCCGCCCCTTGAAAATGTTTTGATATTTCCGTTTATATCTGTTCCGTAAAAGCCAGGTATCACGGCATTTTCGCAGTTTTGCAAAGCCGCGCGAATTGCTTTATAGGATTTCTCTTCATCAAACAAACCGGCTTTGTTAAAAAAGATTATGTCCTTTGCGTCAACAAACTTCCAATTTAACTTTGCAGCAACGATCCGCGCATTTAGATATTCTCCTCTCGATGCGGTAAAATCCGAACTCTTCCTCTCTTCGATTTCCTTTTCGGTCTCGTTTAAAATCTCTTCGATCGAAAAGCCGTCCATCCCGAGTTCCCGAACAATGGACGTAAAGCGTGTTCTTATCTTTGAAAACGCCTCTCCGCACTGTCCCGTTTCGTTACATTCTCGATAACATGCGTACAGCAGATCCGTTACTTTAATGTCTTCGGAATATCTTTTTCCGGGAGCGGAAACTACCACATATTTTCTGGAAGGATCGCTTCGGATAATGTCCGTTACGCGCGTAATATTGGTTCCGTCCGCCAAAGAAGAGCCGCCAAATTTGCAAACTATCAAGCTCATTTTTTTATCTCCCTGCCTTCAATATAGTACCTTTTTTCTTCACTTTCCCCCATCGAAAATGTTTTGCGCGGCAAACTTCCGTATTGTTTTACCAGCGCAAAAAGATCGGCCTTATTCATCTTCGGCAAATAAATTCCGACGCAATCCGAATTTTGTTCGGTAAGGCTGCGAAGTTCTTCTTCTCCGTGTATATAATCCACTTCGCCGCCGAATTCCGCAATGTATTTGGAAATATATGTATCGACTCCGGCCACAGCCGCCGGCACATCGTCTGCCACGCCGAACGGGCGCTTTTCGCCGCCGACGTAAACGGCGCCCTCTCCCGTTCCGAACGGAAGCAGGCCCTGTAAAAATTTTTTCGGATCGACCCCTTTCACCACGCGGTGGATCGCTTCAAACGTAATTCCGCTGTCATAGAGATTGACCGCCTCGCACAAAGCGTATCTGGCGGGATGCGTTTCTCTTTCTTTTTCCGTCAAAGTTTTCCGAATTTGATTCCATGCTTCCTTGGCGGTGGCGAGAGAATGGTTCCCGTCGCCGACCATAAACAGCAAACCGTCCTTTTCGATTTTGGAAAAGGAATCAATGACTTTTTTGGTATCGGAAATAAATTTGCCTCGGATATGCCCACCGCCCATGTTCAGCTCTGTATCGTACAGGAGCGGCAGATCTGCATTTTTTTTCAGATCACCGAGCACAATGTCTTCGGGATCGTCGTACAGCAGCAAAATGTGCGGAAATTCAATTTCCGCAGCCTTGCGGATCTTTAAACGCGGAGGAATTCTCTCCAAGATAGTCGCTTCCGTGGCACGGATCGCAGCGTCGCTGTGCTTTTCATACGAATATTGTTCCAGATCGACCGCCAGAACGATACCATAGCGGATCGGCGAAATCTTAGTTTTTCTCTCAACCAAAACAAAGCCTTTCGGAAGCTTCCGAAAAACATTCGCTTTGCGATAGTCTTTCATCGCCGCGGCTATTTTTTGGATCAGTTCTTCGCTCTCCGATAAATAGATTTCCGGCAAAGTCAAACGCAAAGTCGAAGGCTGCTCGCTGACGATCGACTCCACCGTTTCCCAATACTGAGGATCGGAAGTGTGTTGGTCGCAGGCAATTACGGCCCATTTATATAAATCGATATTCGCAGCAGGTAAAAGTATTTCCGGCGCGATGATGCAAGATGCGTGCATAGAATTCTCCGTAAATTTTCAGTCCGTACTTTTTTTTAGTTTATCGTATACAAAAATCAACCGCCATAATTGATGACAATAAAAACAAATACGGCTAAGGCAATGGCCAAAAGTTTGATCGGTATATTGTCAATAAATACACCCGCTATTTTTCTCCAAAAACTTTTTTCCCTCATACTCTTTTTCTCCCGTCCGCACTTAAATCTTTCCAATAATAATCATTCAGCGTCTTTTTCAGCAAATCGTAATCCGCATAGCGGGAAATTTTGCCGCGCTGCGCGATCGTAATAATCCCTGTCTCTTCCGAAACGATCAGCGCGATCACATTGGACGTTTCCGTTATGCCGATACCTGCCCGATGCCGTGTTCCCAATTCTTTCGGTATATTCACATTCTGCGTCAAAGGCAAAAAACAGCCGGCTGCCTGGATCTTATAATTGTTGATGATCATGGCTCCGTCATGCAGCGGCGCTTTCGGGAAAAAGATCCCCTCGATCAGCTGTGAAGAAATCTTTGCGTCCAACAACACGCCGCTCTCTAAAATCTGAGAAGGTATATTGTCGTTGGATAAAATGATCAAAGCGCCGACATTATCTTTGGACAAATTCTGAAGGGCCTTAATGATATCGGATACGTACCGCTCCACTTCATCTTTGGAAACAAGCGTCTGATGTCCCTGTTTTTCCGAAAGGCCGGTAAAGGTCTTCATGTTTAAAATATCCCGTTTGACTTCCACATTGAAAATTACAAGGACTAGTCCCGCCAATACCATCGGGATCACGATAAAGGCTTCCGCATTCAATCCGTCTTCCGAAATAAAAACAATACCGGTCGCAAAGACCAATAATGAAAAAACGACGATCACTCCTCGGACATTGCTGTTTTTCAATATTCTGAAAACGTAATAGAACATGAGCGCAAATAAAAGAATAATCAAGACGTCAACTGCATTAAATCCAATAAACACGTCCTTTATTTTTTTCACAAATTCTGACATACACTTCTCCGTAGCTTTACCATATTTATTATTTTACATTAAATCGAAAAAAAAATAAAGCAATTGCATACTGCTAAGCAATGTTATTTGCTTCCAACGTAAAAAATAATGCGGCGTTGATCTTCAATAAAGCGCTTTGCGGCGTCAATTCTCCGCTTTTTACGGCATTGATCCCCTTTACGATCGCAGAGTAACTCTCTTTCACTTTTTTCAGCCCTATCATGTCCGCCTGCCTTCGATTTGCTTTTACCGCAAACTCCTTCATGTTTAAAATTTTAGCGGTTTCGGCATCCGTTTTTTTCAGTAACGAAATTTCAAACATTGTACGGTAATACGAACAGACGATATTCAATATCGACATCTCGTCGAGTCCCTTCGCCAAAAGCTCGTTCATCACCGACAGGTATTTGTTATAATTTTTCATGCCCAGCGCGTTTGTCATTTCATAAGCTTTGTAATTAGAATCTTTATAGACGACCGCATCCACGTCTTCGACGGAAAGTTTTTTTCCGCCCTGCGCATAAGCAACCAATTTATCCGTTTCGCCCACGATCCTTGCCATATCGCCGAGACAGTACTGCATCACTCTCTCACAGGTCTCCGTATCGGCTTCGATTCCGCTTCGTTTGAATTTTGTATAGATCCAGCGCAAAACGGTTTCTTCATCCGCTCTGGAACAATCCACCGTTACAACGTTCGGCGCTTTTTTCAAATCAAAATATTTCCCCTTCGGAGCTTGCGAGTTGATGATTAGCAGAATCGTTGTTTCCTGCGGCGACGCAAAATATTTTTTCAAATACGTTTCGTACTCTTTTTCGCTCGGATAAAAATCCGTAACTTTGACAATCCGCTTTTCACTCAGAAACGGAAAACTGTCCAACGCGCTGATAAGCTCTTGCAGGGAGGCACCCTTTAAATTTTCGCCCTCAAAAGTGCTGAAATTTAAAGACGGTTCAGATAAAAATTTATCTTTCAATAAGCTTTCGCCCTTTTCTTTAAAATATTGCTCTTCGCCCTCAAACAAATACGCGGGCGAAGGCTTTGCTTCTTTAAGGCTTTTTTTCAGCTGTAAAAATTTCATTTTCGATCACCTCGCCTCTTGTATTGAAATTATATCATCTTTCCATAAAATTTGCAAGTCGCCCGTTTCATATAGGCTGATTTTATCTGCCTGTTTCGAAAAATAAATTTCAAAGCCGGGCTCGCACTTTTGTACGATTTCTTCGGAATAAATCATCGACAGCAAGAGATCGCATTTCGGCAAAAATTCCCCTTCTGCCGTACCGCCGCTCCCCGACACCAAGACTTTTGCGCCGTCAATATTGCAAAATAAAAAGTTTTCTCCAAGATAACAGGCCGCAAAGCTGCCTCTTTCAAAAAATCCGTTTAAGAATACGACATTCACGCTTTGAAACGAATTGACAAAGTCGAGATCCTTCGGCAAATACATCTCATTGACCTGCGCATATTCCAAAACGATCGGCAAAGCGCTGTTGACGGTCGCCGCGTCAGCCAAAACAAACAGTCCGGCAACCGTCGTAATATTTTCTTCCAAAAAGATCCTCTCCAAATGCGATTTTCTAGGACAACCTATCGCAATCATATACGTTTGCGCATCTTGCTGAAACAACAGAAAATTGCTGTCGTAATAAGAAAAGACGCTCATGCGCAGAGTATCGCCAAAGAAAAAATTGCGGCTAAACATACTAAGAACAAGAGCGATGCTTAAAATTCCCGCTCCGCACAGTTTGGGAACACGCTTCAAATTGATCTTATCCGATAGAAAGAAAAACAGGCAATACCAAAGCGCCGCACAAGCGCCGAATGAAAAACCGCTGATGAGCAAAGATTTATAATCAAAGGTGATGATCGGCAGAACGGCAATTTTTAAAAGAGTGGAAGGCAAAAACAAAGAAAATTCGGCGATCGGCAATATTGCCGCAACCATTGTGCAAAGAAATAAGACGGTGTAAACAAAGCTGATCAGCGGAATAAACACGAAATTTAAAACCAATCCGATCGCTGAAACATATCCGAAGGCATCGAGCAGTAAAGGAAAAGTAAAGATCTGCGCCGAGAGGGATATGCCGATCGCAGCGGCGATCTTTTTTGGAAAATGCGGTATTTTTCTCAGCGCAGAAGTTAAAAAATTTCCCAAAACGACAATACCGCCCGCCGCAGCGATCGAAAGCTGAAAGCCGACGGAAAACAAATATACGGGATTGATCGCAAGCACAACGATCGCGGCCATGGAAACCGAATTCAATCGATCATACTGTACGCCGAATGCAGACGTTATCATATGCACGGAGCACATTGCCAAAGCCCGAACGGAGGACGGCGAAAAGCCGCATACTCCGACGTAAAACAGGATCGCCGCAAATTCAACGGGCACTTCAAAAGTCTTTTTTAACCGCAGCCGTTTTAAGATCCAGTGGATGATCCCATAGAGCAGCCCGATATGTAATCCGGAAACGGCAAAGATATGCGCGACGCCGCCGTAACGAAAATTCTGAAGCAGACCGACGTCTATAAAATCGCTGTTACCGGTCAACATTGCGTACGAAAGCGCCGCTTCCGATTGATCCATGTTTGTAAACAGCACGGAGCGGATCTTTTCACGGACCGAATAAAATAAGCCGCCTCTTCCCACTCCGCTGAACGACAGAGCATCGGAAGATACCGAGGCGCGGTACCGCATGCCGTCCAATATATAGCTTGTGTTTAACTTCCCGTAAGCATAACTGTCCAAGGTGGTAACATTTGCCGAAAAAAACAATTCCTGTCCGATTTTAATGTCCTTATCTCCGTTCATGTATAAAAGAAGATTTTTATTCGTCGTCAAACGACCGCTCGGCGTTTCGAATACAACGTCTTTCAGCACTATCGATTTTCCGTAATCCGTTTCAGAAATATCCATAACGATGCCGCTGCAATCGTTCATTCCCGAAACGGACGGAGAATTTTCAAACGACGAGATCTGCATGGAAAACGATACAATACCGACGGTAAAAAAGCAAAACAGCGCAAACGCAAACAGCAACTTTCCGAACGATGCGCAGTGGCGTATTTTCTTTGCGATCCAAAAAATACAGACGGCGGCAAAAAGCAGGTTATACCATAGTGCGGCGAGTCCGCAGGCAAAAGATAAAAATATCCCTAAGCCGAAACTCAGGGATATGAAAAATAAGGGCCTGAAATTTATCACTCTGTAACCCTTAAAAAATATATTTTCATCTGCTCTTTTTATCTTTTGTATTTCCATTCTTATCCACTATACAACAAGAATAATATAAAATTCGTTTCCGACAAGAAACGCGTCCGCGAAGGAAATCGTATCTTGCAAAACAAAATTTCCCGTATCTTCAACTGCGGCAAGCGTAAAAATTTCACCGTAAGTAGCACACCTGTCTACATAAAATGTTCCGGGATTTTGCGCACCTTCTCCCATGACCATTACTTTGATTTTAGCCTCGAATTCCATTTCGATATCGACATTATTCTGCATCGTTTTGTCCTTTTTCGGAGGACAAAACGATGAACAGAAAACAATTAAAATTATTAAAATCAATATCAAGAAAACAGGAACGGCTGCTTTTGTAAAATCTTTCATCATTTAGCACAGACTGATGCGATCGCTCATCGAACGGATAAACAGTGAATGCGAAACTCCCAAATTCACGCATTCATTGATAAATTCGGATAATTTATCGCTCGGGCGCGCAATGCCGAGTTCCGCGCAGACAAGCGAAACAAGTTCATCGGAGTATAAACTGACCTTGTTTTCAAGAAGCCCTTTCACCAGTGCAACGATTTCATAAGGCGTAAAATCATCTTCCGATTTTCGGATCGGGTCTCCCTTTTCTACGCGGTAAAAATCATACTCCAAGCATTTGTCCGTTTTGCGCATATATTTCTTGCCGCACAGCGTTTCGCTCTTTAAGTCGCAAAGATTGATCAGATTCATCATCCGCTCTTCTACTTTTCCGCCGAATTTTTGTATACCCAAAGACGATAAACACCTGCGCATTAAAAACCGAATGTTGATCGGCTCTTCCGCAGAGGCGATCGCCTTTAAGCGCGCAAGGATTTCTCCGTCGTTTTCGCCGCCCGTCACATAGGAAGACTGCTGCGTTTTCGGTTCAAGGTTGGCACAGCGGTATGCTTTTTTATACTTAGACAAATAATCGCGATTTCCTTTCTCGATGCCGATCAAACGATCTAAAATATCCTTGATCTTTTTAATTTCGCGCTTGGGATTATTGATGAAATTTATCGTGAATAAGCGCACAACGTTCCAATTGTTAAATTTCAGCGTCTGGATCTGCAAGATGTTCCGATCTTTTGCGCTCGAATTATAGGCCGTTACGCCGTCGCACATGATCGCCAAAATAAAGCGCTTTTTATTTTTCGGATCGACTACCGCGCAATCGATTTTAAAGTCGGAAATCCCGACGTCGTAGCGGCACTCATATCCGTAAGTTTTGAGCTCTTTTGCAATATATTTGCCGATGCCGCTCTTTGCCGGTTTGAGCTCCTCCGAATTGATGGCGAGCGTCGTCTTTCCCTTTTCCGCAAATTCCAAAAACGCCTTTAATCCCGCAACGCCCTTGCTGTTCGTTTTGTTGAGGTTGATCATCGCCGAGGTCATCGAAGAAAATACGATCATCTCTTCCCTTGCCCGAGATACGGCGACGTTCAAACGCCGCCAGCCGCCGAACTGATTCAAAGGCCCGAAATTCAACGAAACGCGCCCTGCCCGATCGGGCCCGTAACACACGGAAAATAAAATGACGTCGCGCTCGTCGCCTTGCACGTTTTCCAAGTTTTTCACAAAGAGAGGTTCTTCGCGCTCATACGCGACGTCTTCCAGCTTATTTCTGGTCAAAGCGTCCGTCAGCCTTCTTTCAATGTAATCCTGCTGCGCCGTACTGAACGTTACGATACCGATGCTGGAACGAGATAGTTTCGGATCCTGCAAGCGCCGCACAACTTCCGCAACCAACGCTTCCGCCTCGGCTTTGTTCCTTTTTGTGATGCCGCGGTCATAAATACCGTCTTCCACCAAACACAGCCGAACTTTGCTTTCCAACGCATCGGGCGAAGGGAAAGTACAGAGTTTGTTTCCGTAATACATGATGTTGGAAAACGCGATCAAACTTTCATGTTTGCTGCGGTAATGCCAATTCAAATGTTTTTCCGGAATACTCAGCGCTAAACAGTCGTCCAAGATGCTTTCCAAATCTTCCGCCTCCAAGTTTTCTTCATCGACATAGCCGGAGCTGAAAAACGAGGTGGGCGGCAGCTGTTTCGGATCTCCGACAATCACCGCGCTTTTTGCCCTTGCCAACGCGCCGACCGCTTCGCTGGTCGGCAGCTGCGACGCTTCGTCAAATACGACGATATCGAACAGATCCGGCTCCGCCTTTAAATATTGCGCGACCGTGATCGGACTCATCAGCAGGCACGGGGCAAGTTTGGCGATCAGATTGGGAATTTCTTCAAAAAATTCCTTTAATGTCATTCCGCGCAGATTACTCTTTACGATGCGCTGAAAGGCT
This sequence comes from uncultured Bacillota bacterium, assembly GCA_949283775.1. Lineage (GTDB taxonomy): Bacteria > Bacillota > Clostridia > Christensenellales > Borkfalkiaceae > Borkfalkia. The sequence continues at coordinate 24,233 of CASDTU010000023.1, forward strand.
AAAACTTCCAGACTGAGCGCGCCTTCCGTCGAGGTCGTAGGAAGTTCGGATATCAGCTTGTTTCGTATGTGCTCTTTGGAAAGTTTGGAAAATTGTTCATCCAAATTCCGGAACAGCTCGATCTTTTCTTCCAGCACTGAGGCTGAAAATTTTGAAAGGATGGGATCTGCGCCGATATTTGTTTCAATGAAATTCCGATAAACGTTCTTTCGGAAGCTGTCTAAAATATTTTCCGACGATACGGCGCCGGATTCCAAGGAATCGGTAACAAACGAGAGCCCTTCCTCGTTCAGCTTCGCGGAGATCTTTTTAAACATACACCAAGCGGCGAGCAGATCGATATTGTCGATGAGAGCACCCGCTTTTACGTTGAAATAATCTAAAATGTCCTCATCATAATATTTCTCGGGCGAAGCGGAAACCGTTTCGGTAAAGTTTTCCAAAGCGCTCTCAAAACAAATGATCGCCTGACGCAGCCCGTCCAAAACGGGATAGTCATATCCGCCCTGCATGGATTGTACGCATACACTGTTGAAACTATCGGCGTTGTAATCCATAAATACGCCTTCCGCCAGAGCGTGCATCTGTTTTAAATCTTCCATAAACTCTTCTCTTCGGCGGAAGTTGATCCTGCCTCCGCGATCGCAGAAGTTTTGTGAAAGTTTCGTATTAGACCTGACGAGTTGGAGATCTTCGTAAATTTGCGCCAATATACCGATATATTTCACTTCATCCTGCGGCGACAGCGCGTTGATGGAAGATTTTCTGAGCCGCTTTGCCAGCGCAGACAAAATCTTGGAACTCCTGTAATTTTCGCCCCAATTATCCAATTCCTGCTCGATGACTGCCGGATCGACATCGATTTCGACCAATGCTTTAAAGACTTTAAAATAATTCCCCAGCAGCCGATCTAGCCTTCTGTTGGCATTGAAAAACACATAAAATTCGTTTTCGTCGCACTGAAAATATTTTTCGAGATCGCCGTTGCGCAGTTTGTCGATCAGCTGGATCAAAGTTTTAAGTTTCTTTTGCGTAAAAGAACTGATCCTCTGTCTGTAAAAATCAAGGAACAAACTTAAATAACTCTTTAAATGCTTGATTTCTGCCAGCAAAACCTCCGCCACATAATAGACACGGTTTCGGATGTTTGCATCGTATTCCGTTATGTTGACATTTTCAAAAGGCGAACGATAAACTCCTCCGCACTGTTTTGCGGCGGCGGATACGTCGATCAACAACTGTTCGTAATTTTCAAGTTTTTCCTTCGTCAAGCTGTCGTAGAAGGTACTTTCTATATCCAGAACGTCCGGCGCATTTTTGTTCTTTAAATAAATCAAAATGCCTTCATATACGGAAACACCGAGTCTGCGTTTGCGATGCAGTGCTTCGATCGGATCGTTCAACGTTTTTCGAAGCTCCGCTATTTGATCGCTTTTTGCCTGAAATTCCGAATCGGATTGCAGCTCGGACAGCGCCAAGGTACTTTCCAATGATTTTAAAAGCTGCGTTTTGTCCAGTTTACTCGAATGCAGTTCGAGACAAAAATCTCCTAACCCAATCGAATTCAATCGCTTTTTTACTACTGACAGCGCCGCTTGCTTTTCTGCAACAAACAGTATGCGCTTACCCGCATTCAGACAGTTTGCTATCATATTTGTGATCGTCTGGCTCTTGCCCGTTCCGGGCGGGCCGTGCAAAACAAACGTCGCGCCGCTTACAGCTTCCGCAATTGCCGAAAACTGCGAACTGTCCGCCATCAACGGGCTCAATATTTCCGAAGGCGCAAATTCGTCCTCGGACTTGTCCTCAAATACGTTATTCTGTATATCCAACCTGTTATCTAACAGAGAACGGACCAATGGATTCTTACGGAATTTATCGATATTTTTCCGCACATCGTTCCACATCGCAAAGCGCGCAAAGGAAAAATTCGTAAGGTAAACGTCTTCCAGAACATCCCAGCGTTTCATGTTTAAAATTTCCATTTTGACCATCGCCATGATCTCGGAAATGCGGATCCCGGAAGATATTGTATCCAAACCGCGGATATCGATTTTAAATTCACGGAGTAAAAATTCTAATAAGGTTGTGTTAAATTGTAAGGAGTCTTCGCTGAAAGCGACGGAATATCCCTTTCCGCCCTTGCTTCGCGTTATTTTGACGGGACAAAGAACCAGCGGCGCATATTTTGCTTCATTGCTGCTGGTTTCAAACCACTTTAAAAATCCAAAAGCCAAAAACAGAACATTTGCTCCGGCCTCTTCCTCTGCTATTTTTCCTTTCTTGATCAGATAGCGCAGAATATCGTCAATCTCTTCTCGTTCTGAAAAGGTACGAAGGCGTTTGTTCTTTAACTCCACTTCCAAAAGTTCGTGCAGTACGGAAAGATTGGATGACGCATTAAAATAAACCGTCTGCGGCAAGATACCCCGCAAATCGCTCGTCTTTTCTAACACTGCAAAATCCCCGCCGGCCGCTAGGCTTTCATACGTATCGTTAATATTGGCCGACAGGATATGGAGTGCATTTTTTTCCGGATGAAAATTCAGCAGACTGTTCTTTAAAGACAGATCCAGCAAACGGCGCTCCCACTGTTTGTTTTTTGTCGCCTTGCCGTCCAAACTAAGCTTTCGTGTGCCGACGATCGATTCCGGCGCGGCATTTAAGTCCGTATCTTCTTCCCCCAACAGCTCGTAGCCCTTGATTCCCTTCACTTTCAGAGGCAGCGAATAAATGCGGGCAAGACGGCAGCGCTTGATATCAAGAACCGTGTCGTACCAGCCGCTGTCGATTTTCTGCATAAAATGCTTTTCCGCCAGCGTATAATTGACGTTCCGGCCGGCAAAAACGTCCTGAATATCGAACATACTGACGTTGTTGATACCGTCCGAAACATACTTTTGCAATAAGGAAGCGTCGTCGCTCGCCGTGTCTTCAAAGCAATTCTCATAGAGCCATGCGCCGCATGCAATGTCTTTTTCGCCGAAGGCAATGACGGGATATAAACCTGCGCATTCCAGGCAAGACGCTAAAAACAAAGCAAGTTCAAAGGATGTCCCCACTTTATTCTTTAAAATTTTCGTTATATCCCCGACGGGCATCGGTTCATTGACATTAAATTCAGCAGCCGATTTTTCGATTGATTGTTTTTTTACGGCTGCATAAATTGCCGCACAGATCTGGCGGATCTTATTCTTATCACCTTCCTGATATCCTCTCCATTCACAGGAAATTTCCCAACGTTTCAACTGCTCCTGCGCGTCGGATAAAACGCGAAGACAGTCCGCAATTTTAGGCCGCACAAAACAGGAAAGCATCTCCGCATTTCCGCTGCGGCCGCTCCAATAATCAAAAGGAAGAACGGTGATCCCAACGTTTTCCTGGGCCAAAACATCTTTGCCGTGCAAAACCTGAACCAAAAGCGTCAGCGTTTGTATTTCGGAAAGTTCAGTCAAATACAGCGGAGAAACTATATTTTCCGCAACGACTTCGATTGTGCTTTCAAAAGGAATTTCATCTAGGTGCTTGCAAAACGGCAGCAAAAAACCGTCCCTGCATTCGATTTGAATATCCACAGATTCGATCGATTCCGAACCGGAGTTGGATACCTGCAACGACGTAAATAAAGGCACTTTATTCAAATAATCGGCATACCCGTAAAACGGCTGTGTTTTTACCGACAAGGAAATACATTCTTTTAAAAGGGTTTTTACAGATTTTTTTCCGGCCATATTCTCCCCTCCTGCACGCTTCTTCATTCCGAGAAATATCCATCCGTAGTTTTTTATCCACGGGCAACGCAGCATAAAATCTTCTTTTCAATATTATACACAAAAACGTCCGTTTTCGCAAGTAATCGAAAGATTTAAACCGTGAAATTCTAAGTGTTATTCTTTACGCCGTCTTATTTTATATCCGTTCTGATTATTTCTAAACCATATCTCCTTGAATCGGCGCAGGACTTTGTCCGTTATGATTTTTTTCTATCATTTTCAAAACGTCCCGATAGGAACAAGCTATAAAATCCGGACGGATATTGTCGGCATTTTTTAAAGCGGGATTATACCAGATCGATACGATTTCCGCGTTTTTTGCGCCTAAAATGTCAGACGTAAGCGAATCGCCGATCACGACGCAGTGTTTTTTGTCGACACAAATTTGCCGTAGGACCGCATCGAAAAATTTTTTGTCCGGTTTCGCAAACCCTACCTCGTCGGAAATATAAACACCGTCAAAAAAGGAATCCAGCTTTAAACTATGCAATCTGCCGTATTGCGCCGCAGCAGTGCCGTTTGTAATTAAATGGATCCTTCCGCATTTTTTTAAATGCTTTAAAAAAATATCGGCGCCTGGCAATAAATAACCTGTCTCACAAAGCTTTCCAAAATATAGTTTATTCGCTTCTTTTGGATCAATTTCCCAATTTTTATAAGAAAAAAATCTGGAAAAACGTTCCGTCATGAGGTTAGTCTTCGCAATCTGTCCTTTCTCATATTCCCGCCACAATGCATCGTTGATCGACTTAAAGACATAAAAATCATCTCTGTCTGCCTCAAAGCGAAACGTCTTCATCGCATATTGAAAACTTTCAAAGGATGAACGCACAAAATCAAAGATCGTTTCATCTGCATCCAATAAAAAATCCGTCCACATTTTTAAGGCTCCGTTACTATTGCCAATTCTTTCAGCGCTCGCGTATACGCAATATATTTTTCATTGACGGTCATATCGGCGTCCACAACGGCGACGCTGGTAAACTCTAAACCTTTCGATTCATATACCGTCATCAAGTTGATTTTGTTTTTGGAAAGCCTGCCCGTATAGGAGAGCACATTGTAACTTTTCCGTTTGTAAGTTTCCAAAGACTTTTCCGAGACGATTACCGCTTTCAGTCCGTTTTTATCCCGAAAAAAGCCGGCTATCCCTCTGTTGGATATCCTCTGTACGGGAGGTCCGTCAAAACCGATCGGCCGCATGGAAATCTTCAAGTGTTCAGAAACAAAATCGACGATTTGATTTGTATTTCTGTAATTTTGATCCAAAGTAAAGATCTCACCCTGCGAAATCCTTTCCCAATCACGCAGCCCTCTGTAATCGGTTATGTTCTGCGCCAAATCTCCGTATACGTTAAATACGGCATCCTCGTTGATCCCCTTCAACAGTCTGAATTCATTGTACGATAAGTCCTGCCCTTCGTCAATAAAGACCATGCCGAAGCGGGGCTCTAATTTTTCCCCTAAAAGCGAAAGCAATAAACAGAGCGCAAACGCATCGCAGCGGACCAACCCCTTTCCCATGTTAAATTTATTTTTTACTTTCCGTACGATCTCTTTATAAAATAACCTGGCCAGTTCAAGCTGCGTTCCGCAATTTCCGATCCGCGCAAAATAGTAGTTGCCCCTGAGAACTTCAAAGAATTCGATGAACTGCCCAAAATACGCCCAAATGCGCTCAACGGAATCCATAATCGTATCGATTTCTTCTATGAGCTCGCCTCTTTTGCTGATGCGATCGGCATACGTTTCCACTTCGATTCCGCCGCGAACCAATTTATACCGCTTTAAATCGACAATTTCTTTTTGCACGGTCTCTTTCAGCCGTACCAAGTCATCCTTTGCTTCGGCAACGATCTGCCCGGAATATTTTGTTATAAATACGCCGGCCCGGTAAAAACTCAAAAGACGTTTGTAGAAAAAACTGTAAACCTTAAATTTTTTGTCTTCATAATCGATCGTAAGAAATTCTTCCGCTGCGGTAACTTCGTTCATCAAGTTGCGGAAGGGTTTCGTATAATACAGACCGCCCTCCGCCTTTTCTTTAATCTCTCCCAGCACAGCGCGGCGGACGCGAATGCCGGCATTCTTTATTTTGCCGAATAATTCTATCTGCTCGCGGCAGCCTTTTGCGATTTCATCGATGGTATCCCTGCATTCCGGACTTTGAAACATACCGATGATCCCGTCATAAATTTTTTCCAGGCGCGAAGAAATATCCGTATAAAATTTATCGGAATAAACATATTTTAAATATCCGATGGGGATTTTCGCACTCCTGTCAATTTTTTCGTCGATCGCCAAGCCCGCATTTTGCAGCAGCTGCATGAAATAATCGTCGATCGTCTTTGTCTTGATCTTTTCCAATTCAAGAACCTGCGACAATTCGTCGATAAACGCATTAAAAGAATCGCTCGGCGTTATGACTAAAACATCGCGCGGCTTTAAATTTTCATTGTTGTACATCAAATAGCTCAGGCGATGCAGCATGATCATCGTTTTTCCGCTTCCGGCGCATCCCTGCAAAATAAAATTATCCCGCTCCGGTTTCGTGATGATCTCGTACTGTTTTTCCTGAATCGTTTCGATGATATCCGAAATTTCCGACTGCTCTTTGCGTGATTTTAAAATTTCTTTCAGATACGGATCAAAGATAATCTCTTCGTCCCTTCCGCCGATCTCTTCCTTCGTCAAATAATCCCGCAAGCTCAGATACTCGTTTTTATAATCGTAAAACTTGCCGTTTGACGTCCGAAGCGCCCGCCGCAAGATCAATTTATAATTGTAATCGTTGATCGAAAACTGAATCTGACTTTTTTGGTAATATTTTCTCGCAAGCGGCGCCCGCCAATCCACGATTTCAAGTTTTATATCTCCTTTTTTCCCGATATAGTAACTGTTATATCCCTCCCGATCATCCAAAAGATCCATTCTGGCAAAATATGGTTCCGTGAAAAATCCTCTGTAACTTTCGATCTCGGCCCGCCACTCTTTTATCTGCGCGTTCAGCCCGATGATCGTGCGGTAATTTTCCGCGTTAAAATCCTCGCCCCGCAAATCCTCGACTTGCCTGTACGCGTCCCGTATCTTCTTTTTTAAAGAATTGATGTAACAGGTCTTTAACAGCGACATGACAACCTCGACGCGCGTTTTCTCAAACTGCCGCTGCTTTTCCTCATCCAACAATTCCAGATAAAAATTTTTATCCGGATCTTTATGGGGCTGAATCAATTTTAACATCTCGTCCATATTCATTTCTGTCATAAATACGCCTGCCTCTTTCAGAGATCTCGCTACAAAAATAGCTATTGATTTAGTATAGCATGCTTATGCAAAAAAAGAAACACCTTTGCAAAAATTTTTGCAAAGGTGTTAAAATTTTCGACATTTAAACTATATATGTTGATTATTCCCACTCGATCGTGCCGCAGGGCTTCGGTGTCAAATCATATAAGACGCGGTTTACGCCGGGCACTTCGCTCGTGATTCTCTTCGTGATATGCAGCAAAAGCGCAAACGGAACATCTTCCACGGTCGCAGTCATCGCGTCGATTGTATTGACCGCACGAAGGATCACCGGATATTCAAAGGAACGCTTTCCGTCTTTGACGCCGACCGATTTAAAATCGGGCACAATCGTGAAATATTGCCAGACCTTGCCTTCCAAACCGTTTTTGGCAAACTCTTCCCGCAAGATGGCATCCGATTCCCGAACGCATTCCAAACGTTCCCGCGTGATTGCGCCGAGGCAGCGAACGCCGAGTCCGGGTCCAGGGAACGGCTGTCTATACACCATGGAATCGGGTAAACCCAAAGCTTTCCCAACGACGCGAACCTCGTCCTTAAATAAGAATTTCAAAGGTTCGACCAATTCAAACTTCAAATCCGAAGGCAATCCGCCGACGTTATGATGCGCCTTGACAGGACCGCTCTCCAAAATGTCCGGATAAATCGTTCCCTGCGCCAAAAACTCGATACCGTCCTGCTTTCTCGCCTCTTCTTCAAAGACGCGGATAAATTCCGCTCCGATGATTTTCCGTTTCTTTTCAGGTTCTGCAACCCCTGCTAATTTATCCAAAAAACGATCGACCGCATCGACATAGACAAGGTTTGCGTCCATTTGATTGCGGAATACTTCGACGACCTGTTCGGGTTCGCCCTTGCGCAGCAAACCGTGATTGACGTGCACGCACACGAGATTTTTCCCGATCGCTTTGATCAGCAGAGCGGCAACGACAGACGAATCCACTCCGCCGGAAAGTGCCAAAAGAACTTTTTTGTCCTTTACCTGCTTTTGAATGGCCTGAATCTGTTCCGCAATAAATTCATTCGCCAATTTTTCATTGTTGATGCGCGCCATGGATTCCGGTCTCTTATTGTTTTCCATACTCTAATTCTCCTTCGCAAATAAAATATGATTTTTACCTATCAAAACGCTTTTATTCCCACTCGATCGTAGCGGGCGGTTTGCTCGTGATGTCGTATACGATCCGATTCGCGTGCGGCACTTCGTTGATGATACGGACAGAGATCTTTTCCAGCACCGGATACGGGATCCTCGCCCAATCCGCCGTCATCGCGTCCACGCTCGTTACCGCGCGCAGCGCAATCACATTCTCGTACGTCCTGGAATCGCCCATGACACCGACCGTTTTCGTCGAAGTGATGACCGCAAAGTATTGCCAGATCTCTTTATCCAGCCCTGCTTTGGCGATTTCATCCCGCAAAATATAATCTGCATCGCGCAACGTTTCCAGCTTCTGCTTTGTAACTTCGCCCATAATGCGTATCGCCAGACCGGGACCGGGAAACGGCTGTCTGTTTACGACAAAATCAGGAAGCCCCAACTGTTTTCCGACTTTTCGAACCTCATCTTTGAAAAGGTCGCGGAGAGGTTCGATAATTTCTTTAAAATCAACGACCGAAGGCAATCCGCCGACATTATGATGACTTTTGATCACCGCCGAAACGCCCTTGCCGCTTTCTATGACGTCCGGATAAATCGTGCCCTGCACGAGAAAATCCACTTTTCCTATTTTTTTTGCTTCTTCTTCAAAAACTTTGATAAACTCTTTTCCGATCCTTTTACGCTTTTCTTCCGGATCCGCAACGCCTTTCAGCCGTTCCAAAAAACGCGCGCGCACATCGACTTTGATCAAATTCATGCCGATTTGTCCGCGAAAGACCGATTCTACTTCTTCCGCTTCGCCCTTACGCAAAAAACCGTGATCCACAAACACGCAGATCAAGTTGTCGCCTGCCGCACGATGAATCAGCGTTGCGGCGACAGCGCTGTCGACCCCGCCGCTCATGGCGCATAAAACTTTTTTTCCCGCCAGCTTTTCCTTTAAAAACCTGACTTGCTCTTCTACGAAGTCCGACATGATCCAATCGCCCTTTGCACCGCAGACTTTATATAAAAAATTATACAAAATCCTATCGCCTTCCTGCGTGTGCCGAACCTCCGGATGAAATTGAATACCGTATATGCGGCTGCCTTGTTTTTCAAAACCTGCGGCAGGACACGTTTTCGTAGTTGCCGTTACTATAAACCCTTCCGGAACTTTGCTCACAAAATCCGTATGGCTCATCCAACAAATATTTTCGCTCTTGATGCCGTCAAACAGCGCGCTTTGTGTATAATCAATTTTGCTTTTGCCGTATTCGCGCGTTTCGGCGTGCGTAACTTCGCCGCCCAAACTGTTTGCGATCAGCTGACAGCCGTAGCAAATGCCCAAAATCGGAATTCCCAGCGCAAAGATACTCTTATCCACTTGCGGCGCCCCCTGCTCATACACGCTGTTCGGCCCGCCCGTAAAAATAATTCCGATCGGTGCATATGCCCGTATCTCATCCATGCTCATTGTATGAGGCTTCAAGTCGCAATAAACGCCCAGATCGCGTACTCTTCTCGCTATCAGCTGATTGTACTGTCCGCCAAAATCCAAAATTAAAACTTTTTCATGCTGCATACGTTCACTCTCTTTACAAATAAGAATGTACCGCATTTCCTCGCGGTACATCTAATTTAAATCTGATTTTACAGACCTCTGGGGCTATAATTCGGAGATTCCTTCGTGATGGAAATATCATGAGGATGGCTTTCTACGAGGCTTGCGTTTGTAATGCGGACAAATTTTGCCTTTTTACGCATTTCATCGATCGTGTGCATGCCGCAATAGCCCATGCCTGCGCGAAGCCCGCCCATCATCTGGAAGACGATATCAGCCAAACTTCCTCTGTAAGGTACGCGGCCTTCCACCCCTTCCGGAACAAATTTCTGCGCGTTTTCCTGAAAATAACGATCCTTGCTGCCTGCCGCCATTGCACCCAGCGAACCCATTCCGCGGTACACTTTGAAACTTCTTCCCTGGTAAATTTCAATTTCACCGGGGCTTTCCAGCGTTCCGGCAAACAGACTGCCGATCATAACCACCGAAGCGCCCGCGCCGATAGCTTTGACTATATCTCCGCTGTATTTGATCCCTCCGTCCGCTATGATGCGTTTTCCCATCTTATCCGCCTGCTCCGCGCAATTCATCACTGCGGTGAGCTGCGGCATTCCGATACCGGCAACAATTCTTGTCGTGCAGATAGAACCGGGGCCGATTCCTACTTTTACGACGTCCGCGCCAGCATCGATCAATGCCTTTGTGGCTTCGGCAGTCGCTACATTTCCGGCGATCAGCGGCAAATTCGGGTATTTTGCCTTAATCTTTTTCACTTCTTCCAATACGCCTTTGCTATGACCGTGCGCCGTATCGACTGTGATCACGTCGACCTTCGCCGCAACCAGCGCCGCTATACGCTCCATCGTATTGGCCGCGGTACCCACCGCCGCTCCGACCAACAGACGGCCGTTTTTATCTCTTGCCGAATTCGGATATTGAATGCTCTTTTCAATATCTTTAATGGTGATCAAACCTTTTAAGTATCCTTCACTGTCGACAATGGGAAGCTTTTCAATTCTGTGTTTTCCTAAAATTTTCTGCGCTTCCGCCAAAGACGTACCGACCGGCGCCGTTACGAGGTTTTCCTTAGTCATGACATTGTCGATCGGCTGGTCGTAATTGGACTCAAACCGCAAGTCGCGGTTTGTCAAAATACCGACAAGTTTTCCGTTTTTCGTAATCGGTACGCCGCTGATCTTATACCGTTCCATCAAGGCCACCGCTTCGCGCACGCTGTTGTCCGGCGCTAAAAAAAACGGATCCGTGATAACGCCGTGCTCGCTGCGCTTTACTTTATCGATCTGGCTTGCCTGTTCCTCGATCGACATATTTTTATGAACAATACCGATACCGCCTTCCCTTGCAAGAGCAATTGCCAACTTACTTTCCGTCACCGTATCCATAGCCGAACTCATCAGCGGAATATTCAGCCGAATGTCATCCGTCAACATTGTCTGCAAATTTACGCCGGAAGGCAATACGTCCGACTCACCCGGAATTAATAGTACATCATCAAAAGTCAATCCTTCTTGCACAATCTTGTTCATACGTATTTCTCCTTAATAAAATTTATATCAACAGTAAAATTTATTGCAGTTTTTCAATCGGAAAACTATTTTTCCGCAACGTTTATTCGGAACAAACTTGAAGCAAAATCTCTCTTAAATCGCGCAGAGCCTCCGACTGATCATCCAAATATTGCAAAGCGCTTAAAATATTGCCGCAATACTCGATATCGTCCTTTTCAACGGCGAGAAACGCCAAATAAGCAACGGAACTGTTTTCCGGAAATGGATCGCCGACCGCGCCCAGCGCAGTTTCCAACGCAAGATCTTTCTGTCCGATCTCATACTGCGCACAAGCGACGATCCCCGTTGTATATTGCTGAAAATTACCGCCCGCATAGCCCTGGGATTCCGTTTTTTGATCTCTCTCCTTGCAATAGGAATAATAATCTTCCCGGCCCAATAGTTTTTCCCCATATTCGGCAACCGTATCATAGCGCCCTACATTATAGCACCTTTCGACGGCTGTTGCCAAATCACTCGTCTTATTGCTGCGCTCAAAAACGGACAGACTGTATGTTGCACAGGCTCTTTCCATTCCTAAACCATTCGTAACATCGACCATGACGGACGGAAAAAAGATGCTGAATACTCCAAACGATATAAGACATACCGCCAAAAGCGCCGCCAATGTAAGTGTTGCAGTTTTTGCAATCAATTTTCCCAAACCAGTATCCTCTTACTCAAAAAATTCACACACAAATTTTTATCTAAAAAAATATCTCGCCTTATATTTTAGCTATTTTATCATAAATCACCGAAAAATGCAACAGTGTAAAGAAAATTTTTACATTCGATTCAATATTTTTATCATTTTTTTCGAGCCGTACTAATACAATAACACTGTATAAAATATTTGATACGAGGTGCTAAATGAAAAAGAAAATTTCCGTGTTTATTCTGGCAATATGCATGACTGCCCTGTTTTTGATCGCAAACGGCTGTTCAAAAACTTCCGATTATAAAAAACTTGTATCGGAATTCCGCAGCGATATTTATATAGGCACAAACGAAGAATACTCTGTCTTTGCGTCCTTTTCGCAAAAAGAATATCCGTATACGGCCGACGGCAACGTCGGTTCTATGACAAATATCTTTGAAATCGTTTTGACCGCTCCGCAAAATACGAAAGGATATACGGTAACGTACTTTATCGGAGAGAAAAGTTATACTTCCGACTTGTCTTTTGACAGCGTAAAAATGGTGCATTATTGCTCGCAGTCGCTTGAAAAGCCCTCCGCGGACGAAATTACCTTTACTGTGTCCGAAACAAATTCCGAAACTTTTACCCCCGTTTCGATAACGGCAAAATCCGTCGGCGGCGCCAATATATTATCTTTGGACGATCTTTTGGAAAAAATCGTAACCTCTTCCGACGAAACGGCAAAATCTATCTTTTCCGATCAAAAATTCAGCGGCGAACTCTATGTAAGGCTCCTGTACGACAACGACAAATGTTTTTACTATGTAGGAGCCATCGATAAATCAGGCAAAATTACGCATATGCTTTGCGACGCGACGACCGGTGAAGTCATAGCTACGCGAAAATAATCTGTCTGCACCCAATACAGACGCGGCAGCAACATTTTCCCTGATCTTATAATTTTTACAAAAAGCGATTACTCTTTCAAAAAATCCGTCAAGATCTGATTCTGCACATACAGATATTGATCACGAATTTTAATGCGGCTGTTTTTTACTTCTAAAAAGTCCTTGTTTTTTTGGAGCGCATCGTAAAAATCAGCTGTAAAATCGCTTGAAAAATTGCGCCTGTATTCTTCTAACGACAGTCCTTCTTCGGTACGAAAAGCGAGCATGACCATTTCAAATTTTGCGTCCTGCTCGCTGATTTTTTCAGAATCGATCACGGGATAATAATTCGTCAGAATACATTTTATATATTCGTCCAGATCGCTCGTGTTCGTAAAACGAACGCCGGACATAAAAGAACTCGCCGCAACGCCGAATCCGATATATTCGCCGCGCCGCCAATAGTTCATATTGTGTTTTGATTCAAACCCTTCTTTTGCAAAATTGGAGACTTCATAGCGATTAAAGCCCTTGCTTTTTAAAAACTTTCTGGCGGTATCGTACATCATCGCTACCGTATCCGAATCGGGAAGCAACCCGTTCAGATAATCCGAATAGATCGGCGTTCCGTCTTCCGGCGTCAACGCATACAAAGAAATATGGCTGACTCCCCCTTCTATTGCAAGCTCTATCGACCTGCGAATGTCTTCATTCGTCTGGTCGCGAAGGCCGATCATGATATCTGCGCTTTTATTGGCGTCTCCGATCAGACGGCAGCATTCGGAAAAATCAGCGGACGTATGAATCCTCCCCAAATCTTCCAGCTGCGCATCCACTGCTGATTGCAAGCCGATGGAAAAGCGATTGATCCCCGCACTTTTATAGGTGCGGATTTTTTCTGCGCTTACAGTGCCGGGATTTACTTCAATTGTAATTTCCGCATTTTCCGCAATCGTATAAAAATTGCGAAGTTGCCGCAAACAGCCTGCGATCCATTTTTCATCGATAACCGACGGCGTTCCTCCTCCGAAATAAACGGTATCAAACTTTTTATTTTTTAAATCATCGGAGCGAAGTTTTATTTCTTTATAGACGCACGCCATATAGGCTTCTGCAAAGCCGATTTTGCCCGGATAGGAAGTAAAATCACAATAACGACATTTCGATCTGCAAAACGGAATATGAATGTAAATTCCTGCCATACAATCCTCCGACACGATTGCTTATGTCACACATAGTACTAAAATTATATCAATTTAAAAGCGCCACAGATAAATTTCAAGGTCAACATAGAATAAATTATTTTCTTCATACACTGTAACGCCTTCTTGTTCCAAAAGCTGTTTTTGAACTTCCGGACCGCCGAAAGCAAATGCCGGCGCCAATCGCCCCTGCCTGTTTACGACGCGATGGCAAGGTATAATGCCGGGATACGGATTTACATGCAGCGCGTACCCCACGGCGCGCGATGAACGGACATTGCCGCATAGACGGGCTATCTGACCGTACGTTGCGACGCAACCGTACGGAATTTGTTTGACTGCGGAATAAACTTTTTCAAAGAAATTTAATTCTTCTGCCATAACTATACTCTCTTGATTTTTTGATCAAAACAACTTAAATCGTCAAAATCTGCAATCCCTTTCCAAGCTAAGCCGCCGCTTTTCAAAATAGCGCTTTTTGGTCGTACGATCTCTTCTTCCGTTTTTAGAAATCCCCTGTATACAACAGAAGAAGGACCGCATAACCTTTCCGCAACAACTATTCTTTATCGAACATTGCAGCAAATCTTTTGGCAAAATATAAAAACAAACCGTTTGTAACCTATCTTCCCTTGCAAATCAAACCGAACTTTTTGCGGATCGACAAACCGACTTTTTGAAGCGTGCTAAATTCAGGTTATTTATTGGTTTTCAGGATCGACATGAACACTTCGGAAGGTACTTCGACGGAACCTATGCTGCGCATCCGCTTTTTACCTTCTTTTTGCTTTTCCAGCAATTTCTTTTTTCTCGTTATGTCGCCGCCGTAGCATTTTGCCAAAACGTCTTTCCGCACGGCTTTTACCGTTTCCCGCGCAATGATTTTTCCTCCGACAGCCGCCTGAATCGGTATTTCAAACAACTGCCTCGGAATGGCATCTTTCAAATTTTCCGCAAGCTCCCTTCCTCTCGGATACGCTCTGTCTTTATGAACGATCATAGACAGCGCGTCGCACACGTCTCCGTTCAATAAGATGTCCAACTTTACAAGTTCACTTCTTTCATAGCCGATTATTTCATAATCAAAACTTGCATATCCGCGCGTGCGGGATTTTATTTGATCAAAAAAATCATAAATGATTTCATTGAGGGGCAAAGTATACAACAGTTTCACTCTCTTAGCATCCAGATACGTCATATCTTTAAAAATACCGCGCTTATCCTGGCAAAGATCCATGATCGAACCGATATATTCCGGGGGTGAATAGATTTCAACCTTTACGATCGGCTCTTCCATGTATTCAATATCCGAAGCTTCGGGCAAATGGGAAGGATTGTCTACAAAAAACTCTTCCCCGTCCGTTTTATGAACTTTATAAGAAACGCTCGGCGCTGTCGTAATAATATCCAAATTAAACTCACGCTCGATTCTTTCCTGAATGATTTCCATATGCAGCAATCCCAAAAATCCGCAGCGAAACCCAAAACCTAACGCAACCGAAGTATCCGGTTCAAAAATCAAAGCGGCATCATTGAGCTGCAATTTTAAAAGCGCATCTTTTAAATCGTTAAATTTGCTCCCGTCCAAAGGATAAATCCCGCAAAAAACAACCGGCTGCACTTTTTTATACCCGGGCAACGGTTCTTTCGCCGAATTGATCGCATCGGTCACGGTATCGCCGACCGCTACATCCTGAATGCTCTTTATGCTGGCCGCGATATAACCGACTTCGCCAGCCTGCAAAAAATCTTTTGGCGTGAGCTTGGGACTGAATGCTCCGACTTCGGTCACATCAAACTGTTTATCCGAACGGAATGTTTTAATGATATCCCCGACTTTTACCGTTCCGTCTTTTACGCGAACAAATAAAATCACGCCTTTATAATTGTCATAATAGCTGTCAAAAATCAAAGCTTTTAGCGGTGCGTCAGCATCTCCGCTCGGCGAAGGGATATGCGCCACGATGCTCTCCAAAATATCGCGGATATTCGTTCCCTCTTTTGCGGAAACGCAGGGCGCATACGAAGCATCCAAGCCTATCACATCTTCGATCTCTTTGCGGGTCCCCTCAATATCGGCGGAGGGCAAATCGATTTTATTGATAACGGGAACAATTTCCAAATCGTTTTCCAATGCCAAGTAAACATTGGCAAGCGTTTGCGCCTCGATCCCCTGCGTAGCATCTACGACCAAAATCGCGCCTTCACAAGCTGCAAGGGATCTGGATACCTCATACGTGAAGTCGACGTGTCCGGGCGTATCGATCAGATTGAATTCATATTCTTTCCCGTCATCTGCTTTATAAAACATCCGAACAGGCGTCAGTTTAATCGTGATCCCGCGTTCCCGTTCCAAATCCATCGAATCCAACAGCTGATCTTCCATATCCCGTTCAGATACTTGGCCCGTCAACTCTATGAGACGATCCGCTATCGTACTCTTACCGTGATCTATGTGGGCTATGATACAAAAATTTCTTATAAATTTGTTCGGATTTGCCATTCTGTACTCCGTCCCGTTAAAAATTACGTATTCGATCCGCTAAAAGAATTGCACTTCACATCAGCACGCTGACGGCTTTTAAATCTGAACCGTCAATCCGTCATATGCGGCAATAAATCCTCTCTTTTGCGCCGCTTCCGCAATGCGTACGCGCAACGGAGAAGAATTGTGTGAAAAATGCGTGACATAATACTTCGTATCTTTCGATGCAATGGAATATTTCAACAATTTCTCTCGTACAATTTCGTTTTCATGAAAGCCCATATGCCGAAAAGAATGACTGCCTGAACTATCGGCAAACGTACAATCCATGCTGACCGCATCAGCAACAACATTGTTTTCTTGTAAAAATTGATAGCATTCTTCATGCAGCAGACCGCTGTCATTGAAATGTAAAAAAGTCTTTCCGCTTTTTTCTATGCAATACAGTAATGCCTGTTCTTTCGTTGAATGCAACGCAGGCAAAACTTTCACCGTATATTCATGCGAAGAAAAAATCGAATACGGTTTTATTACATGAAACGAAATCGAATCTTTTACGCATTTTTTTATTTCTCTGCGAATCCCCTCTTTAAATACCTTATAGACCGCATTGTTGCCATAAATCGAAATTTCATTCTGACGCATATTCCAAGCAAATTTATAACCGCGATTGATAAATTCCTGCGCATAAAAATGATCTGTATGAGAATGGGTTATTAAAACCGTATGGATTGCAGATAAATCAATATTATTTTTCATAGCGTGCACATACGTATCGGCAGGAAAATCAATCAGCAGGTCATCATCAATCAAAATCTGCGAACGAGTACGCGTTTCGATTTGTATGTTTTCACGAGCCCGCGTACAGGCATCACAATTACAAAATACTGCCGGAAAGCCTTCTGTAGCCGCCGTACCCAAAAATCTGATCTTCATATTGCTTCCTCAACATTCATAAATAATGGTCACAGGCCCGTCGTTATATTGTTCGATTTTCATGTCAGCTCCGAAAACACCCGTTTTGACAGACAATCCATACCCCTTCAAACAGTCAGCCGTATACTCGAACAGCGGCTTTGCTTTTTCCGGCCGCGCCGCGGCAATGAAACTCGGGCGGTTTCCGTGCGAACAATCGCCGTATAACGTAAATTGCGATATCAATAAAACAGATCCGCCGACATCTTTCAAGGCCAAATTCATTTTTCCGGCACTATCTTCAAAAATCCGAAGCTGCGATATTTTTTTTGCCATCTGTTCGGCATTTCTTACATCGTCTTCGACGGAAATGCCCAAATAAACTGCCAGCCCAAAATCGATTTCTGAAATCAAACGGCCGTCCACTTTTAAGGATGTTTTTCTTACACGCTGAATAACCGCTTTCATCTTACCTTTCGCCTTTTATACACTACGAGCCGCATTGCAAAAAATGCGGCTCGTTTCTACTTTCGCTCTTTATAAATTATTTTACGCGCTCCATATATTCGCCCGTACGCGTATCGACACGAATCACTTCGCCTTCATTTACAAACATAGGAACCTGAATCTTTGCCCCCGTTTCCAATGTAGCAATTTTTGTAGCGTTCGTAGCCGTATTCCCTTTTACGCCCGGTTCCGCTTCCACGATTTTCAGCTCGACAAAGTTTTCGCACTCAACCGAGAACGCGGCGCCCTTATAAAAACGAACGGTTACCGTATCATTCTCCTTGATATATTTTAAAGCGTCTTCGACCTGATCGTAATTCAGCGGCGTCAAGTTGAACTCTTCATCCATAAACCAATAAAGCTCGCCGTCGCTGTACGAATACGTCATTTTCTTTGTCTCGATATGCGCGTTTTCAACTTTTTCAGAAGGGTTGAACGTCTGTTCCAAAACGGCGCCCGTAACAACGTTTTTTAACTTTGTTCTTACAAAAGCCGCGCCTTTGCCGGGCTTAACATGCTGAAATTCTACAACCACATACACGTTGCCGTTATATTCAATCGTAACGCCTTTTCTGAAATCTCCTGCTGAAATCATAAACTATCTCTCCTTCCTAATTGAATCTTAAATCGTAAAAGGGATATTCCCTTATAATAAAACTTGATGAATTTATAAAACCATCAATTTTTTATCCGTCTTCATAAAATCAAAAATTTTCCCGTCTTGCAGCATCACGGTATTTTCGATCCGAATGCCGAATTTGCCTTCAAAATATACTCCGGGCTCTATGGAAAAGGTCATCCGATCTCGCAGCACGGCTTCGCTTTTCGGGCTCAAATTGGGATATTCATGAATGTTGATACCGATACCGTGTCCCAACGAATGCGTAAAAAATTTATCGAGGTTAAACTTTTGAAGATACCCGCGCGCGATTGCGTCCGCATCCCGACCGCTGATACCCGAAACAATTTGCTCCGTCGCAAGCTGCTGCGCGGATAAAACCGCTTCGTATGCTTCAAAAAAGGAAGAGTCCGCCCCTTTCCCAAAGCAAAAAGTCCTGGTCATATCGGAGCAATATCCTTTGTATGTACAGCCGAAATCCAAAAGAACCGGCATCCCTGCTTTTAAAGCCGTCTGATCGGGCGCGTGATGCGGAACGGACGTATTTTTGCCAAAGGCAACGATCGTCTCAAACGAGCGATCCTCTGCCCCGCCTTTGCGCATCAGATATTCCAAATACCCGGCCGCTTCGTTTTCGGTCATCCCTTCCTTGATCTCGCCGATAAATTCAAGATATGCCTTTTCCGCGATCTGACAAGCTCTTGAAATATAGGAAATTTCCTCTTCGCTTTTCACAGCCATCGCATCGCGAAAAGCCGGCATACTGTCGCAAAGTTTAAATTTCATTGACCGCAAAAGTTCCGCCTGCGGAAAACTCAACCGCTCCAAAGGGACAGCCAAATGTTTAATTTTTTTACTCTTTATATAATCCAGTACGCTCTTCTGCTCTTTTGCGACCTCAACGGCGATGTACGACCCGCTGAGCGCATTCTTTGCAGCCTCCGCATAACGTGGATCCGTAAAAAAGATGCTTTCCTGCGCATCGGTGTATACAAACCCGAAGGAACTCGTAAAACCTGTCAGATACATTCTCAGGTCAGCGCTTTCCGTTAGCATTGCATCCGCTTTCAAACTGCGCAGCAATCTTTCCGTATTGTCCATACTATTATTTTACCAAATTTTCAGATATAAGTCAATTTCTCAGGTATGTTTTTTTCGCTTTATTTCAATGCAATCGCCGTATAAATTTCCTTCATACGCTTCGCATCTTCCGCTTGCGTGCCCGCCGATTCACAAATGACATACGGCTCTAATTTCAATTCTTTTACGGCTATGGCAAAAGGCTCAAACTCCGGTCCGTACAGCATATCGTCAAATGTCAAATGTCTGATTTCACCTTTTGCCGAATACTGGATTTTGGAAAAATGCACGTGAAAATTCTTTACCCGTTCAAATCCCAATTCACCGATCATGTATTCCAACCGATCTTTAAAGTCAAAAGTTGTACGCAAGCTGCCCTGCTCTCTGGCATTTATGTGCCCAAAATCGATTGCAGGCAGAAATATTTTATCGATCTTGCAAAACCGTACGACTTCCTCTAAGGTTCCGATCTGCGCAAGTTTTCCCATCGTTTCCGGACAGAAAAATAGTTCTTCCAAATTGTTCAGATAAATTAAATCGCGCAAAACTTTCAACCGACCCTCGGAAAGGGCTACCGCCTCTTCTCTGGAAATCTTACCCTGTGCCGCCGTATGAAATACGCAGCGATTCCCTCCCATAAGTTTTAAGGCTTTGGCACTGTCTAAGACATACGTGTACGATTTTTGCGCGCTTTCGTCCGACGGGTTCGCAAAATTGATAAAGTACGGGGCATGCACACTGATTTCCACACCTTGCTCGTGAAAGGCCTCACCGATCGAAATTGCTTTGTCTTCGCTCATCCGAACGCCGCGCCCAAACGAATACTCAAAACAATCCAACCCCATTTCGCGCACAAACGCCGCAGATTGTTCCGTATGCGTATATCCCTTTGCATAAAAGCTCTCGCTGTTTCCGCTCGGTCCAAATTTAATCATCGTATCTTTTTTAAATCCTCTTTTAATTGTAAAATCAACTTTTCTTCCGATTCAAATTTTTCGATCGGCCTGATATAAAATAAAAATTCCAGCTTCAACTCCCGACCGTATAAATTGCCGCTGAACCCGTCAAAAAACGCTTCCAGAACAATTCTCTCGTCTTGAAACGTAGGCCTGTTTCCATAGTTTGCGATTCCTTTAAAAACTTTTCCGTCTATTATGGACGAAACCGCATAGACGCCGTAGCGCAACGGATATTTTTCTTTCCCGACATGAATATTTGCCGTAGGAAAGCCCAGACTCCTGCCGACTTTTCTCCCCTCCGTCGTAACGTTCCCCTGAATAAAATACGGCTCGCCAAGTAATTTTGTAAGGGACAGCATATCCCCTTCGTCCAAATATCTTTTGGCCAGCGTTGCAGCTGCTTTTGACGCTTCGACTTGAACCAACGGCTCAATATACGCGCAGATTTCATGCGAATTTGAAAATTTTTTCAAAAACGAAACATCCCCCTGCGCGCCTTTTCCAAACCGAAAATCTTCACCGCAGACAAATGCTTCGACCTTTAAATCCGAAATGACCGTTTTTAAAAACTTGTCGGCGCTCAAATTGCGAAAGGATTCATTATATTTTGCCACATATACAAAATTTAAACCTAATTTTTCGAACAGAGAAAGGCGTTCCTTAAAATTATAGATCTGCGCGCCTTGCTTTGCTTCATAAAAGGTCATGATCCCGACACGGCACTCTTGCGTATCCTGCATTGCGTGCCGCTTTGCAGCAATCTCTTTTGCCTTTTGAATCAAGCGGCGATGCCCTATGTGTACGCCGTCAAAATATCCCAACAACAATACGCAGGGAAAATCAGCTTGTCCCTTTTTATATTCCAATATATCTATCATACGTTACACTAATTTGACCTTCGCGCGAAGTTTGCCGGAAGCCACTTCTCCGATTCCGTAAAAGCCGTCTTCGAAATACAGTTTAAACTCTCCGTCCGACTCGTCATAGGAAACCGACAGCCCGTTTCGCAATTTTCTCGATTCATCCTGCCCGACCACGATGATCGGAAAATCAAAAACTTCGTCAGCAGGAACCAAATAATCCTGCCAATTCTCCGTGTTTAATTCAGACAATTTTACACTGTCTTTCAAACAGAAACAACCGCTCTTTTCACGGACCAATGAAGTCATAATCGCCTTTGTTCCGCACGCCTTGGCGATATCGCGGGCCAAAGAGCGGATATAGGTGCCGCCACCGCAGGCGATCCGAAGTGTATAAGAATCCTTTCCCGCCTGTCCGAGCAAATCAATCGAATAAATTTTAACTTTTTTTGTGTTTAAAGAAACTTCCTTCCCCTGCCTTGCCAATTTGTATGCGCGCACGCCATTTACGCTTTTTGCACTGAACTGCGGCGGCATTTGATCGATTTCGCCGACAAAACTTCTTAAAACGGAAGATATTTCCTCTTGACTCGGCACATAATACCCTTCCGATATCTCTTTTGCCGTTGCGTCGAGCGTCGCTGAATCAGCGCCGAACAAAAAAACAGCCCGATAAACCTTCTCTTTATTTAAAAGATAATCAAAGAGCCTCGTCGCGTTTCCGACGGCAACAGGCAAAACGCCGCTTGCCATCGGATCCAAAGTGCCCATATGCCCGCAGGCCAAGCCGGTCAGCCGTTTGATCTTCGATACAACCGCGGCACTGGACAGGCCCTCCGGTTTATTGACATTAATAAATCCGCTCGAAAACACGCATTTCCTCCTAATAAAAAATCGCCGAATAAAAATCAACCGGCGATCAAAAGAAAAATCAAACAACCATATGCTGTTTAATCGTAAACCGAAGCTTATCAATCACTTCTTCCAGACAGCCGTTCAGCATACAACCGCTAGCCAAAATGTGCCCACCGCCTCCAAAGACCGAAGCGACAGCATTCACATCGGCACTGCCTTTCGATCGAAGCGAGATCTTGAACCGCTCATTCGCCGTTTCCAACAGGCAAACAGCCACCTCGACCCCATCAATCGATAAAGGAAAATCAATAAAACCTTCCGTTACATCCGCGCCCGCACCGCATTCTTGAAGGTCCGAACGCAAAACAGTTATAAAAGCAATTGTATTGTCTTCAAAATATCGGATCCGAGACATGGTTTTGCCAAATAGCAAAGCCCGCGCGCGCGACTGCTTTTTAAACATATTGTATTGGATCAAATTGATATCGCCGCCGCAAGATACCAATTTCGCCGCGGCCAAAAACGTCTTTTCGGTTACGTTTTTATGCGCAAAATTTCCCGTATCGGAACTTAATCCGAGCAAGAGATAATTCGCGCCGAGCGGAGTCAGTTTTACGGAAAAATACGCAACCAGCTCCGTCATGATCTCACAGGTCGCCGCCCTTTCTTCCACAAAACAATAATCGCCGAAGCGAGAATTGGAAATGTGATGATCGATATTGAATTTCGGCTTTTTGGAGCGAATAAAATAATCTCCGAGCGCACCGAGTCTGAATTCATCGCTGGAATCTACCGCAATCAGCGCTTCAAAAGTATCGTCCGGCTCCTTTGTGATGCCATCCATGCCTTCCAAAAACAAAAATTTTTCCGGAATTTCGCTTTCACAAAAAACTTTGCTCTGAATATTGCACGATTCCAACAAAAATTTTAAGCCCATAGCGGCGCCGAGCGTGTCACCGTCCGGCCGCATATGGCAAAATATTGCCGCGCTCTTTAATTTTTTTAAATGTTTCGCTATTTCCTGTAATGTCAAATCGTTTGCTCCGTTCTATTTTTGTAATTTTGAACCAATGTTCCGTTTTGTTCTTGTAATCTTGAATCAATGCTCCGTTTTATAATTGTATCTTAAACCAAATCGGCTCCACCGCTGACGATTAAACCCGATACATCAAAGCCGTACGGCATACAACAGTACGGTTTTTTAATGCGCATCGTCTTCTTTATGGATTTCTTTGATGATCCGATCGATCTTATCCCCATATTCCATGGTATCGTCTCGAATAAAATGCAGTTCCGGAACCGTACGCATCTGCATCATGTGCGCAAGTTCATATCGGATAAAGCCGGCATTCGACTGTATCGCTTCAAACGCAGCAGCGTTTGCTTCTTCGCTTCCGGCTAAAACGCTGATATAGATCTTGGCATTCTTCAAATCCGGAGACACATCCGCTTTCGTTACGCTGATTATGCCGCGGATAGCGGCAGAGCGATCTTTTAATTTTTTGGATATAACTTCATACACCGCCTTTTGATATTCGGCAGACAATCTCTCTCCGCGAAGCGATTTCATTTTGCCTCCTCCGCCCTATGCCGGAATCTCTTCCGTTATATAGCATTCGATCACATCTCCGACTTTAATTCCGTCAAACCCTTCGATACTGACACCGCACTCAAAGCCGCCGGAAACTTCCTTGACGTCATCTTTAAACCGCTTTAACTGACGTACGGCCCCCTCTACGATCATAACATCGTCGCGATAAATGCGCAGTTTGCCTTGCCGTACAATTTTTCCTTCCGTTACATAGCAGCCCGCGACCATGCCGACGCCTGTAATTTTAAAGGTTTGCAACACGTCGCATTTTCCCGTCATGATCTCACGGTATTTCGGCGCAAGCATTCCTTTAAGCGCCGCCTGGATATCGTCTAACAGTTCATAAATGATCCTGTAAGAACGAACGTCTACTCCGCTGTGTTCCGCCAAATTTTTCGCCTTAGCATCCGGTCTTACGTTGAACCCGACAATGATCGCGTTCGAAGAATCTGCAAGCATTACATCCGATTCCGTGATCGCGCCGGCACCGCTGTGAATAATATTCACGCGCACTTCATCGTTTGATAATTTCAGCAAAGATTGTTTTACGGCTTCCACAGAGCCCTGCACGTCGCCTTTTACGATAATATTCAAGCCCTTGATTTTTCCTTCGGCAATTTTATCAAACACATCGTCGAGGGTTACGCGCGTCTGCGATTTGATCATGGACTCGCTCTCTTTCCGCTTGCGCTCGTCCAAAACCTGTTTCATCAATTTATCCTGCTCCACCGCAATGATCGAATCCCCGGCATTGGGAACGTCTTCCAAACCTAAAATCGAAACAGCCATGGAAGGACCGGCCGACTTGACGGTGCGGCCCTTGTCGTCGATCATCGCACGGACTCTTCCCATCGTCGTTCCCGAAATAACGTTGTCGCCCGTATGCAGCGTTCCGTTTTGAATCAGCACGGAGGCAACCGGCCCCTTGCCTTTGTCGAGCTTCGCTTCAATGATCGTGCCGCGTGCCATCTGATTCGGGTTCGCTTTATATTCGCGGACTTCCGCTATCAAATTGATCGATTCAAGCAGATTATCGATCCCTTCTCCGGTCTTTGCCGAAACGGGACATACGATCGCATCACCGCCCCATTCTTCGGGAACAAGGCCGCTATTCGTCAAGCCCTGCTTGACCTTTTCGAGGTTCGCTTCCGGTTTATCCATCTTATTGACGGCAACAATGATCGGAACGTCCGCCGCTTTTGCATGATTGATCGCTTCAACCGTCTGCGGCATGATCCCGTCGTCAGCAGCCACTACAAGCA
This sequence comes from uncultured Bacillota bacterium, assembly GCA_949283775.1. Lineage (GTDB taxonomy): Bacteria > Bacillota > Clostridia > Christensenellales > Borkfalkiaceae > Borkfalkia. The sequence goes on from CASDTU010000023.1 coordinate 49,387, forward strand.
CCACGATGTCGGTAACCGAAGCGCCTCTGGCACGCATTGCCGTAAAAGCTTCATGTCCCGGCGTATCCAAAAACGTAATGATCTTGCCTCCGACGTTAACCGAATATGCGCCGATATGCTGCGTAATACCGCCTGCCTCTCCCGCCGTTACATTCGAACTGCGGATCTTATCCAGCAAAGACGTTTTGCCGTGGTCGACGTGTCCCATTACCGTTACAACAGGCGGACGTGTTACTGCATTTTCATCGTTTTGATTTTCGCCCTGATAAATCTCGTCCAGCGCCTCTTCCGCCGTCTTTTCCGGCTTATATTCAAGCTCGATCCCCAAATCATTGGCTATATATGCCGCCGTATCGTAATCGATAGAGTCGTTGATCGTCTTTGCGATGCCCTCTTTAAACAAGCGTTTTGTAATTTCTACCGCCGTAATGCCGAGCTTTTCACTTAAAACTTTTAAAGCGATATTTTCCGTCGTAACGACCGCATGCTCAATCTTGATCGTCTGAACGGCTTCTTGTTTCTGCTTCTTTACGCGAAGTTTTCTGTAACCGCTCTTATCCTCGTCGAAGTCGGATACCGACACCTGCTGTTTGATCAGAGCACGTTTGCTGACCGTACGTTTTTGTTCGACGTATTGTTTGTCAAACGCCGCTTTTTTCTTCGATGCAGCTAAATTTTTATTTTGCGCAACCGACGGAATAACGGGAGCTGCTGCCGCCGCATTGAAACGGTTTGCGGCAGGTGCTCGTCCGCCTGCCGCAGGACGAGTCTGCGTCCCCACAGCGTTCTTACCGTTGAATCTGCCCTGCTGACCTCCGGACAAATTCGGTTTCGGGCCATAAGGCTTTGATCCGGCCGGAGCAGATGCGTATCCGCCGCGAGGCGAGGTCTGCGCGCTGTTGTACGAAGGACGTACTCCTTGCTGCGAGTTTGCATATGTTCCGCGCTGAGTATTTTGGAAATTACCGCCGCGCTCGCCTTGTCCCTGATATTGTCTTTCCGTGCGCGCGCCGCTTAGCATACGATCCGCCGTCGACCGTTCTGTATTCAACTGCGCCGCACGATTGGCATTTTGCTGTGCACGCCGCTCCGCATATTGCGTACGGATCACGCTCTCGCCGTTACTGCGGATTTGCGTCTTCGCTGTGATTTCAGCCGATGCGGATGAATTGGAAACAGATGTCTCTCCTTGCTTGATCGCCTCTTCTTTTTTCGGCGCAGTCTGATGATCCGCATCATTCAAAGAATCCGATGTGCCCGCTGCATCGACCGTCGGATGTTTTTTTACGGCCTGCGCGTTTTTTTCTTGAACAGCGTTAAGATCTTCCTCTGCCCTCGCCGTCGATTTTTCAGCCGCTTTCTCTGCCGGCGCTTCCGGTTTTGCGTTAGATTCGAAAGAGTCAACTTTTTCCGTAAAATTCTGTGCTTCAGACTTGCTTTCCAATTCTGCGGCATGCGCAGTCTCTTCCGCTTTGGATAATTCTTCCTGTAAGCGTTTTGCCGCCGCATTTTCCAAATCTGAAAGTTTACGGAGAATATCGCTCACTTTTTTCTCCGTACTTTGCACATTTTTCAACAAGGCACCGATCCCTTCCGTTCCCAGAAGAGACCCTATATTTTCGATATTCGCATAATTCTTTTTGCTGTCTGCCATCTTATTGAATGTTGCCTCCCGAATATTTTCTAAAATTCTCATCTTCCGCCTGTAAAATTGCATTTGCAAGGTTTTTATCCCGAACCGCCGCAATTTTACAGTTCTCTCTTCCCGTTATTCTCTCCAATTCACCGGAAAGTAGAATCATCATTTCGCAATGAAACTTATCCATCAGTTTTATGGCGCTCTTTTTCGCATTTTCTGACGCGCCGCTGCAAAGCAAGAGCAAAAACACATCTTTTCTCTGCGTTGCGATCGCATTGAAGCCGCAAGTCAATTTACCTGCTTTTATACAAAATCCTATAAATGTTTCAGCTCTGCTTTTTTTCAAAAAAAGTCTCCTCTATTTTATCATATACCGCAAGAGGTATTTCCGCCGAAAAAGTCTTATTTAAAAGCCGCGCTTTTTTTAATTTTTTTATACAATCCGGATTGTCGCAGATATATGCCCCTCGTCCGGCCGCCTTGCCGGTAAAATCAATAAATGCGTCTTCATCCTTCGGTTTTACGATCCGAAGCATTTCTTTTTTCGGCTTCATCTCATGACAGGCTATGCACATCCGCATCGGGATTTTTTTTACTTTCAAAGAACACCTCAAACTTACTGTTTTCGTATCCGCGCGCCGATTTTCGCCGCGCAAAAAAACTTGCTTCGCCGAATTTACTTATTCCTCAGACGGTTCGTCATCCTCGCTCATCTCAGCGGGCACTTGCAAACTTTCCATTTTGGCAGCCGCGCTCTCGCTCTTAACGTCGATTTTCCAGCCCGTGAGCCGCGCCGCAAGGCGCGCGTTTTGCCCGTCTCTTCCGATCGCCAAAGACAATTTATCGTCCGGAACGACCGCAACGGCAGACTTCTCATCGACCTGCGTGACCGAAATCACTTTCGCAGGCGAAAGTGATTTCGCTATAAATTCAAGCGCGTTCTCGCTCCAAGGAATGATATCGACCTTTTCTCCGCCGAGCTCCGCAACGACCGCATTTACGCGGGCGCCTTTGTTGCCCACGCAGGCGCCGACCGCATCGACCTGCGGATCTTCGCTGTAAATCGCCATCTTCGTGCGCTGGCCCGCTTCACGGGAAATCGATTTAATTTGCACGGTACCGGATTTAATTTCCGGTACTTCGTTTTCAAAAAGCCGCTTGACAAGTCCGGCAGACGTCCTGGACACCAAAACCTGCGCACCGCGGCCGCTGTTTTTGATGTTTTTGACATATACCTTCAATCGGTCATTGACTTCGTATTTTTCTCCCGGGACCTGATCTTGCGGCAGCATTACGCCCTCGATCTGACCCTTTCCGAGTTCCACATAAACATTCTTTGCATCGACTTTGCGCACGACGCAGCTCATCAGCTCGTCTTTTTTGTCGGAAAACTCGTTTAAAGTATTATCTCGCTCCGTTTCGTGCAGTTTTTGCAAGATCACTTGCTTCGCCGTCTGTGCGGCGATACGGCCGAAGTCCTTCGGAACAAATTCTTCATAGACCAGATCACCCAATTTATAGCTCTTCTTTAACTGCTGCGCCTCGGCCAACGAAATTTCTTTTTCCTTATCAACGACTTCTTCCACGGCAGTCCGAACCGTATAGTATTTGATACTGTTTTTCTCCGGATTGATCTTGATATCTACGTCCCCTGCGCCGCCCTCGTACTGCTTTTTATACGCCGAAATCAACGCATTCCGCAACGCTTCGATAAATATCTCGCTGCTGATACCTTTTTCTGCTTCCAAATCCGCCAAAGCCTCAAAGAACTCTTTGCTAACCATCGTCTTCTCCTAAATTATTTTTGCTTGAAATAAGCAATTATTCGAAATCAATTGCCTGTGATATTTTTACAATCTGTGTCAGATTCAACTTTAAAATTTCGCCCAGTTTATCGACCGTGATGTTTCCTGCCTGCGCATTATACTCCAGCAGGATCGCCTCAAAAAATTTCTGTCCTTTCAGCGGGGCATAAAGTTTAATCTCCACTTTCTTACCCAGGTTCCTTAAAAAGTCTTTATCCTTTTTAAACGGTCTGTCCAATCCGGGGCTGCTGACATTCAGCGTGTAGCCCTGCCCGAACGTCGGATCAAGCTCATCCAACACCGGATCGGCTGCCATGTGAAATTTTTCACAGGTATTTAAATCGATCCCGCCTTCCGCATCCGTATCCAAATAAATGGTCAAAGAAGGATTCTTACCCTGATGAAAAACAATTTCATAAATCGAAACACCGCACCTTTGGGCGACGGGCGTTAAAGCCTGTTCAATTTCTTCCAACGGTTTTACTTTCATTCAAACACCTAAAAAACTGCACATAAAAAGATTTGAGAGCGGAAACCCACTCTCAATTCCAAGCTAACATATTCAGTATGTTCATTATACCATATCTTTACGCTTTTGGCAAGCATTTTTTGGCTTTTATCAACTCGATAAATATTTTTGCGGTCGTAAGCGCATCGTCCCATGCGCGGTGATGATTGAAGGTGATTCCGTAATGATCCGCCAACGTATTCAGCTTATAATTCGGCAAAAAGAGCATGCTTTGGGCGATCGAAAGCGTATCCAATGTACGAAACTCAAAGGGATATTCTTCCTGCTGCGCATAATAATGCACAAATTTGTAGTCAAACTGCACGTTGTGCCCAACAAGCAAGCATCCGTCACAAAACTTGTAAAAATCCGGGATCACTTCCGATATTTTCGGAGCGCCTTTGAGCATCTCGTCCGTGATGCCCGTCAGCTTAACAATCTCATCGTCGAGCTTCCGCTCCGGATCGACCAAGGTAGTGAATTTTTCACGGATCTCTCCGCCGATGATTTTGACCGCGCCGATCTCTGTGATCGCATCCATCTTCCCGCCCGTCGGAGTATTGACGAGCCCGGTCGTCTCCAAGTCAAAAACGACGAACGTATTTTTCACGAGATCTTCCGGCAAAACGTCCTGCGCAAATAAGTTCATCTGATTGTAATCGGTAAGTTTCTCCGGAAACACCTTACTGTAATGAAGCGGCACCGCTTTCCCTTGCTTCTTTTCCGGAACGAAATCTGCCGGCATGGAACCGCGATTGATAAATTTTGCCGTAAAACTCAGGCGTTCGTTAAACATTTCATTGCTGCCTGTACAGACGATCCGATCCCCCTCTTTCAAAGCCCGAATTTTCTCTTCCGTTTTCTTTTTTATAAAATACGACAACGTCATCCGATCAGTCGTGTCGGATATCGTAAAACGCAAATACGGCTTGCCTTTTTGCGATACCCTTTCCTGAATATACGTAATTTCTCCGCAAACCGTCAGCGATTCGCTCGTAAAATTGCAATCCGCCAGATACGTCGCGATTTTGGGTACGTTTGCCTCGTCGATGGTTTCAAAATCGGCGATCGGAAATGTGCGAGCCGGACGAAAATCAAAGGGTTCGTCCTGCGTCTCTTCTTCCGTTTCTTCGGGGGGCACCTTCTCCTTGTCGACGAGCTCTCCGCGAAAAGAACCGCAAAAATTTTTGGAAAGCATCTTTTCGATTCCCGGCAACAGCTGTTCATTCTTTTCAAAAAAGCCTCTTTCCGCGGCGTCGACCCCGAATTGGAAGCGAATCGGTTCGCCGGGGATCACTTCTATGTCTTCCGCCCGAATACACGCCGCCGCAGCTCGATGATTCCGATCCAAATATTCCAAAATTTTTTGCCGGACGATCTGCGGATCGGCTACCACTTTTTTGATTTGCAACTCCGCACTTAGATTTTGCGGCACCGCTTCTTTTGCCAGCTCCTGCGCCAAGCGGACGCTTTCCTGTGAATACGCTCTGTCCGTAATGATATGAAATTTACAGGATAACGTTTCTTTTTTCAGCGTTATACTGTTTAAGACCGCGCTTTCAAACCCGTTTATATTTCTCAGCTTCTCTAAAAATACCTGTTTGTCCATTCCGCTGCTTTTTTCCTCGCTTTTGTTACTTCAATAAATTCAAAACCATTTTCTTAAAATATCCCGGAGCAATGTCTGCCGACACCGATTCCGTCGGCTTGCCATGCCGAAAAATCACGCATTTCTCTTTTCCGCCTGCAATCCCGATATCGCAATCGTTTGCTTCACCCGGTCCGTTCACAACGCATCCCATCACGGCAATCTTGAGCGGCTTTTTGCTGGCAAAAGTCATTTTTTCAATTTCCTGCGCGAGTTGCATACTGTTCCATTCACAGCGTCCGCAAGTGGGACAGGACACGACTTCCACATATTCTTTTTCCAAACCGCAGGCGCGCAGTATCCTTTTGGCCGCATAGACCTCCTCCAACGGATCGTCCGTCAGAGAGACACGGATTGTATCGCCGATCCCGTCCAACAGCAACGCGCCGATTCCGACGCTGCTCTTTACGACGCCGCTCTCTTTCGTACCCGCTTCCGTAACGCCCAAATGCAACGGATAGTCTGTCTTTTTTGCAATTTTTCTGTATGCTTCAACAGTCAATGGCACCGAGGACGCCTTTACCGATATGACGATATCGCCGATCCCGTACTTTTCCAAGATGCCGACGTTGCAGAGTGCACTCTCCACCAAAGCGTCCGCAGTGCGGCCGTATTTCTCCAAAAACGTCTTTTCGATACTGCCCGTATTGGCGCCGACCCGTATCGGAATCTTATGCGCACGCACGCAGTCGGCGACCAAGCGAATCTTATCTTCGTTTCCGATATTTCCGGGATTGATGCGGATTTTATCCGCGCCGTTTTCGATCGCCAGCACCGCCAGCTTCGCCGAAAAATGAATGTCAGCAACAAGCGGAACCGATGAAGATTCCTTGATTTTTTTTAATGCCCTTGCATCTTCTTCGTCGCGGATCGCCACCCGAACAATTTCACAGCCGGCCGCAGCAAGTTTTTCGATTTGCCCGATCGTCGTTTCCGTATCGGACGTATGCGCCGTCGTCATCGACTGGATGCGGACAGGCTCCCCTCCGCCGAGAAATACGCGGCCGACCTGTACTTTCTTACTCATTTTTTAAACACCGCCCTATGAACTGAAAAGGAAGTCCTACTCTTCGGACTTCCGCTCTGTTATATTCTTAGGTTCTTTTGTTTCTTTCATCATCGATTGCAATTCGTTCATAAAGGAAGAGATATCCGTAAACTGCCTGTATACGGAAGCGTAGCGAACATAGGCAACTTCGTCGATATCTTTCAGCCCGTCCATCACCATTTCACCGATTTTTTTTGAAGTGATCTCCTGCTCCAAAGAATTATACACCTGCTTTTTGATATCTTCCACAAGTTTATCGATTTTTGACATCGAAACAGGACGCTTTTCACAAGCCTTGATAATGCCGTTTTTTATCTTGTTCGGATCGAATGCTTGGCGGTTTCCGCCGTTCTTGACGACCAGCACCGGCGTCGTTTCGATCGTTTCATACGTCGTAAACCTTCTTCCGCACTGCATACACTCCCGCCTGCGGCGAATCGTTCTGTCCTCGTCCGTCGAACGGCTGTCAATTACTTTGCTTTCCGTGCAACCGCAATACATACATTTCATAAAAAACTCCCGAACACAATCTATAGTATATCTAATACTATTTTAACACAAAATGGCAATTCTGTAAAGTCTTTATTTCAAAAACTGTCTTTTTTACGGAATTTTAATTGCCTTTGCAGAGCAATTCGAGTTCTTTATAAAAATTTTCCGAAGTTTCGCCGTTCAGATCCAAATAAAAACACCGTCCGTTATATCCTTTTCCGTCCCAACGGATCAGATTCAGTCCGCAGTCCTTCGGCTTTACTGCCGCCAGCAGCTTTGTGAACGGCATGTCGCAATCGCTCTTCTCCTCGCCGAACACAAACTCGATCCAAAGTCCGCTCTTCTTTTCCTCCCTCGTCAGGTCGTCGATGCTGACTCCGAAAGCAGGCATCTGATGGGCTTTCTCCGTCATAGCACTCCACTCTTTTAGGATTTTTTTATAGAGCGAATCGCCTTTCGACACTTTAAATGCGACTGCACCGTCCTTTATTATCTCGATCTGTTCCGCTTCGTAAATTTTTTCTTTGATCGCAAACATACTTCCGCCTCCCCTCTTTTTTATCATTATAGCAAACTTTTTCTCGGAATGCAATCGATCAAATCTAAAATTTGTAACAATTTTTATATAAAACTGTTGACAAATTTAAAATTCTTGCTATAATATAGGCAAACAAAAAAGGAGGGACTTGCATGAAAAAAAATATGTACAGTTTGATGCTGTCGGAAGACGTCATACGCGAGATCGATCGGATGGCATCTGAAAAAAATACAAATCGTTCGAATCTTGTCAATCAAATATTGGCGGAATACGTATCTTTGATCACACCGGAAAAACATATTCAAAATATTTTTGATATCATTGAAAATATGTTCGGACAAAATCAAAGCTATATGCTGTATTCGCAGCCGAACGATCTGACGATGTCCATTAAAAGCTCCTTAAAATACCATTACAGGCCGACGATCCGTTATGAAGTCGAAATGTACCGCACCCCTAAGGAAACGATCGGACAACTGAAAATCATTTTCCGCACCACTTCTTCCGAACTGATGCTGGAACTGACGCAGTTTTTTAAAATTTGGATGCAACTTGAAAAAATTTACATTCATCATTATTTCTCGCAGGGCGCGATCGAATACGGCATGGAAAACGGAAAATTCCTTCGCAGTTTCGCCGTACCCAACGATTCCGATTACAGCGAAGAACAGATCGGAAAAGCAATCAGTAACTATATTGCCGCATTTGATGAAATTTTAAAACAATATCTCGCCGGAAATTTCCGTTCGACGCAGGATATTGAAAAGCGTTATTTAGCCTACCTCAACAGCGGCGTTCAGATCATTTAATACAAGGAGGTGATTTTTATGAATGCACAGAAACTTACCAAAAAAGCCTTAGAAGCCTTAAACGCAGCGCAAAGCATTGCCCTGGAAAACCAGAATATGCAAATCATGCCCGAACACCTGCTCTACGCTTTGGTGGATCAGGAAGGCGGCTTGATCGCCCAACTCTTGAAAAAAGCGGGTATCGATACCGATAATTTGCTTGCACTTGTCGATTCTGCAATCAGCAAAATCCCGGGCGTAAGCGGCAGCGGCCGCGAGCCCGATAAAATCTATATCGCGCCTTTGACGGATAAAATCTTAAACGACGCAGAAAAACTTGCCTCTTCCATGAAAGACGAATACGTTTCCGTCGAACACATCATGCTCGCCATTTTTGACAATGCGCAGGATGAAATCAGAAACATTTTCCGCAGCGTCGGATTGACGAAGCAGATGTT
>CASDTU010000024.1 GCA_949283775.1 uncultured Bacillota bacterium
AACGCAATGAAGCGTTTGTATTATCCATGCGAGCGGCAAAAAGATTTGCGGAGGCGGGAGGAAAGTTTCCGCTGTTCGGGCTTCCGACGATTGCAAGCGCTTTGAATATTGCGGTCAATTTATATGGGCAAGATATTCTTATTGAAATGTTGTTATCCCCTGAAAAAGCGCGCAAGGATTTGGAAACGATCACCCGCACATTGGTGAAAATTCATAAAGCTTTTCAAAACGTAATTCCGTTACGGCAGTTGCAGCCGGTAATATCGTGGAATCGGACGCAGCCTCCCGGATACGGTCAGATTTGCGGCTGTACGACGCAGCTTATTTCAAAAGAAGTATACAGAGATCTCGTTTCGGATTTGGATGAGGCTGTTTTGAATGCTTATCCGAACGGCGGTATGATACATTTGTGCGGAGGTCATACGCAGCACGTGGAGACGTTCCGTTCAATGCGATCATTGAAAGCGCTGCAATTAAATGATCGGGCGGCGGAGGACTTGCCGGTATATTTTGAAAAATTACGGGACGATCAAATTTTGTATTTGAATCCCTGTGAAAAAATGACCGTAAAACAGGCGTTAAAAATTACGGCAGGAAAAAGGCTTGTCTTGGTGGGGTCTGTAACTTGCGAGTAGAAAATTTAAACAAGGGCAGAGACTTTCTGTATGAACGATAGGGCAAAGTACCGAAAAACAGCTGCACGCTAGATAAATTTTTGTCATCGATCCGGATGAAACCGATACGAAACGTAAGGGAGATAGCGTCCCGCGATTGCAAAGTCCGCTACCGAAAATAAAGATTATTTGTCTTCTTTTTTTGTAAAAAAATATATTTTTAAATGATTTTTTTTAAGAATAATCCTTCAATACCATATTATTTTTTTTAAAAAAAGCTTGAAAGCTCAATCATTTTATAGGATAATATAGCCATAAAATTGAAGGGGAGAAACAGAAATGACAACGCAAGAAAGGTTTCGGCGAATTTTTGAAAAAAAAGAGGCAGACCGTATTCCGATCATCGATCAGCCTTGGCAGGGAACGTTGAATCGCTGGTATGCGGAGGGAATGCCGCAAGGTATGGCATGGGAAGATTATTTCGGCGTAGATAAACTTGGCCAGGTATATGGCGATTTTTCTCCTCGTTATCCGGTAAAGATTTTGGAAGAAACTAAGGAGTATGTTATAGCGACGACGGGGTGGGGAGTGACGCTGAAAAATTTTAAAGTTCCGGACTCAACGCCTGAATTTTTGGATTTTAAAATAAAAGATTCAAATGTATGGCAGGAAGCCAAAAGGCGTATGACGGAAGATATAGATCGTTTTGATATGGAAAGAATACAGCGAGAATATCCGAAATGGAAGGCGGAGGGGCGCTGGCTGCAGGCAAATTTTTGGTTTGGCTTTGATGTGGCGCATTCTTGGATGTCCGGCACGGAAACGATCTTAATTGCGATGCTTGAAGAGCCGGAATGGGTAATGGATATCTTTAATACCTATTTGGATCTGAGTATCGCGCAGTATGAAAAGCTGTTAAAGCTCGGATACCGGTTTGACGAAGTGTATTGGTGCGACGATATGGGATATAAAAATACTACATTTTTTTCGATGGAGGTTTATAGAGAATTGCTAAAACCCGTACAGAAACGCGCGGTGGAGTGGATTCATAAGCAGGGTATGTATGCGCATCTGCATTCTTGCGGGTATATCATGCCGTTTGTTCCGGAACTTGTGGAGATAGGGGTGGATGCGTTGAATCCGCTGGAAGTAAAAGCGGGAATGGATTCCGTATTTTTAAAACAAAAGTTCGGCGACACCCTGACTTTGCACGGAGGCATGAATGCCATGTATTGGGAGGATATTGAGGCGACTTTGCAGGAAATCCAAAGGCTGGTGCCGATCTTGAAACAAGGCGGCGGTTATATTTTCTCTTCCGATCATTCGATACCCAATTCAGTCAGTTTAGAGAATTACAAAGCGATTGTAAATTGTGTAAAAGAAGTGGGGTCGTATCAGTGCTGAAACGTAAAGAAAAAGGCGAACGCCTTTGCGTGGGCAAAGACGTTCGCCTTTTTTGATGCAACAGAAAAATTGAATGCAGTTTTTATGCGATAAAAAATGGAAAGGAAGTGCATTGACAGAGAAGAACTTTTCCTTTACCAATGAAAATCGGGATTAACGGCGCGGATCATTGCTTCAAAATTTTCGGGAGGAACGTAATTCGGGATCGAGTTGCCTGTGCCGAGCGCATAGCCCGTCGTAGCCTTGTCGACCATTTTTTTGCAGCGGTCATAGACCTGTTGCGGAGTTTTGCGGCAGACAAAATCCATATCGATACCGCCCAATACAGCGATTTTCCCCTTCAGTTTCTGGTACATATCTTCCACGGGGCAGATATTGTCTTCGTAGGAATGTTTGCCGTCAAATTTCATATCATGGATGATGTCGTCCCAAACGAGGTCAAGATTTCCGCAGGAGTGCAGAATAATTTTTTTGCCGGCTCTGTGCGCGTGTTCCGCAATGATTTTATGCCAGGGGAAGACGTATTTTCTAAGATCGTCCGGCGCGAACATGGTACCCGTATTAAAGCCCCAATCGTCGTTTGAAATGATAGCGGCAACGCCGTCAAAGGAGAGACAATGGTCATAATAGGCGACAAACCTTTGACCGATCTCGGTAAAAAGTTCCCGTACAAACGCGGGATCTTCATAGATAGAATAGCACAAATTTTCATAGCCGACGAGCGAAATCGCGTTTTCCAATATACCGCCTGCGCCGAACGCAATAATTTTCATACCTTTGGGCAAGGCTTTTTCTGCACCGGCAAGCCGGGAATAGTCGCATTTATCCGGATCAACAAACGGATACGCGTGCAGATCGTTTCGATCGGATAAAATACCGGTATTCATTGAGGCGCTCTGTGCTTGAACGCGTTCAACGGGGAAGCAGAATTCGCTGCCGTGCATGGTGATGTAGTCGTAACCTGCACGCATCATGGCAGGAATGAGCAATTCGTAATTCCATGCGCAGTCCCAGGTGGATTTCGCCTGCTGGTTGGCTAATTTTGTGCTGATGTTATTTTCGATATAAAACTCGAAAAGGGTGGGGCGATCCGGCTGTCTGCACTCTAAAACCGCTTCCAGGTTTTTAAAATCAGGTTGTCTCATTTTTTTCTCCGCAGTCATAAATTTATTTTTACCGAATTACGGTGTTTTATGGACGGTGCGATTTGTATATCGATAGGGGATTCCAGCTTACGCTTATAATATTGGTGAAGAATGGATTCGATCGCGTGCTGTGCTGTTTTTTTCCAATCGGGAGCGACGGATGTGAGCTGATAGCGCTGCGAGACGGGCGAATTTCCGTATCCGACGAGCGAAAATTTTTCAGGAATTTGTATGCCCATGGATTGTGCGGCAAGTAAGACGGAATATGCGCTGAAATCATCGATGCAGACGATGGCTGTCGGAGGATTGGAAAGCGCTATAAAATGTCGTAAGGCGTCCACGGCGCATTTTTGTTCATAGGAAGAGGAAAGATCCTTTTTCCATTCGACCGGTTGCTGCGGATAGGTATAAATATAGTCGTTATTGACGGGAATCTTTTTATCGATGAGCGCCTGGCAATAGCCGTTGAATCGGTCGAGGTTTTCCGACAAGGCCTTTTCCGAAGCGTAGAAAGCGATTTTGAAGTGTCTTTTCCGAAACAGACTTTCCATTGCGTCGTATATGCCGTTAAAATCGTTCGGCCGAACGCGGGGCTTTTTGATGCCTTGCACGTTTTGTCCCAAAAAAACGATTCCGACGTCGCGGATAGTAAGCTCGCTGAGAATGTCTAAGTTTTCTGCCATGAAATCGGTCATCAATAAGATACCGTAAATATTTTCCGTCAAAAGTTTGGTCAGCGTTTCTCTTTCGCTTACCAAGGAGGTGGTGAAAAAAAACAATAGAGGGAGTTTCCTTTGCGATGCCGCTTGTTCTAATGCGGAAATCAGTTCGGGTGCATAGGAGACAGGTTTGGCAGGTAAAACAGCCGCGATATATTTTTTTTCGGCGGAGCGCACATCGCCGTGTGTTGTGCTCTGTTTGCAGACAGTTGTTCCTTTTCCCTTGCGTTGCTCGACAAAATTATTTCTTATCAGCTCTTCCAATGCGCGGTGAACGGTAATAATGCTGACGCCGTATATCTTAGCAAGTTTCTGCGACGACGGAAGTCGGCTGTCCTTGGCGAGCGTTCCCGATTCAATTTGAAACAGAAGATCGTTATAAATTTTCTGATAGAGATACATCGTATACCCTCACGGAAGGAAGTGCTCTTATTATATTCTTTATAGGGCAAAAAATCAAGTATGAATTTAAAAAAATATATATTTTATGCTTTGATTTTTTTTAAAAAAAGTAAAATTTATTTTTATAAAGTATAAAAAAATTATACTATTTGTTAGAAATATATTTTATATTTAAAAAAGTAAAAAAATATGCGCCAATAAAGCATTTTAATTTTAACAGGAATATTGATTTCTGCCGGAAAAGGCATTATAATGAGTTTATCTTAATTGTGGGGGAAAAGCAATGGCTAAAAGAAGCAGCGGTGTAATCGCAAAATATGAAAATCGTTGGGGACTGATCGTGATCATTCCGATTTTCATTTACTTTGTGTTTTTTTCCTTGGTCCCTGTGGTGATGCTGTTCTGGTATGCGGCCAGAGAGTACAGGATTATCTGGAACATTAATGAATTTGTCGGATTTCAGAATTTTATCGATATTTTTTCGAATCCGGATTATTACAACTCCATGCTGATCACGTTGGCAATGGCAATGGGAATCATGGCTGCGGGTGTGATCGGCGGATTTTTTCTGGCTCTGGGAATGAACAGCGTCGTTCGAGCAAAAGGTTTGTACCGCACGCTCTGGTATATTCCGGCATTGCTTCCGACGGCGGCTTCCTCCGTGTTGTTCAACATGATGCTCCGGCCGGACGGAAATCTGAACGACATACTCGGCACGTTCGGCATAGAACCTATTATTTGGCAGAATTATACCGGATGGATGTATTTTTTCATAATTTTGATCATTACATGGAAGGGGATCGGAAATACGGCGCTGCTGTTCATTGCGGGGTTGAACAGTGTCAGTAAGGATATATATGAAGCCTCCGAGTTGGATGGCTGCACGGGACTTCGCCGCGTTTTGTTCATCACGATCCCGCTGATCCGGCCGATGCTCGGTTTTATTCTGATCACCGGATTTATGGGCGCTTTAAATGTCTTTGAGCCGGTCTTATTTATTAGCGGCGGCGGGCCGCACGGCTCAACAAAAGTAATTTTGTACCAGATTTATGACGAAGCGTTTGTCAACGACAACCACGGACTTGCGAGTGCCTTGTCGGTCGTAGTACTGTTCTTTGCCTTTATTCTGACCTTCATCAGTATGAAAATAACGGATGACAGTATGCTCAAATTTGATGAGAATAAAAAGGTAAAGGGGGTGGAGGCATGAAAAAGGGAATAAGTAGCGGCGTTGTTAATCAAAAACAGCAAGTTATTCTGCATATTGTAATCGGCTTAGGTTCTGTCGTGGTGATGTATCCGGTGTTATTTTGTTTTATCGGCAGTTTTGCACACGGAAATCTGTCCTTTGAAGACGCGAAGTTATTTGCTTGGCCGATACCTTTTGCGGGATTTTCAAACTATCTGAAAGTTTTTCAGAATTTGGTTTTTGTGCGTTCCTTTATCATTACGATACTGAAAGTGATCTGGGCGTTTTTCATGATGGTAGTTACGTCCGTATTGGCGGGATACGTCTTTGCCAAATTCCGGTTTTTCGGAAAGAGATTCTTCTTTTTTACGATGCTTTCCAGTATGATGATTCCCAGCATTGCTCTGCTGGTTCCCGGTTTTATCTGGGGCAGACATTTGCCTCTTATCGGCGGCAACAACATTTTGGGGCAAGGCGGAATGGGTTTGATCAACAACCCGATCGGACTCGTCATCACCGGGTGGGTGAGCGTCTATAACGTGTTTTTGTGCCGGCAGGCTTTCGGCGGTATCGACCGTGAACTGCATGAGAGTGCGATGATGGACGGAGCAGGGTTTTTTCGCGACGTGTTTCTAATCCATATGCCGATCATCCGCCCGATCATTGCGGTCATATTTTTGGGTATATTTCTCGGGAATTGGAACGATTATCTCAATAATCTGATCTATATGCCCTATGCCAAAGAATGGTGGACAATGGGTAACGCCATTGTTGAGCTGATGGGTGTCTACGGTGATCCGAATGCGTTGGGCGGGCCGGATTATCCCATGGTGTTTGCGATCAGTTTTGTTTCTGCGGCTCTGCCTATTCTGATCTATATCATAGTGCAGAAACAGTTTGTCGAAGGTCTGTCAATGGGCGCAGTAAAAGGTTAATATAGATAGAGAAGGAGAGAATATGGCTATACAAAAGTTGCACATTATTTCGCACGCACATTGGGACAGAGAGTGGTATTTGAGTTTTTCGGAATTTCGATATCGACTTGTAAAGCTGATCGATTCCCTGATCGAGTGTATGGAGACGGACCCGACGTATCGGTATTATTGGCTGGACGGACAGACGGTGGCCTTGGAAGATTATCTTGAAGTGCGCCCGGAGATGGAAGGCCGCCTGCGGGCTTTGATTGAGGAAGGCCGCATTCTGATCGGGCCTTGGTACGTCTTGCAGGACGAGTTTTTGGAAGGGGAAGAAGCGAGCGTCCGCAATCTGTATTACGGAATTAAGACGGCAGAAAAATACGGAAAAGCGAGCAGGATCGGCTATTTGCCGGATACTTTCGGACATATTGCGCAGCTGCCGCAGATTTTGCGCGGCTTTGGGATCGACAATGCTTTTTTCGGCAGAGGGATCAAAGCTGTGGGAAAAAACAACGCCGTTTTGGAACCGGGGCAGGGCAGCAGCGAAAATATTTGGGCGTCTCCCGACGGAAGTGAAGTGTTGGGCGTATTGTTTGTAAATTGGTACAATAATGCGTACGGGATTCCAACGGAATTGGAAGCGGCGGAGGAAAAACTGAAAGCTGTCGTAAAAGCGATGGAAGGCGTCAATATGACTTCTTATGCGCTCGGAATGAACGGCTGCGATCATACGCCGATCGAGCCGAAAGTGGGGCAAATGATCGAGCAATGCCGCAATCTTCCGTTTAAAGCGGTGCATAGCACGCCGCAGCAATATCTTCAAGACGTCAGGAAAGAACTTGCTGCAAAAAAGATAGCATTGCCCCGCGTTGAAGGGGAACTGACCAATCAGCATACGAACGGCTATGATACGCTTTCCAATACGGCATCTACGCGCATGTATATCAAACGCATGAATTTTGACTGTGAACATCGCCTTGTCTGGGAAGCGGAACCGCTCGCCGCGCTGTGCGTCCGGCTGGGGCTGCCTTCCGATACGGGATTGTTGGAATTTTTCTGGAAAACGCTGTTGAAAAACCACGCGCACGACAGTATTTGCGGCTGCAGCAACGACAAAGTGAACCGCGATATTGTAACGCGTTTTGAAGACGTGTTGCTGCCTTCGGCAATGTTTGTGCGTGACATGATGCGGTCCGTCGCGGAAAAAATCGATACTTCTGGGTGCGGAGGAAAAGCCATTGTCGTATTTCATACTTCGCCGGCAGGCGGAAAACAGTGGACGGAAGTCGAAGTTTTGTACAAGGCGGGAGAAAATGTTCCCGCTTCGGTAGCCGTTTTTGACAAGGACAGAGAAATTCCCTGTGCGGAAATTGCAAGGGAGAGCAGAAAGGAGTATGAATTGCCGTATGATTCTTTTCGTGAGGTGTACGATGTTACGGCGGTGCGCCTGCGCTGTCTGTTCGAATCGGACGGGTTCGGTTATAAAGTATACTGCGTCGCGGAGAGCAAGGCGGAAACGAGCGGCAGAGTCAATGCGGACGACAGAAGCATGAGCAACGGCATCGTGTCCGTTCGGTTTCATTCGGACGGAACCTATACGCTGTTGGATCTCCGGACGGGGAAGACTTTCGAATCTTTGCAGTATTTCGCCGATGAGTCGGACATAGGGGATGAATATATGTATCGACCCACGGGCTGCATGGCAGATACGCGGGGCGGCGAGGCGGACATTTCTCTTCTCCGCTGCGACGGCTTTTGCGCGGAAATGCGGATCGCCCATACTTTAAAAATTCCGAAAGACAGAAACGGCGGAGAATCTTTTCTGAAAATTGAAACGATCGCCATATTGAACGAAGGGGCGCCATATATCGAATTTAAGACTAAGATTATCAACGAAGCGAGCGATCATAGAGTCCGCGTCATGTTCCCTACGAAATTAGAGACGCAAAACGAAAAAGTGCTCACTCAATATTGTTTTGAAGAGAGACCTATCCGTCCCGGCAAGAAGTGGCAGAATCCTTCCAACAGCCGCCGTACGAGCGGGTGCGTTGCGCTGGAAGATGCGACCGGAGGATTGCTGCTGGCGGGGCGTGGGATCTATGAATACGAAGCGAGTGAAAAGGATTCCTTGTTGAGTTTTATTTTGCTCCGCTGTGTCGGCGAAATCGGAGATTGGTTTTATTTCCCCACGCCGCGGGCGCAATGTCACGGGGAAAATTATGCGGAATTTGCCGTGTTTCCGTATGCGCCGGGCGAAGCGGAAAAAACCCTTTGCCTTGCGGACGATTACAGAAATCCGAAATTTATGTGTGTGCAGTCGGATCCGCATCCGGGAAGTCTGCCTTCGGAAAACGTGAGCGCGAAAGTGCGTTTTGAAGCGCCGGCGCTGGTAAGCGCGGTCAAACCTTGTTTTGCCGAGAAAGGTATCGCGGTGCGGATGTGGTCGCCCGTCCGCGGAGCGGCGCTGTTTGCGGAACGGGATTGCTGTCTTTCGCGGCTGGATGAAACGCACCTTTCCGCGGTTTCGGGAAACATACCGATCGAGCCGGCTAAGGTAGTGACCGTATTGCTGCCGGAAACAAAAAATGAAAAGGCGCAATGAGTATGGACAGATACTTGGTAACCGGAAATGATTTTGTCAGCTTGCCCGCAATACGGGAGCAGGACGGCGCCGTTTTGGACTTTACTTTTCTATATAAGAATCTGAAAGGCGCCGTCGATGTGCGAGGCTCGGAAGCGGAACCGTTTTTACGACCGTTTTTTTCGCTGGACGGCAAAGAGGTTTCTCTTTCGCAGATTCGCTGGAAAAAGACAGGTTTTTGGATCCCGTCCTTTGTATTTTCGACCAAAGAGGCGGATTGGGAATGCACCTATCTGGCTCCCGTAAACGGGCGCGGTTTTTTGATGCATTTGTCTTGTACGAACAAGTCTTCGCGTGCTCTTCGCCTGCAATGGGGCGGCAGGGGATGCTGGACGTCGACCAACCACGCAACAAACACCGATTTTTGTATGCAGCTTCCCAAAAGCACATGGACGTCCTGGCACGGATTACCCGTATTCGGGCTGATACAGGGTACGCCGCTGTTTGTGTTCAGCTTTTTCTTTGACGGGGCGGACGGTGAACGGCCGAACGGTAAAAATTCGTGGGACGTGCAATGCAAAGAGGACGAGCTGCGCTATTCTTATACGAATGAACAGATCTGTGAACCGGGAATGCAGGTTACATACGATCTCTATTGCGGGCTTGGGTTTGAAGCGGTTTCTTCGATCACTTCCGGACTGTTTTTATCCCGCTGCGGATATCAGGCGCTGTTTGCCGGTACCGCGGAATTTTTAAAACGAAGGAGCGTTTTTTTGCAAGACGCGTCGCTGTGCGAATTGTTGAATTACAATTTGTTTTTCAGCTATTTTTTTGCATCGGGCATGACGCTGGATACCGAAGAGTTTGCGCTGATGACGTCGCGCAGTCCGCGCTATTATGTTTCAGCGGCATATTGGGACAGAGACAGCCTGCTTTGGAATTTTCCTGCGATTTTAAATGTGGACGAACAGCGCGCAAAAAAAATGCTCAATTATGTATTTACCGTACAGATCCGCAATGCGGGGATTCACAGCCGATTCATCGACGGTACGATGTTGGAACCCGGATTTGAGCTGGATGAACTCTGTGCGCCTTTGATCGCTCTTACGCGATATGTAAACAAGACAATGGATATGGCGTATTTAGAGAAAGGCTTCATTCGGGAAGGAGTATCGAAGATTCTTTCGATTTTAAAAGAGCACCGCCATCCGGAGATCGCCCTGTACGATACGATGCTGTATCCGAGCGACGATATGCATACTTACCCGTATCTTACGTATGACAATGCTTTGGTGGAATATTCTTTAAAATCCCTTGCGGCGTATGCAGATGTTTTGAAGATCGACAGAGAGCAATGTTTGACGGAAGCAAAAGCCGTTTCGGAAGCGATTGAAACATATTGCGTTTGCGATTTCGGTGAAGGCAGAAGCTATGCCTGGTCGACGGATCTTTGCGGAAACTATAAATTTTATGATGAACCGCCCGGGAGTTTGATCTTGCTGCCCTTTTACGGCCATTGTGCGTGCGGTGATCCCGTTTATAAAAAGACGGTGGAGAAAATTTATTCAGCGGACAACGTATTTTCATTTTCCGGATTTCCGTTTTCGGAGATTGGATGCGCGCACAACGCGCATCCTTGGCTTTTGAGCTTTTGCAATTCTTTGCTTACGGGCAGGGATGTTCCCGGTACGCTCAATAAATTAAAGCGTGCGAGGATGGACAACGGGATTGCCTGTGAATCCGTTTACGAAGAGGACGGAACGGCTGCTACCGGTACCGCCTTTGCCACCTGTGCCGGATTTTTGGCGTACAGTTTGATGGAAGCTTGCAGACAATAAAAAACGAGTAAGGCAAAAAAGAATAAGGCGCGTTCAGGTATCCTGAACGCGCTCTTTTTTTATGGATAAATAATGCAGGCGAAAAAAGATATCCGCGCAAAACTTTGCGCGGACGAGGGATTATTTTGTTTTCAGAGCGAAATCTTTACAACTATTCGATGGAATAGGTCTTGACCGAATTTCTTCGGATCAAGATAGAGCCGATTTGCACGTCCAGGGGAGGCGGCATCTGTTTATTGGCCTGCTGGTATAAAATGGAATTTAAAGCTTCCTGTGCAATCTTTTCAAAGTTTTGCGTAACTGTCGTGAGCTCCAGCTGTCTGGAAACAGAAATATTGTCAAAGCCCGTTACAGAAAAATCTTCGGGTACGCGAAAGCCCTGTTCTTTTAAGGCGCGCATCAGATAGGAAGCCACATAATCGTTCATGCAGACGATTGCCGTGGGGCGGGAGGGGAGCGAAGAAAAATACTGCACCGCTTCGTGCGTACATTGTTCGTTGTAAATATCCAGCACCTCGTTGCCGCCGCCGGACGTATCGGCGTCCAGCTGGAAGGTATAGATATAATCCTGCGTAATGGGGATTCCGTTTTTTATAAGCGCGTGGCAATATCCGCTGAAACGGTCCTGCTCGGTGCTGATCATATCTCTTGCGGAAATAAAGCCGATGCGGCTATGATGGCAGTTGATCAGGTACGATACGACGTCGAACATTCCGGTGAAGTTATCGGAATGGATGCAGGGTTTTCGGATCCCGTTGAGCGCCCTGTCCATAAAAGCGATCGGAACATTGCGGATGGAAAGTTTGCTGATCAGGTCAATGTTATAGGCCGGATGAATGGGCTGAAAAATCAGTCCGCCCAAGTTTTCATCGAGCAGCCTTTGCAGAACATCCCGTTCGGTTTCCAAGGAGTGTTTGCTGTCAAAAAACAGCAATTGAATATTTTTACCGTAAACGGCGTTTTTCAAACTGTTGATAATGCGCGTTTTGTGATCGTCGTAGTAGGAAAAAATGACGGCAATCGACTGTGAATTGCTCCGATAAACCGATTCGCCCAAAGAAGGAACATCCGTCTTTTCTATGACTACACTGCCTTTGTGCTTGATGCGTTGGATTATGTTGTGCTTTTTTAAATCGGCCAGGGCATGTTTGACCGTGATCGGACTTACGGAGTAAATTTTCGTCAATTCTTCCAAAGACGGAAGCAACGTGCCGCCAGGATATGTTCCCGATTTGATTTTGTACAGTAAATCGTCGTAAACTTTTTTATAAAGAAATGCCATAAAACGAACTCTTTTTGTTTTTTTCTATTATAAATTTTAATAATAAGAAAATCAAGGTTTTTTAAAAAATAATAATTTATTTTTTTATAAATATTATAATAAACAAAAAAACGAATAAAACATAATTTAATCAAGGTTGAAATAAGTATTTTAAAAGAATAAATACTATAAAAATTGAAAAAGGTCTTGATTTTTGGAAAAGAATAAAAGATAATAGTACTATCAAAGCGAGAGCGGAGAAAAAAAGTTCGAGGGGGAGAGCAATGAAAGGCAAGCTGATATGTATCATGGCGCTGGCGGCAGGGTTGATGATAGGAGCGGCCGGATATTCTGCGGCAGTCTATGGAGTGCAGGCGAAAGAGGGTACAAGCTATTATTGT
>CASDTU010000025.1 GCA_949283775.1 uncultured Bacillota bacterium
AAAGTATGTTTTCACTTGATAAAAAGCGAGCATGTATTTCACTTGATCAGGAGTAAGATTTTGATTGCTTTCTTTCACTTGATCAAGAGTATATTGATGGAAATAAGAGTTTCCGTATATGTCAAAGTGCGAAAAAAAGGAACAGATTAAACCGTTCCTTTTTTATTTTTTCCGGTGAGAAAAATTTTTTACATTACTTTAATGCAGAGAAAGAGTTCCGTTTATGATTTTAGTTAAAGTGAGGCAAACGCCGTTGTCCGCATTGGAGGGAACGACGGAGCGGATCTTTTCTTTCAGGCGCGGATAAGCGTTTTCGGTAACGAACGCAAACTTACAGGCGCGGAGCATTTCAAAATCGTTCATATGATCGCCGAAAGCCGCGCATTCACTCTTTTTGAAGCCGAATTGTTTTCGGATAAATCGAACGGCGCGCCCTTTATTGGAATGTTTTTCGGAAATATCCAGCCAATTTCCGCCCGATTGGATGACGCGCTGCCCTTTCAGTGCTTTGGGCAAAACCTTCATGCTGTTTTTTTCGGGGGATAGGGCGTCGTAGACGGCAATTTTACAGACGGAACGATTTTCGGCTATAAATTGCAGCGGACTTTTTTCGTTTGCAATGTAGGAGGCTTGGACATACTGCAAAAAGGGCTGGTCGATAGACTCATAATACGCGCACTCCGCGGTGCAGAGAAGTGGATAGACCCGATCCAGCGTCCTGACGCAGGCGAGCGCCTTATCGATTTTCTTTTTCGGAATGCTGTCCTGGTATAAAACCGTATTTCCGTGCGCGACGATCGCGCCGTTTTCCGCAATGATAAGGATTTTGTCCACGACCGGCTCAAACATTTTTTTCAAAGCAACGAGTTGCCGTCCGCTTGCCGGACAAAACAGGATATTTTTCGAGTACAGGGTTTCGATGATCGAAAAGATCTCTTTGGGTAAATTGCCGTTCGGATCGAGCAAAGTACCGTCTAAATCGCTTGCAATAAATTTTATCATAGTCATAAAACAGAGGAATAATTGTCCTGGAACATGGATTTTCCGTTTAAAGGGCGAAAAGCCTTTCAGCGGCGGTTTGTCGGGTAGAAACAAATTCGGGATGCGCGGCTTTGCGCCGGCCGCATTCGCTACATCAGGGGCGCAAAGATGCGCAGAAAAGCTCGATACAGCAGCCGCGGCAAAGTGGTTTTAATATCGCTTTGCGTGATGAGTTTGCATTTTTCACAGGTTTCGAGATAATCCTTTCGCAGTTCTTCGCTGATGTTTTCGTCCGCAAACAGGGCGTTGCATTCATAATGCATATAAAAACTTCGAAAGTCCATATTGGTCGAGCCGATTATGGAATAGAGCCCGTCGCTGACGATGCTCTTTGCGTGGATAAAACCGGGCGTGTAATGATAAATTTTGATCCCTTCTTTAATGAGCTGGGAGCTGAACGCCTTTGTGATCGCATAGACATAGCGTTTATCGGGCGTTTCGGGGATCGTTATGCGCACATCTACGCCGGAGCGCGCCGCCGTTACGAGTGCGCGTTTCATCTCGCCGTCGATGATGAGATAGGGCGTATTGATGTAGACGTATTTTTTTGCATGATATAAAATTTTGATATAGAGGTCTTCGCAGATATTGCGTTCGCCGTCGAAGGGAGAATCGCCGAATGGAAAGCAAAGGCAGGAGCCTTCATCCTTTTCGTCCGCTCGAAAAGCGGAATAATCGGTATCACCGGCTTTGAGCGCCCACAGCTGCAAGAATAAAGCCGCAAAATTTTGTGCGGCGATGCCTTTGATCATGACGCCGGTATCTTTCCAATGCCCGAACGGCTGCACTTCGTTGATATATTCGTCGGCGAGATTGATGCCGCCGGTGAAGGCGGTATTTCCGTCAATCACGGCGATCTTTCGGTGCGTGCGGTTGTTTTGCGCGACGTCCAGAACAGGTCGGAAGCGATTGAAACACAGACATTTTATTCCCATTTTTTCCAGCTCTTCCGCATAGTTGGAAGAAACTTTGAGCATGGAGCCTATATCGTCGTAAATGATGCGCACGTCTACGCCTTCGCCGACTTTTCCCTTTAAGATTTCAAGAACGGTGTTCCAAAATTTCCCGTAGGCAATGATGAAGTATTCCAAAAATATATATTTTTTCGCTTTTTTGAGTTCTTCCGTCAAGCGTTCGAAATAGGCTTCGCCGGAGGGGAAATATTCGAAAGAGCGGCAGGTAGCGGCAGGAAGCAGGCTTTCTCTGGAAATAAAGCGCGCGCATTGCGCGGCAAAATCGTCTTTTTTTTCAAATTTTTGCATTTCGGAAAGATTTTGCGTATACAGGCAATTCATTCCGGAAATGCGGTCGAGCAATTTTTTTAATTTTCTGCGGGGTGCCTTGCGCCTGCGCAGGGTCAGATATAAGATGCAGCCGACGGGCGGCAGAAGCAGAATCGGCACGAGCCAGGCGATTTTAAATTCCGCATTGATCTCCGAATTGATGATATAGAGGATCAAAATGACGTTGACGATAAAATACAGGACGGTAACGATCGTTGCGATCGTCTGAAAATAGGCGGACAGAACGAGGATCACCGTCGGCAGCAGCGCCATTTCGATCAGAAGCAAGATGCAGACAAGTAAAAATTTACTGGTGAGTAATTTAAGGAATTTTCTGTGTTTCATGGAACAATCAAAAAAATTAAACGAGCGTCAAAATTTTGTAGGGCAAAGCCTCACAATTTTCGATGGATTTCTGATAGGAAAGAAGAGAGGATTCAGCGTCGGCAATGGGACTTGACGCAAAGCGGAAGGGCGCAAAATGAACGGCCTTATTGACGAGCAGGTTGATGGCGGAAGCGTAATACGTGGAATCGTTGGTTACCGTTGTCAAGGTCAGCCTGTTTTCCATCGCGGTTTTGAGCTGCGCCGTCGAATCGGGGAAAGCAAATCCGGTATAGACGACGATGCCGTCGGGCGCGGTCGTCTGGAAAGGGAAATCGGGGGCAAGCCCGCAAAACGCCGTATGCACGCTGCCGGAAGCGAGCCTTCCGCCGGTGATACGGGAAATATTGTCTTTCAGGTCTGCGTCCGCTTTGAGCGTATAATAAATTCCGCACGCCGCGGCCGTTTTGAGCTTTTCCTCGTCCGAGTCGATGAGGATCGGGACGGCTTGGTGATAGATCAGAAGCTGGCTGAGGATATTTCCGAGTTCGCTCGCACCGATCACGGCGATGTGCATACCCTTTGCGATGTGGAGCTTATCGATGACCGCTTCGCAGATGGAAACGATGCCGATAAAGAGCGCTTCTTCGTCGGGAACGGAGGGTGGAAGGGGCGAGAGCGCCGCTTCTTCGGCGACGACAAAATCGCGCATATATCCTTCCGTGTTGACGCCCGCGATCTTAGGGGAAGCGCACAGATCGCCTTTACCGGAAACGCACCGCTCGCAGGAATTGCAGGGCAGGACGTCGTGCAGATAGACGCGGGTATTTTTTTCCACGGTGAGGCAGCCTTCGCCCGCCTCGGTGACGACGCCGACGGCAAAGCGGCCCGGATATACGGGATATTTTGGTTTGAGCGTGCCGTAAAAAGCTCGGATTTCCGCACCGGAAAGCAGCATTTTTGTCACTTTGACTTTGGCCTGCGTGGTTGTAGTGATGTTGTCCGGTCTTTCCTCGGAGGTCAAAACCTTAGGGGAAAGGATCTTCCAGATTTTCATAATTCTCCTCTTTCTAATGATTTCGGAGTCAATTATAAAACAAAGCGCGTGATTTTGCAAGTAAAAACGCATAAAAAAACCATTCCGGTCTTCTCGCGGCCGCTTGTCGCCGAAAGCCGCGGAAATATACAAAAAGAAATGCAGAAAAAAAGTAAAAATTTTTATTCGCGCGCATAATTCTGTTTGACTTACAATTTAAAATAATATATAATAGGTTAGCATCTTGATTTAGGAAATAAGCGCAGAGAGGTGAAAGTATGAAACCCGATATACATCCCGACTATCATGAAGTTACGGTTACTTGTGCCTGCGGGGCGACGTTTAAGACCGGTTCCACAAAAAAGGGTGATTCTATCCGTGTGGATATTTGCAGCAAATGTCATCCCTTCTTCACCGGCAGACAAAAACTCGTAGATACAGGCGGCAGAGTCGACAAGTTCAAAAAAAGATACGGAATTTAGTTTTTGTGTTTCAGCTCTAAGTGTTGCTTGGGGCTGATTTTTCTTTATTTCCAGGCTGATTTTACATTCCAGGATTTTATTCTGATAATTGCCGGGTATTCGGCAAGCGGACATCGTTTACCGTAAAAAGATTTCGTTTTCCGACGTTCGGTATGAAAAAAGTCGCAGATCGGCTTTTATACGATTTCCTTATTAGAAGAGTTTCGGGACGTTCGGACAGCATTCGATACCAATTGACGATATGAGTAAAGATAAAAAAAAGAAAAAAGAGGAAAAACGCACCTATATCGGCGGCCAGGCCGTATTGGAAGGCGTCATGATGCGCGGAAAAAAGGCATATGCGACGGCTGTGCGCGATCCGGAAGGGAATATTCAGGTCGAAAGCCGCAGATTGAGTCCTAACAAGGGGTTGCGGATTTTGTCGAAGATCCCGCTGGTGCGCGGCGTGGTGAGCTTTGTTTCATCTCTTGTGACGGGCTCGAAAATTCTGATGCGAAGCGCGGAGGTCTACGGTGATACGCAGCAGCCGTCCCGCTTTGAGCTTTGGTGCGAGAAAAAATTGCATATCAACGTGATGTCTGCGGTTTCGTTTCTGGCGACTTTGCTGGGAATCTTGCTTGCCGTCGGACTTTTTGTCGCGCTTCCGATGTTTTTGACCAACCTTTTGTTTCCCGAGCGGCTCTGGTATACGGTCGGCTACAATCTCGCCCAGGGTGGGTTGCGGCTCGTGATTTTTCTTTTGTATATTATTGTTATATCCGCGATGCGGGATATCCGCCGCGTATTCATGTACCACGGGGCGGAGCACAAGACGATCACCTGCTTTGAAAAAGGGATGGAGCTGACGCCCGAGAACGCAAAGCAGTGTTCGCGGATCCACGACCGCTGCGGCACGACGTTTTTATTTTTGGTGATGGCGGTCAGCATCGTCGTGTTTTCGATCGTGAACTGGCTTTTGAAGGACGCCTTTAACGGAATTTCCAACAGCGTCCTGCAATTTTTGGCGCAGTTCGGGATCAAACTTTTGTTTTTGCCGCTGGTCGCGGGCGTATCGTACGAGGTTTTGAAACTTCTTGCCAAGACGCAGAGCAAGATCTTTTTGCCGCTGAAAGCGCCGGGGTTTGCCTTGCAGAAACTGACGACGCGGGAGCCCACGGACGATATGCTGGAAGTTGCGATCGCCGCATTTGAAAAAGTGCGGAGCATGGATGCGGACGAGTCGGTGGAGGAGACGGATTTTGTCGTTTCCAAGACGGTCAAAAAATATACGCAAGAGCTGAAAGAGCTCTTTCGGAACAATCAGATCGATGAGAGCGACGCGGAGTGGCTCGTATCCGTAAAGTCGGGCGTGCCGCGCAGCGAGCTGGAGCAATCGGATAAAATGCTTCTTCCCAGCGAAGTGAAAGAGGCGGACGCGGTCGCGGGAGAGCGGCTTTCAGGAAAACCGCTGTGGTACATTTTGGGAGATACCGAGTTTTACGGCTATACGATCAAAGTGGACGAACGGGTGCTCATACCGCGGCCGGAAACGGAACTCCTTGCGGAGATGGCCATCAAGACGGCGGCGCAAGGGGATAAAGTTTTAGATATGTGTACGGGCAGCGGCTGTATTGCGATCGCGGTCGCGAAAGAGGCGAAGGAGAAACAGATCGCGGTAACGGCGGCGGACATCAGCGAAGAAGCGCTCTCGCTTGCGCGGGAAAACGCCCTTTCGTGCGGTGCGGATATCAAATTTATACAAAGCGATCTCTTTTCCAAGGTAAAGGGAAAATTCAATATCATCGTCTGCAATCCGCCGTATGTAAGGAGAGGCGACATACCGTCATTGCAGGCGGAAGTGCGGGAGCATGAACCGCTTTCGGCGTTGGACGGCGGCGAGGACGGATTGGATTTTTACAGGCGCCTTGCGCAGGAAGCGCCGAAGCATCTCGTCCGCGGCGGGACCTTGCTGATGGAATGCGGTATCAATCAGGCGCAGGAGATCGTGCGGCTGTTTTCCAAGTTCGATTATACGATGGTGGCGCGGGATTACAACGACGTCGAGCGTTTCGTCCGCGCAGTGCTGTAAGGCAACGCTGGCTTGGTCTCTGCGTCGGTTTGCATCGGGATGCGAAAACAACATAGCGGCGCAAGTGTTTTGCAGGAAAGAGCATTCGTTTTGCGAAAAGGATTGGTATGTTAAAAAAATTAGAGTCGATTCTGGGAAAATACAATAAACTTTCGGAAGAAATGGCGGATCCTGCGATCATCTCGCAGCCGGAGCGCTGGACGCAATGCGCAAAGGAGCATTCGGAGCTTTCGGAAACGGCGGAGAAATATCTCGAATACAAGAAAGTGGAAAAAGAGATGAACGACGCCTTTGCGGCTGCCGAAACGGAGACGGACGGCGAAATGAAGGATCTTCTGACCGAAGAGGGATATGCGTGCAAGGAAAAGTTGGCGCAGCTGCACAACGATCTGCGGATCTTACTGCTGCCGAAGGATAAGAACGACGAGAGAAACGTCGTGATCGAGATCCGCGGCGGCGCCGGCGGCGACGAAGCGAACCTCTTTGCGGCGGAACTGTACAGAATGTATTGCCATTTTGCGGAGACGATGCGCTGGAAAACGGAGATCATCGACTGCAATGAAACGGAATTGGGCGGCATGAAAGAAGTGGTGTTCACCGTTTCGGGAAAGGGCGTTTACAGTAAATTGAAATACGAGAGCGGCGTGCACCGCGTTCAGCGGGTGCCGGAAACGGAATCGCAGGGCCGTGTGCATACGTCGACGGTCACGGTGGCGGTGCTTCCCGAGCCGGAAGACGTGGAAGTGGAGATCAACGAGAAAGATTTGAAGATCGATACGTACCGTTCGGGCGGAGCGGGCGGACAGCACATCAACAAGACGGAAAGCTGTATCCGCATCACGCATTTGCCGACCGGGATCGTCGTAACCTGTCAGGACGAGCGTTCGCAGATCAAAAACCGCGAGAAGGCGATGAAGGTATTAAAGAGCCGCCTGTACGATCATTACAACAGCAAATACCAGAGCGACTATGCGGAAAACCGCAAGAGCCAGATCGGAACGGGGGATCGGAGCGAGCGCATACGGACCTATAATTTCCCGCAGAACCGCGTGACCGATCACCGCATCGGTTTGACCTTGTATTCGCTGGACAGCTTTATCATGGGCGATATAGGGGAAATGCTGGAAAGTCTCGCCATTGCGGACAGAGAGGCGCAGCTCTCCTCTTCGGAGGACAAGGACTGAGCCCGGTGAAGGCTGCGATCGAGGGGATAAAGACAGCTCCCGAGCGGTCGAAGGGCATTAGAGATAAGTCCCGAGCGATCGAGGGAATTTTAAAGATAAGTTCCGAGCGGAAGAAATTGGTTTTTCGGCTTCGGAAGGGCCGCCGCAATGCGATCATATAAAGCCGGTTTTTTGCGCGGCGGAAAGTCGGGCCGCAAACGACGGCTTTGGTATCTTTGCAGTCAATCATTCAGTTAATAATATTTTACGAGGTATTTTTTATGAATACGACAAAGAGGATTTCATCTATTTCACCTTCGCTTACCCTTGCCATCACGGCGAAAGCAAAGGCGATGAAAGCGGAAGGGAAATCGGTTATCGGTTTCGGAGCCGGCGAGCCCGATTTCAACACGCCGCAGCACATTATCGACGCGGCAAAAGAAGCGCTCGATAAGGGATTCACGAAATATACCCCGTCTTCGGGCTTGCCTGCACTGCGTCAAAAAATTGCGGAACAATTCAAGAGAGAACAGAATTTGGACTATGAACCTTCCCAGGTCATCGTCTCTTCCGGTGCGAAGCATTCTATTTTTAACGCGATGTTTGCGCTGATCGAAGAGGGCGACGAAGTTATCATTCCCGCGCCGTATTGGCTCACGTATCCGGAAGTTGTCAAAGTCTGCGGCGGAAAGAGCGTATTTGTAGAAGGGCATAAAGAGAATCATTTCAAGATCAGTCCGGAAGACCTGAAAAAGGCGATCACGCCGAAGACGAAAATGCTGATCTTCAATTCTCCGTCCAATCCGACCGGCGCCGTCTATACGGAAGAAGAGATCCGCGCCATCGGAAAAGTTGTAGAGGAAGCGGGCATCTGGGTGCTTTCCGACGAGATCTATTCCAAGCTGATCTATGACGGCGTAAAGCATTTCTCCATTGCGAGCGCGAGCGAAGCGCTCAAAGAAAAGACCGTGATCGTCAACGGCGTTTCCAAGACGTATGCGATGACGGGCTGGCGGATCGGCTGGCTTGCGGCGCCGAAGGATGTGGCGAAAGCGATCGATTCCTTCCAGAGCCATGCGACCAGCAACCCGACGAGCATTTCACAGTACGCTGCTCTCGCGGCGCTCAGCGGCAGCGAAGAGGAACTCGACAAAATGCGCGAAGTGTTCAACGACCGCAGGAAATTCATGATCGAGCGGATCCGCAGGATCGAAGGATTGGATTGCATTGAGCCGGACGGCGCGTTTTATATCATGCTCGTTGTGGACAAGCTGTACGGCAAGCGCTACAACGGCAGAAAGATCAACGGATCGCTGGACGTGGCGGATATGCTTTTGGAAAAGGGCGTTGCCGTCGTTCCGGGAATCGCGTTCGGCGACGATGAATGCGTGCGGCTTTCGTATGCGATCTCGAAAGAGGACATCGCGACGGGTCTTGATCGCATCGAGGAGTTTGTCAAGGAGGTTTTTTAAACCGTGATTTATTTTGACAAGAGCAAAAACCTTTTGGAAGAGGATAAATATCATTACGAATTGCAGGATGTGAAGGAACCGGAATTGTTTCGCGACATATATCCGTACGATGAAGTCCCGAAAGTGGTATTCAACTACCGCCATGTTCCGATGGACATGCCTGCGGAAATTTGGATCACCGACACGACGTTCCGCGACGGGCAGCAGTCGACGTCGCCCTTTACGGTGCGCCAGATCGTGGATATTTTCAAACTGATGTCCCGTTTGGGGGGCAAAAAGGGCATCGTGCGCCAGAGCGAATTTTTCCTGTACAGCGAAAAGGATCGCAAGGCGCTGAAAGAATGCCAGGATCTGGGCTTAAAATTCCCCGAGATCACGACGTGGATCCGCGCAAACGAAAAGGACTTTGAACTCGTAAAAGCGGCGGGCGTTTCGGAAACGGGTATTTTGGTCAGCTGTTCGGACTATCATATTTTTAAAAAGATGAATCTGACGCGTTCGCAGGCGATGGATAAATATTTGGGGATCGTCAAGAGCGCATTGTCGCACGGTATCAAACCGCGCTGCCATTTCGAGGACATTACGAGGGCGGATTTTTACGGTTTCGTGGTGCCGTTTGCCAACGAGCTGATGAAACTCTCGCGCGAGAGCGGTATCCCCATCAAGATCCGTATGTGCGATACGATGGGCTTCGGCGTCAACTATCCCGGAACGAGCGTTCCGCGCAGCGTGCAGGGGATCGTGTACGGACTGCATCACCACGCGGAAGTTCCGAGCGAGCTTTTGGAATGGCACGGGCACAACGATTTTTATAAAGTCGTTACGAATGCGACGACGGCATGGCTGTACGGTGCAAGTTCGGTCAACTGTTCGCTTCTCGGCATCGGCGAGCGCACGGGGAACTGTCCGCTCGAAGCGATGGCGGTGGAATATGCATCCCTGCGCGGTACGGACGACGGAATGGACTTCACGGCCATTACGGACATCGCGCGGTATTTTGAAGACGAACTCGGCTACATCATTCCGCCGACGACGCCGTTTGTAGGCAGAGCGTTCAACGCGACCCGTGCGGGCATTCATGCGGACGGGATGCTGAAAGATCCGGAAATTTACAACATTTTCGATACGGCGAAGATCCTGAACAGGCCTGCGCGCGTATCCATCAACAATGCGAGCGGCCTTGCCGGCATTGCGTATTGGATCAACGATTATTATTTTCTTCCCGACGATCACAAGATCGACAAAAAGGACGACCTCGTGCTCCGCATGAAGGAGATCATCGACAAAGAGTATGCGGCGGGCAGAAACAGCATCTGGGGCGACGACGAATTGGATAACATGATCCGTCAGCTCGATCGCAACAAGCACAGAGAATTTGTTGCGTTCGGCAGATTAAAGTAAGAGCAGGTGCGAATACGCGGTGCGGATTCGGGCGGATAGCCGAAAAAAGACGCTTTGAGCGCGCTTTTGCGCGGAGATGACAGGACGGTTAAAAAAATTTTTTCAACTTTTTTCAAAAAGCTGTTGAAAGAAATGCGGAAATGGTTTAAAATAGAAGTATCAAAGAAATGAAACGGAGGTTCCGATGATCAAAATTATTTACGGTCCCAAAGGTACCGGCAAAACGAAAATCATTATTGACGAGGCAAACAACAAGGTCGCTACGGCCAAAGGACATTTGATCTTTGTTACGAACACCAAGCGTTACATGTACGATCTGCACAGAGATATCCGCGTGATCGATACGGGCGATTACATGATCGCCGGAGAAGATGCGCTTTGCGGCTTTATCAAAGGCGTGGTTGCGGCGAACAACGACAACGAATATCTGTTCATAGACGGTGCGGCTCGCATAGCGGGAAAAGAGATCAAAGATATGGCTGCGTTCTATTACATGCTCGAAAAATTGTCGGAAAGCAACGATCTCACGATCTATGTAACGTGCAGCTGCGCAAAAGAGGAACTTCCCGACTTTGTCGCAAAGTATCTGTAAGGAAAATTTGACTGAATAACAGAAGGCAAAAGGGGGCGACGTCCGTGCGAAAAACGGGCGCGCCTTATTTTGCCTTCAACGGGTTTTTTAAAAGAGCTGTTGTTTAAAGAGCGCAACAGACTAAAAAAATATCGGACAAATCTTTTAAAAGCGGAAAAAACTGTTTCGCGATTGCATCGACGGCGGCGCTGAAAAAGAGTCTGCGCGATTTTATATCGGCGTCGCTGAAAAAAGAGTCTGCGCGATTTTATATCGGCGGCGCTAAAAAAAAGAGTCTGCGCGATTTTACATCGGCGGCGCTGAAAAAGAGTCTGCGCGATTTTACATCGGCAGAGAACTTCAATGGGCGGCGGAAAGTAAAAAAAAGCAGCGCCGGCGAAAAGGGTTTGACATACGGTTGCGGACGATCGTTCGCTGAAAAAAATTACGGCAGGTGGGTTTTATGAAATTTATCAGTACGCGCGGGGGAGAAACGGTAACAGGCGCGCAGGCGATCGCGCACGGGATCGCGAAGGACGGCGGTCTGT
Organism: uncultured Bacillota bacterium; assembly: GCA_949283775.1. GTDB lineage: Bacteria > Bacillota > Clostridia > Christensenellales > Borkfalkiaceae > Borkfalkia. The sequence continues at coordinate 11,390 of CASDTU010000025.1, forward strand.
TTGTACCGGAAACGTTTCCGTCCGTTTCGGAAGAGGAAATGGAAAAGATGCTCTCCATGGATTATGCGGAGCGTGCGGCGACGGTCTTGCACAAATATCTCGACGAATATGACTTTGAAGAATTGAAAGAGGCCTGCAAAAAGGCGTACGCGCAGTTCGAAGAAGGGGACGCCGCGCCGCTTGTCAAGATCGATTCTTCCCTGTATATGCTGGAGCTGTTCCACGGTCCGACGTGCGCGTTCAAAGATATGGCGCTCACTCTTTTGCCGTATCTGCTTCGAAAAGGCTGCGATATCTGCGGCATCAAAGAAGAAGTTCTGATTTTGGTCGCTACCAGCGGCGACACGGGGAAAGCGGCGCTGGAAGGCTTTAAAGACGCAAACGGCATCAAGATCATGGTGTTTTATCCCAACGAGGGCGTGAGCAAGATGCAGAAGCTGCAAATGGCTACGCAGGAGGGAAGCAACGTCAACGTGGTCGCCGTGCGCAGCAATTTCGACGATTGCCAGTCCGCCGTCAAAAAGATTTTTACCAGCGAAGCGTGCAAGGAAGAACTTTTGAAGAAGGGGATCATTCTCTCCTCGGCAAATTCGATCAATTTCGGGCGCCTTGCGCCGCAGATCGCCTATTATTTTTCGGCATATTTGGATCTCGTGTCTTCCGATCAGATCAAGATGGGCGATCCGGTCAATTTTGCGGTGCCGACGGGCAATTTCGGAAACATTTTGGCTGCGTATTATGCAAAGAGAATGGGACTTCCGATCGGAAAACTGATCTGCGCTTCCAATAAAAACAACATTCTCACGGACTTTATCAAGACGGGCGTATACGATAAGCGCCGCGAATTTTATAAGACGATGTCGCCTTCGATGGATATTTTAATTTCCAGCAATTTGGAGCGGCTTCTGTTTGAAATAGCCGACCGCAACCCGGTGCGCATCAAAATGCGGATGGAAAAGCTCGCGACGGACGGCGTATATGAGATCTACGACGAGGAAAAGGAGATGATCCGTTCCCTGTTTTACGGCGATTTCTGCGGCGAAGACGAAACGGTGGAAACGATCTACGAATTTTTCGAGGAGTACCAATATCCGATGGATACGCACACGGCGTGCGCGATGTACGCCGCAGGCAATTATATGGCGGAAGAAAAGGACGATACGGCTCCGATGGTGGTGGTATCGACGGCGAGTCCGTACAAGTTCCCGCAGGACGTCATGTATGCGATCACCGGAAACGACATCAAGGACAGTTTCAAAGCGATCAAGCATCTGAATATTGCGACGGCGATGAAAGTGCCGAAGAGCTTATCCAAGCTCAGGGATAAAGCGGTGCGCTTTACGACGGTGGCGGATAAAGACAAATTGTATGCGGAAGTTTTGAAATTTATCGACGCGAAAAAATAAACGCAGCAAAAAAACAAAACAAATAAAATAAACGAAACAAATAAAAAGCTGTCTTCAACAAAAGACAGCTTTTTTTGTCAGCAAGAAAAACCGCACCGCCGCGAAGCGTATGCGAGCGTTGTAAAAGAGAATCGGACAAAAAAGCGTTCCGGAAACCTTTACAGCGCAGCTTTACAAAGGTATTTTTTAAGAGCAAACATACCGATCTATCGAAAAAGGGACGAGGTAAGCCTGGTATTACATTTTCCGAAAAATCGTCGGAATATAAATATCGTCGTTGGAAGTTGTTTTTTTGAGAATTTTGGAATAGAGAAGCTCCGCGGCGTTTCTTCCGATGAGTTTACCGTTTTGATAGATCGTGGGGAAGCGTATCCCGAGCAGGTCTTCGGTATAGGGGGACTCGTCGTCGATCAAAACCACGTCGAAATCTTGAAAAGGTATCTTGTTCAACCGCCGCATTGCGGAAAAAAGCGCGTCGAAAAATCTTCCGCTGCTGGATATGATCCCCGTGATATCCGGATTGTTTTTAAAGAAATGATAAAAATAATCGATTCGCTCTTCGTGCGTGGGCATATCGTTGATCTCATAGTGTTTATCGATATGTCCGAAGCAGTCCAGAAGTCCCTGTTCATAGCCGTTTACGCGGCTGAGCACCGATGAGGGCGAAGCGGGGGCAAAAAAGGCGATTTTATTGTGCCCGAGTGCGCTTAAATGTTTGACGGCCGTATAGCTCATGGAATAATGATCGGAAGAGACGCACGGTACGGGCAGCCCGGGAAGTTTTCGGTCCAAAAATACCAGGGGTTTTTTATTGACGGCAAGTTTTAAAAGCTCGTCGCTGTACGACTCGCTGTCGATCGGCATGATGAGGATCCCTGCGCAGTGGAGATCGTTTGCGGTCGCAATGGCGTTGGCTTCCAGGAGCACGCTGTTGAACGTAAACAGGGTAAACGCGCGGATATTGTTGTGCAGGCAGAAAAGATTGATTCCGTTCAGGATATCGTGGCTGAGCGCAGATTGGGCATAGGGCAGGATGACCGCGATGGACGCCGCATTGTCCTTTTCGGCGGGCAGGGCCTGTTGCGGGATCCTGCGGAAAGTTCCTTTTCCCTTGATGCGGTAGATCAGGTCTTGTTCTTCCAATTCGCGGAGCGCGTTGCGCACAGAGACGCGGCTCAGTCCAAGCTGCTGCGCCAGTTTGTTTTCGGAAGGCAGTTTATATTCCGTGTCGTTTTTGTGTTCCTGCAATAAATTTAAAATATGCTGTTCGATTTGTTTGTAAAGATAATTTGCCATACCCTAAGCCTTTTTCTTTTATTTTAATACAAGTAATACAAATTTACAAGCGTTTTTGAAAAAAATTAAATACAGGCAATACAACTAATTTCAAAAAAACGAAAAAAATATTGACAAGCAGAGTCAGGTATGGTACAGTGAAAGGGCAAATTACAGAAGCAGGAGAAACACTATGAATTTTTATATCGTATCGAGCACGCATTGGGACAGAGAGTGGTACGAGCCGTATGAGAAATACCGTTTCCGTCTGGTGCGGATGATGGACGCGTTGTTGGAAATATTGGAAAAAGATCCGAAGTATAAAAGTTTTCATGCGGACGGGCAGACGATCGTATTGCAGGATTATCTTCGGATCCGTCCGGAAAACGCGCAGCGTCTTGCCAAACTGATCAAGGCGGGCAAGATCGAGATCGGGCCGTGGTACACGATGCCGGAAGAGTGGCTGGTATCGGGCGAGAGCCTGATCAAAAACTTGCAGACGGGGCGGAAGATCTGCAAGGAGTACGGCGTGGAGGTATCGCCCTGCGGCTACATATGCGATCTGTTCGGGCACAACAGCCAGATGCCGCAGATCTTTCAGCAGTTCGGACTGCAAAACACGGCGTTTTTCCGCGGCGTGGAGGACACGAACAAGGATCTGATCCGTTGGGAAGGAGCGGACGGTTCCGTCGTTACGGTACAGAAAATGCACCGCGATTATGCGTACAGCACCTTCTATTTTGTAGTGCGGTATCCGTTTGAGGGGCGCGAGTACGATAAAAAGGAGATCGTGAAGAATTTCGGCGATTTTCTTGCGCGCGAGACGGCGAGCGGCAATTTTGCGACGGAAAACATATTGCTGATGGATGGCGTGGATCACATGGATCCCGATCCGAAAGTACCGAAACTGTTGGAACTTTTACGCAAAGCGTATCCGGAGCATACGTTTACGAAATGCGACATGAAGACGTATTTTGATTCGGTGCAGTCCAAGTTGGATTCTCTGGAAAAAGTGACGGGGTGTCTCTACGACGTGGCAAAGAGCGGCGTCAATCAGACCGTTTTGAAAAACTGCGCGTCTTCTCTCGTCGATCAGAAACAGGACAATTTCTGCTGCGAAACGGCGCTGGAAAAAGTAGTATCGCCGCTGAATTTTCATTTGGCGAATACGGACGGGAAAGAGAACGGAAAGCACTATCATACAGCCGCGCCGTACAACGGATTTTTTGAAGAGGGCTGGAATCTGCTGCTGCAAAATCACGCGCACGATTCGATCTGCGGCTGTTCGGTAACGGCGACGCATCTGGATACGAAAAACCGCTTCAAGCATGCGCGGGAGATCGTCGAGGTCACGCAGAAAAATATTTTAAACGAGCTTGCATCCAATCTGAATACGGAAAGGGAGGACTTTGACGGGGCATGGATGGTGTATAACTACGCACAGGAAGACGTGGACGGCGTCTGCGTCGTCGAACTTCCCGTAACGGCGCTGCCGGCAGGGCGGAACTTGCGCATTTTCGATTCCGAGGGCAAGCAGCTCGATTACGCGATCTTGGAGCGCTCGACGGAATTTGAAAAAGATACGACGTACAATCAGATCATCCGTTTTCCGGAAGTGGAAAAGCTCACCATGGCTTTGGATCTGAAAATTCCGGCAGGCGGATATGAGACGCTGTTTTTTAAGCGCCTGAAATTTGAACGGGAACCCAATCATTGGGAATGCAAATCGATGCCTGCGCCGTACCGTTTCGGCGGCAGCATGCGAAAGAGCGGCTGGACGTTCGATACGGGCGCGATCACGGTGGAAGTCAAATCCAACGGCACTTTGAAAGTTACCAACAATCAGACGGGCAGAACGTATAAACACTTGCTCTGCTTTGAAGATTGCGGCGACGTCGGCGACGGCTGGAATTACGTGGCGCCGGAATGCGATACGGCGTACAGTTCTTTGGCGTGCGACGCGGATATCGCTTTGGAAAAGGACAACGGCTATGCGGCGGTGCTTCGCATCTGCAACCGTATGCACCTGCCGGTTCAGGCGGATTGGTCGCATCGAAGCGAAGAAAAGCGGGACCTGTTTATCGAAAACACGATCACTTTGCTGAAAGGCAGTTCGCAGATTTTGGTGCGTACGAAGGTCAAAAACGATATTCTCAATCATCGTCTGCGCGTACTGTTCCCCACGGGCCTGGATGCGGATACCTTCCAAACCAAGATCCCGTTCGATTTTTACGCGTGGGACGTCAAGAAAAAGGACAATACCTATGCAAAAGAAAAGGATACCTATGTCAATCCGAATCAGGGCGCGATGAGTATTCGGGAAGGCAAGGACGTGTTCGCCGTTTACAACAAAGGTCTGTACGAAATCGCAGTCGCGGACGATGAAGATCGTACCTGCGCTTTGACGCTGCTGCGTTCGTTTACCAACGAAGTGGGCTGCATGAATCATACGGGGCTCGGCACGATGCAGGGAACGTATACGATGGAATACGCGATGGATTTCCTGTGCGATGCGTCCGGCAGCGAAGTTTTGCGGCGGGCAGACGCCTTCCGTACGGGGCTGACGGCTTTTGAAACGGGGATTCATGCAGGGAAACTGCCCGTATCGCAGCAAATCGTCGACGTGAAGGGAAATGCCGTCGTATCCATTCTGCAGGGAAATGTTGAGAGAAACGGAAAAGTATGCAACGAGATCCGTATCTACGACGTGGACGGCGGAAGCGAAGGAACGATCTCTTTCTTTAAGCCGATCAAAAAGGCATACCGCACCGATTTGAAGGGCGATATTCTGGAAGAGTGCAAGGTAAAGGGCGGAAAGATACAATATCAGCTGAAAAACAGGCAGATAGCCACCTATATATTTGAATTTTAATTGAAGAACAGACAGATAGCCATCTATATATTTGAGTTTTGTTGAAGAACGGTCAGATAGCCGATTGTATATTTGAAATTGAATTTGGAGGTCGAACAATGACGGAAAAGGAACGCTTTATCAAAGCATTGAAAAGGGAAAAGATCGAAGGGCACGTTCCCACGTTTGAGCTTGTCTTTTATCTGACGATGGAAAAACTCGGGAAAGTGCATCCTACCCACCGCTATTTTTCGCAGTGGAATCAGATGAGCGCGAAGGAAAAGGAAGCGCAGCTGCGCGACATGGCGTTCTGTTATACGGAGATCGCAAAGATCTATCATCACAGCGCGATCTTTGTGCATCCGAATCCCGGCGATTTTGACAGCGTGGTGCGCCTTTTGGAGATCATCCGCGAGACGACGGGGGACGAATACTATCTGATGATGCACGGCGATCCGACGATGGCGATCCCGACGGGGGACGACATGATGGAAGTGGCGGCGCGCCTGTACGAAGATCCCGAAGGGGTGATCCGCGAACAGGAACAGACGCGGGAGAGCATGGTCGAATTTGCGGAAAAATTAAAGGCGAAGGGCAATCTTTTGGACGGGTTTACTCTTTGTTCGGACTATTGTTTCAATACAAATCCGTTCTATACGCCGACCATGTTTGAAGAATTGGTCGCACCGACGCTGGCAAAAGTCATTCAGCAGTATCACGACATGGGATATTACGTCATCAAACACACGGACGGAAACATTATGCCGATTCTGGATGCGATGGTGCAGTGCAAACCGGACGGCTTGCATTCGCTGGATCCGCAGGGCGGCGTAGATTTGAAATATCTCAAACAGCATTACAACGACAAAGTGACGCTGGTCGGAAACGTAAATTGCGGCTTATTGCAGACGGGGACGGACGAAGAGGTAGAGGCGGACGTACGCCGCGCGCTCCGCGACGGAATGCCCGGATACGGATACATTTTCAGCACCTCCAACTGCGTATACACGGGAATGGCGCTGGAGCGGTATGAGATGATGAACAAGATCTGGTGGGAAGAAGGAATTTACCGCTAAAAAAAGTCAAAGAGGTGGAGAAAAAATCATGTTTAAACCGAATTATAAAAATATAGTAGACTGTGCATACAACCGCGAACCGGAGCGGGTTCCTTTATACGAACACAATATTTCGCCGAATATCATGGAGCGGGTGACGGGGGAAAAGTTCTGTCATCTGCAATTTGGCACGCAGGCGGAGTTTGAAGAATTTATGGAGCATTACTGCCGTTTTTTTGAAAAAATGGGGTATGATACGGTCACGTTCGAAGCGTGCGTAACGTCCGTATTGCCGCACGGCGGCGCGCTTGCGCATCCGAGACCGGGTTACATAGACGGAAGGGAAAAGTTTGAAACGTATCCGTTCGATTCCGTCAAGGAGCTGTATATCAATGCGTTCACGAAATATTTCGACGCGATCCGCAACCATATGCCCGAAGGGATGAAGGCGATCGGCGGCGTCGGAAACGGCGTGTTTGAGATCGTACAGGATTTAGTCGGGTACGAGAATCTTGCGATCATGTCCTTTGACGATCCGGAACTTTTCGGCGAGATCTTTGTCAAAGTCGGCGACATGATGGTGGATATCTGGAAATGGTTTTTAAAGGAGTATTCGGACGTGTACTGCGTATGCCGGTTCGGAGATGACCTCGGGTATCGGTCCAATACGCTTTTGGCGCACGACGTGATCCGCCGGCATATTTTGCCGCAGTATAAGAGGATCGTGGACTTAGTGCACAGTTATGACCGCCCGTTTTTGCTGCACAGCTGCGGCTGTATTTTCGACGTGATGGAAGATCTGATCGAAACCGTCGGGATCGATGCAAAGCACAGCAACGAGGATCAGATCGCCGATTTCCGCGTGTGGGTGGAAAAATACGGCGACAGGATCGGAAACTTCGGCGGCGTGGACACCGATCATCTGACGCGCATGGACAATGAGGAATTGAGACAATTGGTCATCGGGCTTTTGAACGACTGCGCGCACGGCCACGGCGGCTTTGCGATCGGAAGCGGCAATTCGATTCCGGATTATGTTGTGCCCGAAAAATATATGCTGATGGTGGATACCGTGCGCAAGTGGCGCGGAGATTATAAATAATGTGCGTTTTCTGCATGAAAGCGAGCAGAAAAAATCGGTACGGGGAAGACCGGCAAAACAAGAGTTTTGCCGGTCGGTTTTTTGATATTTTTTGTAAACGGGGAAAGAAGCCGCAAAAGATTGACGGATTTTTGAAAATAGTTTAAAATAAAAATATATGAAATTGGCAATACCAAAGGAGAATCAATTCGCAGCAAGATTGGAGGAAACAAAATGGCAAAGAGCAGCCGGAAAGCGAAGGAAGAGGAACTGGAAATTTTGCAGGAGTCTTTGACGGAAGAGTCGGAAGAGGAGTTTGTGCGGCTTCTTAAAAAAGGAAAACGAGTACTGCGTTTGAATTATACGCTGCAGATTTTGACGATCCTTACGATGATAGGCTCTATCCTTTTGTATTTTACGGAAGAAGAGCGCGGCTTGGACATTACTTTAAACCATATTTTTCAATGTGCGGGCGCGCTGATCGTCTTCAATATTCCGATCATCATATCCAAAAAATTCCGCTGTTTTATACCGAACTTTATAACGTTGACGCTGTATATTTTTGCCTTTGCGCACTTTGTGCTCGGCGAAATTTACCGCGCGTACGACAACGTGTTTTTATACGACAAG
>CASDTU010000026.1 GCA_949283775.1 uncultured Bacillota bacterium
AAAGGTATCAAAATTCTGTAACCATCTTCCTATTTTAAACAGCCGCTTTGCCGACGGATTTCCAAAAAAAAGACTTCGGATAAACCGAAGTCTTTTTTCTATTTCATTCAATTACTTGATGATCTTGGAAACAACGCCCGATCCGACCGTTCTGCCGCCTTCACGGATAGCAAAACGAAGTCCTTCTTCCACTGCGACCGGCTTAATCAAAGATACGTCGATCTTGACGTTATCGCCAGGCATAACCATTTCAACGCCTTCCGGCAATTTGATGGAGCCCGTAACGTCCGTCGTACGAATAAAGAACTGAGGACGATAGTTGTTGAAAAACGGGGTATGACGTCCGCCTTCTTCCTTCGTCAAAACGTAAACCTGCGCTTCGAACTCGGTATGGGGATGAATCGAACCCGGTTTCGCGATAACCTGTCCTTTTTCGATGTCTTTACGATCGATACCGCGGAGAAGCGCACCGACGTTATCGCCGGCCATCGCTTCGTCGAGCATCTTACGGAACATTTCAAGACCCGTAATGACCGTCGAACGAGGTTTCTCGATGAGTCCTACGATTTCCGCAGGATCGCCGACTTTCGCAACGCCACGCTCAACACGGCCCGTTGCAACCGTACCACGACCGGAAATAGTAAATACGTCTTCTACGGGGAGCAGGAAAGGCTTATCGTCTTCACGCTGAGGATCGGGGATGTATGCGTCGATCGCATCCATCAAATCGAGTACGCATTTGCATTCGGGAGCAGCGAGAATATCTGCATCCGCAGCACCGGAAGTTGCTTTTTCCAAAGCCTTCAAAGCGGAACCCTTGATGATCGGGGTCTTATCGCCGGGGAAGCCATATTTGGAAAGAAGGTCACGGATCTCTTCTTCAACGAGTTCAAGAAGTTCAGGATCGTCAACCTGATCGGTCTTGTTCATGAAAACTACGATATAAGGAACGCCTACCTGACGAGCAAGCAAGATGTGCTCACGAGTCTGAGGCATCGGACCATCCGTAGCCGCAACAACGAGGATTGCGCCATCCATCTGTGCTGCGCCCGTGATCATGTTTTTAACATAGTCAGCGTGTCCCGGGCAGTCAACGTGCGCATAGTGACGTTTGTCTGTCTGGTATTCAACGTGCGCGGTGTTGATCGTGATACCACGAGCCTTTTCTTCCGGCGCTTTGTCGATTTCGTCGTATTTCATCTTTGCAGCCTGACCTTTGGCAGCCATAACCATCGTGATAGCTGCGGTCAGAGTCGTTTTGCCGTGGTCAACGTGGCCGATCGTGCCGACGTTAACGTGGGGTTTGCTTCTGTCGAATTTAGCCTTAGCCATTTTAGTTCCTCCAAAAAAATTCTATTTTTAATGATAACTTGTGCGCCGAGACTTCGGCTCTTGCAGCTATCTATCATTATTTAGATAATTGCAGCTCATACAAGCAAGTATAATTATAACTTAAATTCAAAAGAATATCAATCTTTTTACTACTTTTTTCAAAAAATTTTTGAACTTTCTCGATTATTCTGCTTTTTTGCCGCGTTCGCCGATAATTTTTTCAGCGATCGAACGAGGCACTTCACTGTAATGCGAGAACTGCATCGTAAACTGGCCTCTTCCCTGCGTACGCGAACGAAGATCCGTCGCATATCCGAACATTTCAGACAGAGGAATCGTAGCGTCGATAACTTTTGCTCCGTTTCTATCTTCCGTGCCCGTGATCGTGCCGCGGCGAGAGGATACGTTGCCCATCAGATCACCGAAATAATCTTCGGGAGTTACGATCTCCACTTTCATCATCGGTTCAAGCAACACAGGATTCGCTCTCTTTAAACCGTCCTTAAAGCCCATGGAACCTGCGATCTTGAACGCCATTTCGGACGAGTCTACTTCGTGATAGCTTCCGTCGTATACGACCGCGCGGAAATCCACCACTTCATATCCGGCCAAATAGCCGTTCTTCGCAGCTTCCTGAATACCTTTATCAATTGCGGGAATATATTCCTTCGGAATGGATCCGCCGACCGTTTCATCCACAAATTCGTACCCTTCACCAGGTTCACGCGGCTCTAAGCGCAATTTACAATGACCGTACTGACCTTTACCGCCGGACTGACGGACGTATTTTCCCTCCGCGTCCACCGCTTTACGGAACGTCTCACGATACGCAACCTGCGGCTTACCGACGTTTGCTTCCACTTTGAATTCGCGCAGAAGTCTGTCAACGATAATTTCAAGGTGCAGCTCGCCCATACCGGCTATAATTGTTTGACCGGTTTCCGTATCCGTATACGTCTTGAACGTAGGATCCTCTTCCGCAAGTTTCACGAGCGCAAGCGTCATCTTTTCCTGACCGGCTTTCGTCTTCGGTTCGATAGCGACCTTGATAACCGGTTCCGGGAATTCCATCTGTTCCAGAACGATCGGGTGCTTTTCATCGCAAAGCGTATCGCCCGTACCCGTATCTTTCAGGCCGACGATCGCGCAGATATCTCCCGAATAAATCTCGGGAATCTCTTCACGATGATTTGCGTGCATTTGCAGGAGGCGGCCGATCCGTTCTTTTTTCTGCTTCGTGCTGTTGTACACGTATGAACCGGCTTCCAAAACGCCGGAATATGCGCGGAAGAACGCCAGCTTTCCGACAAACGGATCCGCCGCGATCTTGAACGCAAGACCGGAGAACGGCTCATTGTCAGACGTCTTTCTCTCTTCCTCTTCGCCCGTTTCGGGGTTGATCCCCTTTACATGGTCGACGTCCAAAGGCGACGGCAGATAATCCACGATTGCATCCAAAAGGAACTGCACGCCCTTGTTTCTGTAAGAAGAGCCGCACAAAACAGGCGTAACCGCCATTGAAATCGTCGCTTTGCGCAAACCTTTCTTTAAATCTTCTACCGACAGATCCCCGTCTTCAAAGAATTTTTCCATCAGTTCGTCGTCTTGCTCCGCAACCGCTTCCACAAGTTCCGCACGGTATTTTTTTGCCTCTTCCATCATGTCTGCGGGAATTTCCGTCTTTTCAAATTCTTTACCGAGATCGTCTTTATAAATTTCCGCGTTCATGTTGACAAGGTCTACGATCCCTTTAAAAGTCTCTTCCTTGCCGATCGGAAGCTGAATACGGATCGCCTTTGTTCCGAGACGTTCACGCATCATTTTGACCGCATTGTCAAAATTTGCGCCGTTGATATCCATTTTATTGACGTAAGCGATACGCGGAACCTTATACTTGTCCGCCTGGCGCCAAACCGTTTCGGACTGCGGTTCTACGCCGCCCTTCGCACAGAATGTCGCCACAGCACCGTCGAGGACGCGGAGCGAACGTTCCACTTCGACCGTAAAGTCAACGTGTCCCGGTGTATCGATAATATTGATACGGTGTCCCTTCCACGTACAAGTCGTCGCTGCGGACGTGATCGTGATCCCGCGCTCCTGCTCCTGCACCATCCAGTCCATCGTCGCAGCGCCTTCGTGCGTTTCGCCGAGCTTATGCGTCTTGCCCGTATAGAACAAAATACGCTCCGTCGTCGTCGTTTTTCCCGCATCGATGTGCGCCATGATACCGATATTTCTTGTTACGTCAAGACCAAATTGTCTAGGCATACTCTACTCCTTTTACCATCTGAAATGCGCAAAAGCCTTGTTTGCTTCCGCCATACGATGGGTATCTTCTTTCTTCTTGACCGAACCGCCGGTATTGTTGAACGCATCCATCAATTCCGCAGCAAGTTTTTTGGACATCTCGCGCTCGCTTCTCTTTCTCGTATTGATGACGATCCAGCGGATCGCAAGCGTCTGACGTCTTTCCGGTCTGATTTCAATAGGAACCTGATAGTTCGCACCGCCGACACGGCGTGCCTTTACTTCCAATACAGGCATAACGTTCGCCATTGCCTGATTAAATATTTCTAACGGATCCTGACCGAGCTTTTCTTTCATGATCTCAAAAGCATCGTAAACGATCTTCTGAGCCGTCGCCTTGTTTCCGTCCAGCATGATCTGGTTGATCAGTTTCGCAACTACCTTGCTGCCGTATACGGGATCGGGCAGAACGTCTCTCTTCGGAACATTGCCTCTCCTGGGCATGATTTTTGTCCTCCTTAAATTTTTTGTTTGCTTCGATACGCAACGCCGCATCGAAACAGCATGTAAGGGTCTTACCCTTAGTACAGCTATCGCTTGCTCCTTGAAACAGCTTTCCGCTGCAAGTAGTAGCGAATCTTCTGCCTTTCGGCATACTGCCTACTTTACGGGGTATCTGAAAGATAAATTTCCGACAAGTAGGGTTTTTTCCGGCTGACGCCGCTTTGTTTCAAATACTCTCTGTCCTGCTTATTTAGGACGCTTTGCGCCGTATTTGGAACGAGCCTGTTTTCTCTTCGCTACGCCTGCGGTATCCAGAGCGCCGCGAATGACATGGTAACGCACACCAGGCAAATCACGCACACGTCCGCCGCGAATCAGAACCGAGCTGTGTTCGTTTAAGTTGTGGCCTTCACCGGGAATGTAAACGGTACCTTCCTGTTTGTTCGTCAAGCGTACTCTCGCGATTTTACGCAGCGCCGAGTTCGGCTTTTTCGGAGACGTCGTAGAAACGGAAAGGCATACGCCGCGTTTCTGCGGGCAAGCACTCATGATAGGAGTTTTGCTCTTTTCCGCACGCTGTTCTCTGCCGTGCTTGATCAATTGGTTAATTGTAGGCATTTTTACCTCCTTGTAAGAATGGAAATTTATCTTAAAATTGCCCTTACGCAATTTAAGAAAGCTTTTTTTGCAACTTTTTCTCTCTTTCGAAAAACTGCCGCTTTTTTATAAGACAAACGCAAGTTTTACTCCGACATTTCCCCTCTCACGCGGCGTTTTTTCGATAAAAGGGCGCGAAAATAGAATCGCGCCCGCAGTCGCAAGTAATATTTTAGCATTTTCACGGGAAATTGTCAAATATTTAAAAGGATTTTCTTCCTCTTTTGCATAAAAAAACGGACTTGTTTAAGTAAGTCCGCCTTTTCTTTCTGCTTTCTGTCAGTTTTTGAAATATCTCTTCAAAAGCCCGTTGAAACCTGCACCGTGACGCGCTTCGTCCTTCGCCATTTCATGCACGGTATCATGGATCGCGTCGTATCCGAGTTCCTTCGCGCGTTTTGCAATCGCAAGTTTCCCTGCGCAAGCGCCCGTCTCCGCCGCAACGCGAAGCTCCAGATTCTTCTTCGTCGAATCGGTAATGCATTCACCCAAAAGCTCCGCAAATTTCGATGCGTGCTCCGCTTCTTCAAACGCATATCTCTTGTACGCTTCCGCAACTTCCGGATATCCCTCTCTCTCGGCTACGCGCGCCATTGCAAGATACATTCCGACTTCCGTGCATTCCCCTTCAAAATTCGCGCGCAGTCCCGCCACGACTTCTTCGTCCAGACCTTTTGCCACGCCTACTTCGTGTACGCAGGCAAATTTAATGTCCGCACTGTCATCAATCGGAACAAATTTCGTCGCCTTGCATACCGGGCATACCGTTACAGAATCTTCAACAACTTCACCGCAAATTGCACATCTTTTCATTATTTTTAACCTCTTTGTTTTTTATTTCTTTTTTAAACGGGCCGAACCCGTTTTTCTGCCTCTATTTTACCATTATATACGTCTTTTTTCTGTTGCATATGCAACAAATTCGTTTGTTTTGCAAAATTATTTCCGCTTTTTGATCAGCACCGTATACGGCTTTATAAGACCTTTCTCGATCAATTCCGCGTCCGATTTATAGGATACATGGAAATCCGTATAAATGCAGCCGACATTGGCGATCCCGCGCGAAGCCGCAAACGCATCCAGCAAATTTTTGGCCCGCTTCAACGTGCGGTTTCCGGTAATTTTGACGCGCAGAGGCGTATCCATATGCGCCTTGACGGAAGAAACGTCTTCCGCCTTATACGGATTCTCTTTCAGCTCACCGACGGACATCGCAAGATACAGCCACAACGTCTTTCCGCGAACGACCAGCTTGGCGATCTTTTCCCCTGCGATGCGGAAATTTTCGCAGCCCTGACACATGCGCGAATGGATGCCGCCAAAGCCCAAAAGATAATTTTTCAGTTCCGTATAGATGTCCTGCGCCTTTTCGCTCTGAATGATCCTTGCGCGGAAACTCCTGCGGTACCGGATCACTTTTTCATAGCCCTCTTTCGGCTCCTTCTCGGACAGGTCTTCCTCCGCCAGCTCTTCAAAAGCCAGCTCTTTCAGCGCATCCGATGTATTCGCATCGCCGCGCGCGCTCGCCCTGTCCGACAGATTTTCATCCGTTTTCTTTTCCGTTTTTTTCTTTTCTTCGTCCTCTTTTTCTAAAATGTCATCGACGATCTCATCCAGTGCGCTCTCCATCTTTTCGCGAAAGCGCGCCTTCGCGCAAGGGAACGTTTCCGCCTTGACGCAGTATTTGCACCAACTGCTTGTCCCGCACAAGTCATACCCCGCCTGCTCGCTCGCCAGCCATTTGTCTATATCGATCATCTTTTGTTCCCTTTCAAATTCTTCCTGTCCGATTGCAGATAAATCCTTGCTTCCCATAGCAAAACACCTCTTTGTTGCATTCGTCCATCCACGCCGCCTCATTCTGCCTGTATTATAGCGCAAAATGAAAAAAAAGGCAAGAAATTTGCCTTTTTTTACGGCTCTTATCCTTGATTTTCCGCCGCTTCTTTTTCGAGCTTTTCAATGCGCTTTCGGATCCCCAGCATACGCGCATCCGTCGCGGCGATCGTCTCCGCACAGCTTTTCAGTTCCGCGGCGATCTCCGGCCTGTCCGCACTCTCTTTTTTGTATTTCATCTGATGTTCAAGGCTCGCCCAGAAATCCATCGCAACGGTACGAATCTGGATCTCCACGCGCATCATCTCTTTCCGATCCGAAAAAAAGACGGGAACTTCTACGATCATGTGATAGCTCCTGTATCCGTTCGGCTTGGGCTTTTGTATGTAATCTTTTACCTGCACGACCGTGATATCGTCCTGCTTCGCCAACATCTCCGCAACGTTGTAAATATCGTCGATAAACGAACAGATGACGCGGATCCCCGCAACGTCATTGAGGCATTCCGCAATCTTTTCCACCGTTACGGGCTCCCCCAGACGCCGTAGCTTTGCCGCGATGCTCATCGGCTTTTTCACACGCGAGGTTATATTCTCAATGGGATTTCGGCTCGTCTTGAACGACAGCTCTTCATTTAAAATCTCAAACTTCGTGCGCACCTCTTTGATCGCCGAATTGTACCGCATCATGAGTTCCATGAATCGGCTCATTTTGCCGAATGCGTCATCCTCTTCGCCGAGAAATTCGCGAAACAGCTCCTCCCTTTCATCGGCGGATTTTATCTCTTTTGCCTCTTCCATTTTATCTCCTTAAATGAAAAATTCGGGATTTTTCCTCTCCATGCAATTCGCTTCCAATTTCTGCCGAACCGCATCGATATGCGCGTCTTTAAATACGCGCGCTTTTGTCGGGCACAGCTTTACGCACGCCGCGCATCCGATGCACTTCCCCGTGTCGGAAAGATCCGCAGCCAGATTGTTGACCGGGCAAACCTCCACGCAATGTTTACAGCCGGTACAGCTTTCCTCTACAATGACCGGCGCTTTTTTCGCCTCGCCCATAGAAGGCGACAGCGCTTTGTACGGCCTGTTTCCCCGTATGCTTTTTTGGATCTCCTGCCCCGCGCTGACCTTTTCGTACGCGATGACCCCGAACGATTCCGCCGCTACCAAATCGTCCCGATCCGGCCGACGCGCACCGACCTTTTCCGTATAGGAATGCTCCCCGATAAATGCCGCGGCGGCACACACTTGAAAGCCAGCCGCTGAAAACAAATCCTTCGTTTCCAGCAAGGCATCGTCGTAATCCCTGTTTCCGTAAACGGAAAGCACCACGGCTCTTGCACCGTTTCCCTTCATGTTTTTAAGTACGTCGCCCAATAAGAGCGGAACCCGCCCCGCATAGACCGGAGCGCCGAAAATCAGCACGTCCTCCTGAGAAAACACATACTCTTTCATCCTGGCAACGGCACGCGTCAAATCGACGATCTCCGTTTTGCACAGCAGACGCTCAAAAAATACTTTCCCCACCGCGCTTACGATTTTCTTCGTCGTATGCGTAGGACTGAAATACATCAATGTCAGTTTCATACCCGCCTCCGAATTACAAATTGTATTGTAACACGCTGGCGCAAAAATGTAAAGAGGAAATTCAAAAATCGCGGCGGGCTCCTTGTTTTCGCAAGCACAAAAGGATTTTGCTACCAAAAAATGCGGCAAACCGAACTTGCTCGGTTTGCCGCATCCTTTTTTTGAATTTTTCCAAAGCTCTGCATTTTTAATGATGCTTTCCTCTTGTAATTTTTACAAAGCATTGCTTTTTTACTGTAATGTTTCCCGTTTTTAGCTTTTACAAAGCATTGTGCTTTTACTGTAAGGCTTCCCGTTTTTAATTTTTACGGAGTTTTACGACTTTTCCGCCCGTCAAAACGATCATCTTTACGGCCGCCAATGAAAAGTCCCTCGCCTCGATCGTCAGCGCCTTATCCAAAACGCCGCGCGCCAATACTTTGTACGCCGCCGCCTTTTTATCGATGAGTCCGCGCGCCTTCAGCGTTTCGAGGTCCACCGTTTCGCCGTCTTTGAAATTAGCCGAAATCGTGTCCAGATTGATATACGTCCTTTTGCCCGTTTCCGTGCGAAACTCTTTGCTGTCGGCTAACGCGATCAACTGCTTCGCCGTAGAATCGGTGATCAGGCTCTCTGCTTCGTTCACGCTGACCTGATCCGTTACGGTATAGGCGGACATCTTTTCCACCGTCGCACCCTCCGCAATGTATTGCTCCAACTGCTCTTCGGTAACGTCTTCCCCCGTCTCCCGCTTTGCATAGACCTTGATCAGCTTGCGTTTGATCAGCGGTTCGCGCTCTTCGTAAGGAATGTCCAAATATTCCTCCACCCGCTTAAAATCCAGATCCTGTTCGCCCGCGGCCTGCTCCAAAAGTTCGATCGCAAATTTCAAGCTACGGCTCCCCGTGATCTTGTAGCGCACGGGAACGTTTGCGTACCGCTTTTTCTCCGATACGTCCCTGAAATTGTATTTTTCGTCTATCTTTGCCGGATCCAGCGCGAGATATAAAATCAAACTTTTAGTATTCGCATTGATCTTGGCAAATTGCTTCCTGCCTACGTTAAAGCTGTCATAATTCCAGCTGACGCGCTCTTTCACTTTCAGATAGGACAGGATCTCGCTGCGCAGCTGATTGTACATCTCCTTTGTTTCTTCCGCCGATTGGATCAGCCTCGCCGTAAAACTGCGGCGGTACTGCACAAAGACTTTCGCCCCCGAAACCAACGTCACGAGCGCGTTATCGATCTCGTCTCCCTCGCCGGCTTCTTCCGTATCCGCGCTGTCGTCCTCGTCCGCCTCTTCTTCCGCTTCGTCTTCGCGCTTTTCCGCCTCCGAAGGCTCCGCCGCGGCTGCCTGCGGTATTTCCTTCCGATCTTCCTCTTCGGATCTCTTCTCCACCCCTTCGGCAGCCGCGGCGGCTTCCGTTTTTTCTTCTTCCGCAGGCAAAAGCTGTTCTTGCTTCTCAACTTTTTGCCAGACGGCATACAAAACGACGCTCTTTCCCGGCATACGGAACACCTTTCCGACGCCGTTTTTTCCCTCCGCATCGTAACACCATCCGACAAAGCGATATCCTTCCCGCAGAATCGCCCCTTCGCCGCCGGCTATCCGGCTGAGATCTTCCTCTTTCAGCATCGTATGAAGAGATACTTTTTTCCGAACAGATTTTCCCTGCTCTAATTTTAAAACCAACGTGCGGCGGATACTCAGCAGACAGAGCATCACAAGAATGGCTATCACAAAAGCCGCGATCAGCCCCAATCCGATTTTTCCCGCCGTAGACGCGGCAATGCCCTTGATTTTTTCCCAAAACGAGAATGCGAGCACCGCGCTGCTTTTAAACGCACCGACCATACTGAAAAAACCTCCCTCGTTTTTTGATCTTTTTTATTATACCATTCTTTCTCCGCGCTTTGCAAGCCTTTCTAAAAATTTCCTGACGTATCCTACTATTTTCAACATTTCCGCCGAAAGCGTAGAAAACGGCCGCACCTTTTTCCACTACTGCGCGCCCCGTTCAAAACTGCCGCGCAGGATCGCATACAGCTCGGCTTGCGTAAATTGTACCCTGCAATTTCGGATGCTTTTTCCCTTTGCGGCGATCTGCGCATACTTCATCAGCGTTTCGTCCGAATACGCCTTCCCGCACCCCAATAAGGCAAACAGCCTCTCGGAGATTTCCGTCTGCGTCATTCCGAGCGCCCGAAGCACCTTTTCCGTCAGCGCCCTATCCTTTTTTTCACACGCCTTTAAAAAAGCCGGAAGCAGCAAACCGTTTGCCCTGCCGTGCGGTTCTTTATCAAAATAGGTCAGAGAATATCCCATCGTATGAACGGGACTCGTGCCCGTGTTTGCAATCACCATACCTGCCAGCATCGATCCGTACAGCAGTTTTTCGCGCGATGCAAACGAAATCATGCCGCTGGCCAACTTTTCCGTTTCCGGCATTAAAATGCGCAGGCTCTCCTCGGCAAGAAGATCCGTCAGCGCATTGGAGCGCACCGAAAACATTCCCTCGACTGAATGCGAAAGTGCGTCGACAGCCGTATTGACCGTAATGTCCCGCGGCAAATCCTGCGTATAGCGCGCGTCCAAAAACGCCGCTTTGGGAAACAGCGAAGGCGACGAAACGCTCTTTTTGGTCTGCTCCGTCTCATTTGTAAAAATGGCGTACGGCGTCACTTCGCTGCCCGTCCCCGCCGTCGTCGGAATGTGGATCATCGGTAGGACGTCCCCCGTGATCGCATGAGTAAAGAGCCCTCCCGGAGCGACGTCCTGCCGCGCGAGGACCGCGATCCCCTTTGCCGCGTCCATGGGCGAGCCGCCGCCGATCGCGATCAAAAAATCCGCCCTTTCCGCCCGCGCGCGCTTTCCGCCCTCTTCGACGCAGCGCAGGGACGGATTCTGCTCAATTGCATCAAATATGCCGTACCGGATCTTTTTCTTTTCCAAAACGGAGCAAACATCCTGCAACGCGCCGTTTTTCGCCGAACTTTTTCCCGTTACGATCAGCGCAGTCTTGCCGAACGATTGAAAAACGTCCGCGTTCAATTCCACGCAGCGGCTGCCGAAATAAATTTGCACCGGCACAAAATATTGAAGCTGCATTTTTCCTCCCGACGCCCGTTTTTTACAAAACGGACTGATATTATTTTTTTCAACAAAACTATTATACCACGCAGGCGCGCTTTTTTCAACGGATCTTTCCATGTCAAAAACGCCTGCCGCTCTTAAATTGGAAAAGACTTTTTATAAAGGCTCAAAAAGACCGACGCCGACGATCCTTCTTTCGATTTTCCGCCGCGCGCCGCCTCTCGGCAAAACATCTTTCCGAAAAAACGTTTATAAGCAAAAACGGGCGGAACAACTTTCAATTGCTCCGCCCGTTTTTCAATTTTTCAACTTTATCACGGCCATTCTATCTGGAAAGATAGTGATTCAGCGCACTCACCAGCGCATGTATGGAAGATTGGATTATGTCTTCATCTACGCCTGCGCCCCAATACGATTTTCCGTCTTTTTCCAGCCCGACAAAAGACAGCGCTTTGGAATCGGATTTTTCGCTCATTGCGTGCTGTTCATACGTCGTCAGCGTGAAATCCACTTTGAAATATGCTTTCAGCGCATTCGTTACGGCGTCCAAACGCCCGTTTCCTTCCGCTTCCGCCAGCGCCGTTTTCCCCTTGCAGGATACGGTTACGCTCGCCGCGATCCCGCCGCCTTCCAACTGCCTGAAATGCGTTTCCGGCACGTCGAATATTTTCCTGTTTTCAATAAATTCTTCGACGAACACGCGGTATACTTCGGCAGGTTTCAGCTCTTTATGCGTTCTGTCTGATACGCCTTTCGCCGCATAGCCCATTGCCTCTTTAAATTTCGCAGGCAAATTCAAACCGTAATTTTCCTGCAAAATAAATCCTACGCCGCCCTTCCCCGACTGACTGTTGATACGAATGACGTCCGTCTGATACTCTCTGCCGACATCCGCGGGATCGATCGGAAGATACGGCACATTCCAATGCGGCATCTTGTGCTCCTTGCGCCACTGCATACCCTTTGCGATCGCGTCCTGATGCGATCCGGAAAATGCGGCAAACACCAGCGATCCACCGTACGGCTGGCGCGGAGATACCTGCATTTGCGTAAAAGACGTATATTTTTCGCAAATTTCCGGCATACACGTAAAATCCAGCTGAGGATCTACGCCCTGTGAATACAGATTCATTGCGATCGTAACGATATCGGCGTTTCCCGTGCGCTCGCCGTTTCCGAATAGCGTGCCTTCCACACGGTCCGCACCCGCCAAAACGCCCATCTCCGCCGTTGCGACCGCACAGCCGCGGTCATTGTGCGGATGCAGGCTCAGCACTACGTTTTCACGATAGAGCAGATTTTTGGAAATGTACTCCGCCTGCTGCGCAAAGACGTGCGGCATCGCATTTTCCACCGTCGTGGGAATATTGATGATCGCTTTTCTGTCCGCCGTCGGCTTCCACACGCCGAGCACCGCATTGCAAACTTCCAACGCATACTCAGGCTCGGTACCCGAAAAGCTCTCGGGACTGTATTCAAAGCGGTATTTTGCCTCCGCTTCGTCCGTCAGCTGTTTGAGAAGTTTCGCGCCGTCGACGGCTATTTTGAGAATTTCCGCCTTATCTTTGCGAAACACTTGCTCCCTCTGCGCGACGGAAGTCGAATTGTAAACGTGTACGATCACGTTCTTTGCGCCCTTGATCGCGTCAAACGTCTTACGGATAATATGCTCGCGCGCCTGCGTCAAAACTTGTATCGTAACATCGTCCGGGATCAGATTGTTGTCGATCAGCGTGCGCAAAAATGTATATTCCGTATCGCTTGCCGCAGGAAATCCGACCTCTATTTCTTTAAACCCGACCTTCAACAGCAATTTGAAAAATTCCACTTTCTGCTCCAAGGACATCGGTTCGATCAAGGACTGGTTTCCGTCCCGCAGATCGACGCTGCACCAAATAGGCGCCTTTTCGATCGAATCTTTCTCCGCCCAATCCATACACCGGACCGGCGGCAGAAAATATTGTTTCGTATATTTGCTGTAATTTTTCATTTTGCTCTCCTCCCGTTCTGCTGCATATGCAAAGACATCTTTGCAAACCTGTTTGAATTTTTGTTTCTCTTCTATGCCGCTGTCCGCTTTGTCATAAATAATCGGCAAAATTTTCAAATCGCGCCTCAAAATTTTTACGACTGCATAAAAAATACCTGGTTTCATCTCTGAAAGAGACGAAAACAGGTTTCGCGGTACCACTCTTCTTCGCACAAAAATTGCGCGCACTCCTTTGAAACACGGCTACTTCGGCCATTGTTTCGCCCTTTTAACGGTAAGCCCCCGTTTTGCTTCTACCGGGATAAACCTTTCGAGCAAACCGCTCCGCGGCGAGTTCTTCCATGCGCTTCGACCGCCTCGCACCTGCCGGCGGCTCTCTGTACCTGCCCAATGAAATACTGTTCCGCATCTCTGCGTTTTTTATAATTTTATTCAGTATACCATATCTTTTGCTCTTTGTAAAGTATTTCCGCCAATTTTTCTGCCGCCTGAGCAGAAGATTTCCCCTTCTCACTTCGTTTTTAACAGGAAGATTTTAAATAGGAAGAAATAACTTTTACGATCAAGTGAATACTTACACCCAAAGGATATACTCAGGGAAATGAAACAATCAAAAAAAGTAAGGACGGCAATGATTTAGAAAATGTACCATAGAATAGTATATCCGCGGAATAGAGCGGTCAAAAAAAGGTAAGGGCGGCAACCCTTACCTTTTTTAAATTTTTAAAACCCGAGAAAAGGCTCCTCGCCTTAACATCGGCTCTTGCGCGCAAGTTTGCTGTCAAGAAGTTCTACACAAGAGAACCTTCGCCTTTATTCCAATTGTCGCCGCTCGCTTTCTTCTCGCGCTGAACCGTCTGCACCAGCTGCCACTCATACACGCCGGATGCCGTTCCGGAAGAATACTCCTTATCCGGCACCGTCACTCCGTCTTGCGCCAAAAGATCCAAAATTTTATCGCAATACTCGTCCGTCATCGCATCGCTGCCGGGTGAAGGCTGCGAAATATCAAAATTGATCTTAATCGCGCTCACGATCTGCAAATCGCCGGATAATCTGGTCAAATCGTACGCTTCCCCGTCCGCTGAAGGGGTGCGCGCAATATTTAAAGTCAGAGCTCCCAATGCGTCGCTCGAAACAATCGCGCCCATATTTAAGGAAACGGAATAGACATTCTCCGAAAAGCCGTAGGACCCCACCATTTGACCGGCATCGTATTTTTGTCCGTCGCTGCCGCCGCCCGTGTTTTTTATCGCATAATCTATAATGTCTTTCGCGGAGGAAGACAAATTCAAAATAAAATACAAATGTTCCATCAAAGCTGCCGTATCGCCGCCCAAGAACGAATCGAGAGTCATCACTCTGTATTCTGACGTTCCGCTCGCGCGATATGTTAAAAGGCTCGTCACATCATAATAATTTACCGTCCCGAACCAGCCGCTTCCCGTATATTTATAATACAAATCTTGCGAAGATACCGGATCGCCTTGCAAAACGTTGCGCAGCATATACACGCTGCCGCCCTTTATGACGATTTCCGTCACCGTATCCGCGCTGATGATCGGAACAAACACCATAGTAGTTTTTTTGACAAACGTGCGAATATAAACGCACAGCTCTTCCGCTTCATCATACCCTACACGAATCTCAATATCGATAGGAATATCTTTTATGGAAGCGACGGACATCGTCAGTGTTCCTGAAAGCAGATAGCCGCCGTCCTTGGAATATTTGTAGGCGCTCAGTACGTCTTGCAGCAAAGTCCCCACCGAGGAAATATCGGTATATGTCTTCGTCAAATCCGGCTGTATTGCGTTAGTCTCCTTCAATGCCGTCAACGACAGCCGTATGCTTCCGCCGCCCGCAACGGAAAGATCTCCGATTTTAAGGCAGTAATTTCCGTCTTCCCCGATCCCGAACTGCGCTGCGCCTTCCGGCAAAACCGCTTTCACATCGCTCTCGGCAGATGCGTATTCTCTGAAAATGCCCAAAACCAAGTTCAGCCACGCGTCCGTATCCATAACTCCAAAAATAGAACTGTTGATCGTATCGTAACCGCCGCTTAAGATCGCCGTCACAAAATCATAATAATACGGATTTCCCTGCGGCCAAAGGAGCGGACTTAAAATGGGCAGAACCGTCTCGCCGACGGCAAACAGCTCCTTGATCGGCATGGTGACACGCAGCGCCGTATCGGCATCCATCGCCAAAACCGAATACGATACATACAATTGATCCCGCAGTACGATCAAATGGATATAATGCGAATCCTGTGCGCTTCCGTCTTCCGCAAACGTGTCGATCTGCGCCGCAAAATCAAGATTTAAAATCACGTTCGGCACGATCGCATCGGACGTATCTGAAATCTGTTCGTTCTTTTCCAGCTGGATCCTACCCTCGAGCGCCACCGACATTTCCGCCGAGCTGTATCCCATCGAAAGCCCGATATACTGTGTACCGGCAATGGTTTCATACAGATTCATCGCCAGCTCGAAAATCGTTCCGCATTCTTTCGCGTCTGAAAAATCCGGCACAAAACTGCCGTCGGCCGCAAAGATCGTGACGTCTATGCCGACAAGCTCTGCGCCCGATACGCTCAGCTTATCCGTGCGCACGGTAATTGCCGTCCCGTCGGTGCTAAGCTCGATCGTAACCTCGCCCGTCTTTTCCGACTGCAGCAGCTTTGAAAGATCCATGCTGATTTTCAGCGCGCCGCCCTCCGCTGCCGCCAATCGGAGGCTCTCGATAAAGCCCGCCAAATCCAAGCCCTCGCTGCTGAACAGCAGCAGAGCCGCTTTATTGTCTCCTTTCGCCTGCGTCTCGTTTATGATCTTCGTCAACGTGTCCGAAAGGGAATCCAAATCCGTCTCTTTTAAACGAAGTCCGTATCCCCCGATCTCCAACGCAACTTCCTTTCCGTCATACAATACCTGAAACCGGACGCCGTTTACGTTTCCGCCCAGATACAGCCACAATCCATCAAAAAAGCGTATCTCGCCGCTCAGCGCCAGCGTCAGCGTTTCCCCTGCCGCCTGCATCGTTCCGTTGAGCTTAAAACCGATATCCTTCTTCTCGATCAGGTCGCGAACAGGCGCAACAAACTGCAAAAAATCGCCTGCCGAAAGGAAATCCCCTTCGCCCGTGATATCCTTGACGGTGTCTTCGCTTCCGCCGAACCGCATCTGCGCGCCCGCTGCCGAAAACGCAAAAGTTTGTTCGTCTTTATTATACTTTGCTTCCAGCTCGCCCAGAGCGATCCCGTTTATGTTCAAAAGCGGTTTCAGCGATTCCAGCAGCGCGTCGCCGTTTATTTTCAGTGCAAATTCCTTTTCCGTCAGCGAAAGACCGCTCAATACGTCATCGAAATCGATCCCGACAACAAACGCAATGATCTTCGAAAGCTCTACTTCCGTTCCCGAAAGTTCGGGCAGCGTCAACCCGATTTCAACGAGATCGCTTTGCAATTCGCTCAGCGTGCTCTTGATCCTTGCCTGAAAAATTTCAAGGTAGACCGTCTCGCCCTTCAAAGCAAACGCCACGGGCAAACGGATCGTACCGTATTGAATGAGAGCTTCGCCGTAAACGGAGAACGGATCGGCCACGTCTGCCGCGAGCTTGCCGTTGATTGTCAGCCCGATCTCGGGCGCCGCCAGCTCCCAGCCGTAACTCTCGCTGCCGAGCAGTTCCTGCAAGGACAGGATATACGGCAGCAGATCCACAGCTTTCGTTTCATCGATCGCGTCAAACGAAACCTGCTCCGCAGCCGGACAGGCAGCGATTGCAATCTCAATTCCAAACAGCGACAGCTCCGCGCTCAGATCGTTCCAAACGACCGTATTTTCCGATTCCGTAAAGGAAAAACGCAGCGGAATATCCACCCCCATCAGCGCGAGGTCGCAGGCAATTGTGACCCGATCGCCGTCTTTGACCGGCTCTATGCCCTCAAATGCGCCTGCCAGGCTATCCATATCCGGCAGTGAACTTTCCCCATCGGAAGGCAGCAGCCCCGTCAGATCGGAAAGGGCGATCTTGCCGATAAAATCTTTATATTGAACGATGACGGCGCTTCCGGAATAGGCAACGTTCAAATCCCCGAGACGCACCTGCAAAGCGGAAAGCTGCATCTCCTGCATTTTTAACAGCACCGCGCCGCAGATCGGCTCGCCCGCCAGCGTCCCGTTTACCTGCAATACGCTTTCGCCGTTTAAAACGGACGCAAACCCTTTACTCAGATAATCGATCGCCGTAAGGTCTTCTTGTACGCCGCCCGTCGCCGCGGCGTCGGCGTATTTTGAAAAATATGTATCATACGCCGAAACGTCTATTTTTTCCTCTTCATAGTAAAAGTTTATTTCCGAAGAGCCTTCGCACTTCGCATCGACGCCCTTTTTCGACGTATACTTCTCTTGGATCTCTACTTTGTTTACCGTCCAATCCGCGGCAAAGCGAAAGGTCATTTCCACGGAGGAAAATACGGGCGATTCGTCCAGATTTCCCATCGTGACCATCTGCTTTTTATAATAATACGTCGATTCGTTGGGTTCCAAAGAAACGGAAAGAACATACTCGCCGCCTTCCTGACTCAATTCGGAGGCAGACAGAAACGTCTCCTCGTTGGTGACATAATCGGAAAACTCCGTCGCAGGAAGCCCGTATTTTTCCTGCCCCTGCTGCAACGTCAAAATTTCGGAAGGCGCGCCCGTAGACCATTCCACGTCTCCCTTTTCCCAATCCTTTTTATCGTTGACTGCCGAACGGACCACCATCGTATCCGCACCGAAAAATTTCTGAATGGCCTTCGAAGGCGCAAACGGATTGCTGCTGATACTCACCGAAGACGCCAGCATGATCCCGTCGCTGTAATCCTTCCAGCCGTAAACCGACTGATTCGCCTTGATAAATCCGACCGTCGCTATGACAGTCCCTTCGTTTTCCGTATGATACGCATCCCTTCCCGACAATCTGCCGATAAGGAAGCCGACATTGTTCAGCGCGTCATAATTTTCCGGCGTTGTCCCGTCCGTCGGAGGCGCCAGGCAAATATTGACGCTGTCCGCAGGCTTTACCGAAGCGCGCGGATCTTCTTCGTGCGAAAACGCATACAGCACGATCAGCACGATCGCCGCGATCAAGACGGCCGCCAGCCCGATTGCTATTACTTTTTTATTTTTCAGTTTTTCAACCGATACTTTCATAAATCACCTGTTGTCATACTATTTTGTGACAAAACCATTATACCAACTTAAAATTAAGATGTCAAATGAATCATAAGAAAATATGACATTGCATTACTCTGCCGTATAGATCCGTTTCGCCGCAAGCAAAAAGAAGCCAAAAAAGAGCAAAAAAACGCTCTTTTTTGGCTTCTTGCCTCTCTTTTTTGACATTTTTGCCGATATTTTACAGAACAAATGGAAAAAATTCCCGTTTGTAACGCATAAAGATCGGCGATTTCTCCGAAAACAAACGGCAAAACCGTATGCGCCGAAATCATTTTACAGAATTTATAGCTTGCTTTCTCCGTCTTCGCCCTCTGTATATTCATCCTCGGAAGGGACCGTCCGCGCAGGGACCGACGTACTTTCGCTGTGCTTTGTCATATACCCTTCCACCGCGGTCTCCACCGCTTCCGACAGCTGCGCAAACGGACGGAACAGCGTGGAAAGTTTCTCCTGATCGGGCTTTTTGGTAAACAGCGATACGACGGGAACGATGATAAATCCTGCGATCATCGTCCATGCCCCGACGTAAATCGAGGAACTGAACAAATATTTGTATAAAAATGAATTTATAAACGACGCCGGCAAGGAAGCGGAACACAGCGAAAGCACCAGCGAAACCAGGCTGATCGCAACGCCGAAAACAAAGCAGGTCCAACACGCCGCCTTTGTCGTCTTTTTCCAATACAGGCTCAGAAGATACGGCGCCAAAAACGCGCCTGCGAGCGCTCCCCAGCTGACTCCCATCATCTGCGCGATAAAGGATAATTTATATGCGTCATAGACGATCGCGATCACCGCGCTGATGACGATAAACACCGCAACGAATGTGCGGATCAAGAGCATCTGACTCTTATGGCTCAAATCCTTTTTTACGCTGCCGCGGATCAGATCCAGCGTGATCGTGGAGCTGGAACTCATGACCAAAGACGACAGAGTGCTCATCGACGCGGATACCACCAATACCAAAACGAGCGCGATCAGGATCGGCGGCAGGCTCTCTTGCAGCATCGCGGGAATGATCTCGTCGTATGCGGGACTTTCGTCAAACACGAACGATCTGCCGAATCCGCCCAAGAAATAGCATCCGCCCGCCACGACCAGCGCAAAGACCGTGCTGACAATCATTCCGGTACGCACGGAACTCTCGCTTTTCAGCGCATAAAATTTCTGCACCATCTGCGGCAATCCCCACGTTCCTAAACTCGTCAATATCACGACCATGATCAAACCGTACAGATCGGGGCCGAAAAAGGATGTATAGGCGCCCTGCATATTCCCGGAAGGAATCTGCGACAGCTCTTCCAATGCGGAATATAAACCGCCTTGATTCAACAAAACCGCCGCAACGACCGCTACAATTCCGAACAGCATGATGATCCCCTGCACAAAATCGTTCCACACCGTCGCCATATATCCGCCCACCAGCACGTAGGCCGCCGTAACGAGCGCCATGATCAGAATACAGACCCAATACGGGATCGCAAACGCCATCGCAAACAAACTTCCGAGCCCTTTATACAGCGACGCCGTATACGGAATCAAAAAGATGAATACGATGATCGACGCCGCGATCTTTAAACGGTTGTCCGAAAAACGTTTCCCGAAATAGTCCGGCATTGTCGCCGAATCCAACTGCTGCGTCATCACGCGCGTGCGCCGGCCCAAAACCGCCCATGCAAGGAGCGACCCGATCACCGCGTTGCCGATTCCGATCCACGTCGCCGCTACGCCGAAATTCCAACCGAATTGCCCTGCATACCCGATAAATATAACCGCAGAAAAATATGACGTTCCGTACGCAAACGCCGAAAGCCAAGGGCCGACCGACCTTCCCCCCAGCACAAACCCCTGCACCGACCTGGAAGATCGGCTGTTTTTTATGCCGATCCATATCATGATCGCAAAGTAGACAACCAGAATGCCTATGTACAATGCAACTTCCATTCTTTCTTTACACCTCACTGCTCCAGCCGCTCTTTCTGAGTTGGAATATTTATACATTTATAAGTATAATTATACATTCCTTTTTTCTCTTTGTCAATCTTTTCTTCTTATAAATGCCAAAAGCGTTCTGAAAAATTTCATTTTCAAAACGGATCGACACCTTCTAATAACATTTCTTCATGATTTTTACTGCGAAGGGAGGGAGATAAATGTCGTTTAAATTCCGCCTTTCGCCTGTTAAAAGATCGACGCCCTCCGCCTCTTCCACGCGCACGGTAACGTCGGCATCCGAAATATTAAAGGCGCAGTAGATCCGCTCTCCGTCCAGCTCTCTGCAATAGCAAAGATACTTGTTGGACAGGACCTTTTTTTCATATTGTCCGAAATTAAGAGCCTTTTCCCGCCGTTTGATCGCGTTCAGTTTACAGATAAAGTCGGTCAGAGTAGGATCTTTCTTCGGATCCAGATCGCCGATATACGGGCGGAGCATATAATCCCCGTCCGATTTATCCCCCTCTGCCGCCCACTGCGACCCGTAATACACGCAGGGAATCCCCGGCATCGTATACAAGACTCCGTACATGGCATAGATTTTCCGCTTGTCCTGCAAAGCGGTATAGGCGCGGATCACGTCGTGATTGTCCGCGAAATTGAAAAGATGCTTGCCCGTATACAGGCACCACGGCTCTTTTCCGAAAAGCCGCGTCAGGGAATGCTCGATCTCAAAAAAATTGTCGCTGTTGAGCGCGGACGTGAGCCCCTTGTAACACTCGTAGTTCGTGATCGAATCCAGACGCTCGGCTGAAAGATTTTTTGCAAAATTCTGACAGTGGATCACTTCCCCCATCAAAAAGAAATCCTGCCTCTTTTCGCGCACGATCCGACGCAGATATTCAAAAAACCATTCGGGCAGGAGATAGCTCACGTCCAGCCGCAGCCCGTCGATGTGAAAGGTATCGATCCAGAATTCCACCGCACGGCGAATATATTCCAACACTCCTTCGTTTTGCAAATTTAATTTCACAAGCTCCATGTGCCCTTCCCAGCCTTCGTACCAAAGTCCGTCGTTATAACACGTATTGCCGCCGAAGGAAATATGGAACCACCCCGTTTTATCGCTTTGCTCTCTCTTGGAAAGCACGTCCTGAAAGGCAAAAAATTTGCGCCCGACATGGTTGAACACCCCGTCCAGCACCACGCGGATCCCCGCTTCGTGAAATTTTTCCACAAGGCGCCGAAAATCTTCGTTGTCCCCCAGCCGCCTGTCTACCTGAAAAAAGTCGACCGTATCGTACCCGTGCCGCTCGCTCTCAAACAGCGGATTCAAAAGCACCGCATTGAACCCCTCCGCCTGTATCTGCGGAATGCGCTTTTCGATCTCGCCGAATCTGTGCCGCGTTTCGCCGAAATCGTTCTCCCGCTCCGCGCCGCAATATCCCAACGGATAAATCTGATAAAATGTACTCTCTTCAAACCACATATACGTCTTTCTCCTGCCTTTCTCCTCTTACGGTCTTCCTCGATCGGTATCGAAAATTACTGCTTTTTTCTTTGACCGTTTGTAAATTTTTATACCCGGCTTCTTCCGTTTTCTGCCTTTGTTCCGCTCTGTTTGACCCATAAACGACCGCCGCGCAGAATCGCCACCGCGCGCGAAGCAAACGGGCGGCTCGATCGAACCGCCCGCATTTACACTTTTTCAGCCAGAACTTTCCCGCCGCAAAAATCTCTGCGTTGAAACTTTTCAAAAGACTCTTTTTTGTCTCAAAAAAATCTCTGCGCCGAAACTTTTCAAAAGATCGTTGCATTCAGACTTTTAAAAGATTCTTTGCGTTTTGACTCAGAGTATTTTTTCCGACAAAAGTTTGATGCCCTTCTTTTCCAGCAGCGCGACAGCTCGGTCGGTATCCTCCACGCGCATCAGAATTTTTGCCGTGTTGTGATTGGTCAGTACAAAGGAATACAGATATTCGATATTCATGTTTGCCTCTTCCATCAACGCGACCACTTCCGCCAAAGCGTTGGGCTTATCGTCCACTTCCACGCCGATCAGCTCGGTGATTCCGACCGTGAATCCTTCTTTTTTCAAGATCTCGTACGCCTTTTCGTTGTCGCGCGCGATAAAGCGTACAATACCGAAATCCTTCGTATCCGCGATAGAGAGCGTTACAAAATCGATGCCTTCTTTTCCCAATGCGTGGGTGAGTTTATACAGCCTTCCCGGTCTGTTCTCCATAAAGACAGACAATTGCTTTACCAACATAGTTTCTTCCTCCTTATCCGAAATTATTCTCTTCTGTCCACTACGCGGACGGCTTTTCCTTCACTGCGCTTGATGGAACCGCTCTCGCATAATTTGATCTTTGCGCTCACTCCGATATAGGAATTGACTTCCGTCTCCACCTTCTTCTTGATGGATTCCAGATCGGATACTTTATCCGGCGTCAGATCGCCCGCGAGTTCGATGTCGATCTCCATGACGTCGAGATTGTTGATGCGATCCACATAGATCATGTAATGCGGCGATACGCCCGCGACGTTCATGATCGCGGCTTCGATCTGTGAAGGGAATACGTTGACTCCGCGGATAATGAGCATATCGTCCGAACGGCCCTTGACCTTGCCCATCTTGACCGTCGTTCTGCCGCAGGCACACTTTTCGTTGGATAATACGCACAGATCGCGCGTGCGGTAACGGATCAACGGCTGGCCCGTCTTGGTGATTGTCGTGAAGACAAGTTCTCCCTCGCTTCCGAAAGGCAGCGGCTCCAGTGTTTCAGGGTCGATAATTTCCGGAATAAAATGGTCTTCCTGCACGTGGCTGCCGTGCTTTTGCAGGCATTCCATCGCGACGCCCGGCCCGCAAATTTCCGAAAGCCCGTAAATATCCAGAGCGTCGATGCCCAGCGTCTTTTCGATCTCGTCGCGCATCTGATACGTCCAAGGCTCCGCGCCGAATGCGCCGCCGACCAGGGAAAAATCCTTGATGTCCATGCCCGCTTTTTTGATTTCCGTACCCAAAAAGATCGCATACGAAGGCGTACAGCAAAGGTGCGTCGCGCCGAAATCGCGCATCAGCGTGAGCTGCCGAATGGTGTTTCCCGCGCTCGCCGGCACAGTGGACGCGCCGATCTTCTGCGCGCCGTAATGCGCGCCCAGCCCGCCCGTAAACAATCCGTAACCGTATGCGACATGCACCATCGAATCCTTCGTAACTCCCGCCATCGACAGTCCGCGCGCAACGATTTCCGACCATACGTCTATATCGTTTTTTGTATAGCCTACAACCGTCAGCTTTCCCGTCGTGCCGCTCGACGCATGCACTTCTACGATCTCGCTCGCCGGAGATGAATAAAACCCGAACGGGTATGCTTCCCGAAGGTCGTGCTTGACCGTAAAGGGAAGTTTGCAAAGGTCGGACACCGAACGGATATCGGACGGCTTTAACTTCAATTCATCCATTTTTGCGCGATACGGTTTGCAGTTGTTGTACACAAGCTCGACCGTCTTGCGCAAACGTTCGCTCTGCAGATTTTCCATTTCCGAGCGGCTCATGCACTCAAACTCGGGATTATAAATATGATCTTTCACTTTTCCGGACATATGTTTTTCCTTCTTTGTCAAATTATACGTCAAATTATACGGCGGCATAGCCTAGCTCAAACGCCGTTTTGTTCATTTCGATTGTCTTTTGCGGTATGCTCGCAAGGAGCGCCTCTTCAAACTTCGCCCTGTCAAAACCGAGCTTTTTGCACAGCGCACCCAGCATGACTGAATTCGCCGCCTTTGCGTTGCCCGCTTTCAAAGCGAGCGCGAGCGCGTCCACGCCCGTGCCGCGAAGTTTTTCTTCGATCCCCTGCGGATACTCCGCCGCGCCCGTTACAACCGGCATCGGCATAATCTCTTGCGTGGAATACAAAATTTCCCCGTCTGCCTTTAAATAGTGCGCATAGCGGAGCGCTTCCAGCTTTTCAAACGCCAAAATAAAATCGGCACACCCCTCGTCGATGATCGGAGAAGCTATTTTCTGCCCGATACGGACATACGTCATCACGCTGCCGCCGCGCTGCGCCATTCCGTGCACCTCGCTCAGCTTTACGTCGAATCCGTTGTCCAATGCGTATTTCCCAAGTACGCGGCTGGCGAGCAACGTGCCCTGTCCGCCTACGCCCACGATCAATATATCCATCTTACTTTACCTCCCCTTCGATCGCACCGAATTTGCATACGTTCTGGCAAAGGCCGCATTCCGTACAGAGCGATACGTCGATCGTAATTCCGTCTTTTCCGTTCACGATCGCAGGACAACCGAGCTTCAAGCACGCCTTACATTTCTTGCATTTCTCCGTGATGCGGAATCCGCTGTACAATCTCTTCGTGAGCAATGCGCAAGGTCTCTTTGCGATGATGACCGATACTTCGTCGCGGCCAAGCTCCTCTTTTACCGCCGCTTCTAAGGCGGAGAGGTTGTTCGGATCCACCGTGCGGACACGCTGCACGCCGACGGCACGGCATACCTCTTCTAAGTTCAGCTCATAGGTAGGTTCGTTTTTGATCGTCTTGCCGGTCGCGGGGTGATTCTGATGCCCCGTCATGCCCGTCGTACGATTGTCCAAAATCAAAACCGTGATCTTCGCCTTATTATACACCGCATCGATCAGCCCCGTAATGCCGCTATGAATAAAGGTGGAGTCGCCGATGACCGCCACGGAATGTTTATGCGCTTCCGGATCTGCTTTATCAAATCCGATCGTCATTCCGATGCTTGCGCCCATGCAGACGACCGCATCCATCGAACCCAGCGGCGGCACTGCGCCCAATGTATAACAGCCGATATCGCCCAAAACATTCAGTTTTAATTTAGACAAAACATAAAATACGCCGCGGTGCGGACAGCCTGCGCAAAGTACCGGAGGACGCGCCGGAATATTGGCCGGCACCGTTTCCCTCTTTTCACCCAGCACGCAGGAACGGATCAGATTTGCGGAAAATTCGCCGCACAGCGGAAAAATATTCTTTCCTTCCACGGATATGCCCGCCGCCTTGATCATCGTTTCCAGATGCGGCGCAAGCTCTTCCGCCACGATGCAGCGCTTTACGCTCTTTGCAAACTTTGCGATCAGATCGAACGGCAGCGGATAGACCATCCCGAGTTTCAATACGCTCGCGTCGGGCAACGCTTCTTTTACATATTGATAGACGCCGCCCGCACAGATGATGCCGAGATCCTTGCCGCCCTCTTCGATGCGGTTGATCGCAAAGGAATTGGAATCTTCCGATAATTTTTTCGTTCTCTCCTCCACGACTACGTGCTTTACGCGCGCATTCGCAGGCATCATGACATATTTTGAAATATTCCTTTCGTACGGTTTCACTTCCGCTTGCACGCGATCGCAAAGCTCGACCAAACTCTGAGAATGCGCCACTCTTGTCGTTACACGCAAGATGATCGGCGTATCGTATTTTTCGGAAAGCTCAAACGCGAGTTTTGTAAAATCCTTTGCCTCCGCGCTGTCCGACGGTTCCAAAACCGGCACCTTCGCGCTCACCGCCGTGAGCCGCGTATCCTGTTCGTTCTGCGAACTGAAAACGGACGGGTCGTCCGCCACAGCGATCACCAAACCTCCGTTTACGCCCGTATACGACGCCGTAAACAGCGGATCGCAGGCCACGTTCAAACCGACGTGTTTCATCGAAACGATCGCGCGCGCGCCGCGGATCGATGCGCCGATCCCCACTTCCAGCGCCACTTTTTCGTTCGGCGACCATTCGCTGTAAACGTCGTCATAGCGCGCAAGTTCCTCCGTTATTTCCGTAGACGGCGTTCCGGGATAGGCGGACGCGACCGATACCCCCGCTTCCCACGCGCCGCGCGCTACGGCAAAATCTCCCAACAGCAATTTCTTCATTCTGTACCTCCGTATGTTCAACCGTTCCGCCCTTGCAGCGGAACCCGTCCGTTATTTTCTAAGATCCGTTACCCTCTTAACCTTGCCTTCCGCGCGCTTGATCGAGAACGGTTCCACCAACTTTACTTTGACGTCGATCTGCAACACCACGCGCAGATTGTGTTTGATCTTCGCGACAAGCTCTTCGAGCTTGGAATAATCGGTCAGAAGATTCGCATCGTCCACTTCCACGCGCACTTCCAGCGTATCCATATAATTGACGCGGTCGACGATGATCTCGTATGTCTTGCCGAGTTCGTTCATCCCCATCAGGACGCTTTCGATCTGCGAAGGAAATACGTTTACCCCGCGAATGATCAGCATATCGTCCGTTCTCCCGACGACCCTGGACATCCTCGCCAAAGTGCGGCCGCATTTGCAGGGCTCATATGTGAGCGAAGTGATGTCCTTCGTGCGATAGCGCAATACAGGCATCCCTTCCTTCGTAAGCGTCGTAAGGAGAAGTTCTCCTTGTTCTCCCTCGCCTAACACCTGATTCTTTTCCAGGTTGACGATCTCCGGATAGAACATGTCCTCGTTGATGTGCATGCCGGCTTTTTCTCTGCACTCGCCCGCAACGCCGGGGCCTCCCACCTCCGTGAGCCCATAATTTTCCGTCGGGAACGCGCCGAACATCTTTTGAATGGATTCATGCGTTTCCGCCGTCGACGCCTCCGCGCCCATACAGACGAGCCGAAGTTTCAGATCCTGCAATACGCCCATTTTCTTCGCCGTTTCGGCAAGATACATCGCATAGCTGGGCGTTGCGATCAGTCCCGTTACGCCGAAATCTTTCATCAGCATGATCTGCCGCTCCGTATTTCCCGAAGACATCGGAACAACCGTCGCACCCAATTTTTCCACGCCGTAATGCAGTCCGAATCCGCCCGTGAAGAGCCCGTATCCGAACGATACCTGGAAAATATCTTCATCCGTCGCCCCAGCCATCGCCAAGACGCGCGCTACGCACGTCGACCAGTTATCCAGGTCCTTTCGCGTATACCCGCCCACGATCGGCTTGCCCGTCGTACCGCTGGAAGCGTGCAGGCGAATGATCTTTTTCATCGGCACCGCAAACAAACCGAAAGGATAATTATCCCTCAGATCGTCTTTGGTCGTTACGGGAATCTTTTCGATATCTTTCAGCGTCTTGATATGTTCGGGTTTGAGTCCGATCTCGTCAAAGCGCTTTTTATACATAGGAACGTTTTCATAAGCATACGCCACAATATGTTTTAAACGCTCCAACTGCATTTCACGCAATACTTTCCGATCGATCTTTTCTATTTCCGGACTGAACATCTCTCTATACTCCTCATCCGTTTTTCTATAAAGTCTATATAGAAATTATTTTATCACAAACACCCCGCGATTGTAAACCGTTTCTCCGATACAATCCGCAAAAAAAACGGTGCGGTTTTCCACCGCACCGAAAAACTATATGCTTTTTATTCTTTGGACGAATTTTCGTCTTTTGCTCCGGCAAAACGGGGAATATTCGTTTCTTTCCCTGCTCCGTCCGAACCGCTTACGGCTGTTGCTTCCGCCGGCGCAGTTGCTTCCGCCGGCGCAACCTTTTTATTTTTGCTGTCGAACAACACCGCCGCCAAAACAAACATCAGGCCGATCAGCATCAACACGAATATGCTCAAAACTTTTTCGTACGGATACAGCAATTTTAAAAACTCAAATTCCGAGCCGAGATACAGTACCAAATAGAACACGAGCGCCAAGCCGGCTGCAACAGATATATTTACGACGGACGCCGTCCCGACGCCGGTACCTCTCCATATTCTGCGCAAAGCCGTGAAGAACACCACCGCAACCATTGCAAATAAGCCCAGATACAGGGCGGCGGGAACGGCAAAATTCAATATCGTCAGCGTCATGCCTTCCCCTTCTTCCAGCGCAAAACCGTCAAAGCAATGCAAGCCGAATACCGAACCGATCTTGTCGACCAATCCGCCGAACTCCACCAACTTTCCGTAGCAAATGCAGCAGCAGACAAAGGATAAAATTGCGACCACGCTGTCCGAAGTCAGCGCCAAAACATCCTTCGCTCCGCTTACCTTTCTGCCGGTAAGCACGGAGCCGATCAGGTACAGTCCGCCCAACACGGCAGTGATCACAAAACAGAAAATTCCGACGCAGTTGATCCCCGTCGCCGTAAGCTGGCAGAGAGCAAACATCGCAAAAAATCCGATCAGATACATCAGGAAAAATTTCCCCGCTTTGATCTCTTTCCCGAAAATGAAACCGATCGAAAAATAAATCAAAAAAATCAAAGATACGACCTGCAAATAGAGATATGCCGCCGTTTCGCCTGTCAGCAGAATCGAACGAAACATCGTATCGTCGGCATACTTGACCATGGCTTCCGTAGTCGTTTCGCTTTGGGCGTATTGAATTTCCGCCTCTAACCGATCGATCTTAATTATGTTGATATTGTCAAAACTTGCCACAATCTCATCTGCGATCTTTTCATACAGATCCAACAGCTCTTCCGCAGCTTTGGAACTGCCCGCCTCGACCTGGGTGGTAAGATCCGCAATTTCCATGCTGTATTTTTGAACCAATTCGCCCATCGTCGATTCCATCTTATCAACCAGCTTGCTGTATTCTTCCTGCGCCGCTTCCAAATCGTCCGTAGAAATAATAAGCGCCATGATCGCGTTGAAATAATTCTGTTCAAAAGGCTTTGCCAAAATTATTTCCGTAAAATCATAGGAACTTCCTTCCATATCCACTTTCGTCTGAACCTGTTCCATCGGCATAAAAGTCATGCGCATAAAAAATCCGCTGACAAACACGATAAAACACAGCGCACAGACGATCGCACGCAAGACGTATTTATTCAGTACGTTTTTAAAGTTTTCAAACGTACCGACTTTCTCCTTTTTGCCTTGCGGCAAATCCTTTGCCTTCTCACTACATCCTGCCGTAGCATTCACTGCCGCTTCTGCCATAAC
This sequence comes from uncultured Bacillota bacterium, assembly GCA_949283775.1. Taxonomy (GTDB): domain Bacteria; phylum Bacillota; class Clostridia; order Christensenellales; family Borkfalkiaceae; genus Borkfalkia. Next base: position 29,312 of record CASDTU010000026.1, read on the forward strand.
TCCCTCCCTAAAAAATGTATTCTGAAACGGTTTAAACCGTATCCATTCCCTTTTGGTCCATCGAACGCCATTCAATGCCTCTTGAAATATTTTCTTATTCGTTCATCAAGTCTTTTTATTTCTTTGTCTTACAGCCGCAATGCCGTAAAACGATCAGAGCTCCTCGCCTATCTGATCGGATTCGGTCTGTAAACATTTCTCCGACTCGGTTTCCCTCTTTACGGACGCATTTTTCTGCGCCTTTGCGCTGATAAACGACGCTATCACAAAAATGAAAGCCATAAAGTTCATCACGATCAAAGCGACAGAGCCGCCGAGCGGATACAAAACTTCTAAAAATCCTACTTGCGAACCGATAAACAGAATTAAATAAAAAACCGCAGAAAATGCCGCAGAAAGACTCGTAAAGACGATCGCGTGCACAGCCACCCCTTTCCCGGTTTGCATACGGCGAAGCGCCATGAAAAAAACGAACGCCGAAAAGGTGAGCGCCGCCAAATACAAAATACCCGGCATGAGCAGATTCATCAGCGTCATTTTCAAACCTTCGCCCTCTTCAAAAGCGTATTCTTCAAAACAGTGCAATCCGAACACGCCGCCGATCTTGTCGACTTTGCCGCCGAATTCCACCAGGCTTCCGTAGCACAGACAGCACGCCACAAAAACAAAGACCGCACTTAAACTTTCCGCCACGAGCGCAAAAACACCGCTTGCCTGCACCTTGCGGTTTGCCAGCATATCGCCGATCAGATACAGTCCGCCCAATACGACGGTGATCACAAAACAGAACATTCCGACGCCGTTGATCCACGTCGCCGTGAGCTGGCAAAAAGCAAACATCGCAAAGAATCCGATCAGATACATCAGGAAAAATTTCCCAGCCTTCACGCGCTTTTTGCCGATAAAGCCCAATCCGAAAAGGATCAAAAACACCATCGACGTCACTTGCAGATACAGATACGCCGCCGTTTCCCCGATCAGAAGTATGTTTCGGATCAACATGTCGTTCGCAACTTTTTCAATCTGATAGTCCGGCCCTTCGGCAATCGAATACGAATACTCGGCGATCATGCGATCATATTTGATCACGTTGATTTCCGACAGCCGAACGCAGTATTCATCGAGAACTTTTTTCAGAAAATCGATGAGTTTATTTTCAGCGCCGGCCTCTCCAGCCTCTATCGCCGCTCGAAGCTCCATGAGTTCGTCACGATAGTCTTCAAAAATATTAGTGTTTATGGATGTTATCTTTTCCTCAAATTCCTGACATCCTTCCAAATTTTTTTCCGGATCCGTACCGACCGTCGCGGCAAAAATCGCATTGAAATAGTTCTGCTCAACTTTCAATACATCTCCCTCCAAGAGATCGTTCAATCCTTGGATACCAACAATATTCAACTCTATGTCGGAATTGATATCGTCCAACGACGTATATTGCATTTGCATAAAAAATCCACTGACAAACACGATAAAGCACAGCGCACACACAATAGAGCGCAGCACAAACGCATTCATCACCGTGCGAAAACGCTCAAATCCTTTTCCCTTTGCGTTGCCGTTTTCCGCACCGTCGCACTCTCGATACGTACCCGCATCCGTTTTGTCCGCCGAAACGCTCATCGTTTCTCCTTCCACTTTTTCCATATCCTACCTCTGATTTTATTTGAAGCGGATCGCTCCGCATTCATTCCCTCTTAATTCTCTCTTAAAAAACTCTGCTTCCTTTGGCTTTTGCCGACTTAACTTGTCTCTGTTTTTATTGAATCCGACGTTTAGTAATCGATCCGCACCGTCTCCAAAAGATCGGTATTTCCGATCGCGCTACCGCCGCCGAACACGACCGCCATCTGCGGCTCTTCGGCCACGCTGACATCCATTTGCAATTTCCGCGACATATAATCGTCCAAACCCAAAAGTTTAGCCGTGCCGCCCGACAGAAAAATCCCGCTGTGCCAGATCGAAGCCGAAACCTCCGCCGGAAGTTTCGCAAGCAGCATTTCCGTATATTCTATGACTTTATCCGCAAACACTTTCACACATTCGTAAATATCTTTGGAAGAAACGGAAACCGACCGAGGCCTGCCCGTGGTGATATCCCTTCCGTTTACGATCATGCTCTCATCGTCGCCCGCATAGAGACTTCCGACCGTCATCTTTAATTTTTCGCTCGTTTGCAAACCGATCTTTAAATTAAACGATTCGGCCACTCGGTCGATGATATGGCTGTCAATATTTCCGCCGCCGATATTCAGTCCGATCCCCGCAATGATCCCGTCCAGCGAAAATGCCGCAATGTTCGTGCTCCCGCCGCCGATATCCACGATAAAAAGCGGATTCGTTTCGTTCAGCGCCAAGTTCTGACCGAAAGCGGACAAAAACGGAACTTCAATAAAATTTGTAACCGCTATGCCGCACGCCTCCGACAGGCGGTAATATTTGTCCAGAAGATCGTTTTCGGCGCCGCACGGCACGCTGAAAACTACTTCCGTCTTTTTTGCACGCGCGCGGCTTATGCCGATTTTCTGCAAAAAATAGGACAGCATCGTCGCCGCCATCGGCTCATTGACGATGTCCGCTTCAAAAACGGGAAACACGATCGTCGTATATTCCGCCGTTTTGCCGATCAGCCGCTTTGCCTCCTCTCCGATCGCCTTCACCGTCGAAGAACCGGTGGCCACCGCAACGCAGCTCGCCTCCGCCAAAACGATCCCGCTCCCGATTTTAAATATTTTCGTTACCGAAGATCCCAAATCTATCGCTAATTTAATCATTTTATCACACCGATCTTTTCTAATTCGTCTTTGATTTTTTCTTGCGGCAGTCCTACAATGTTTGTGTAGCTGCCTTCGTACCGCTCCACCAGCCGGGCATCGTCCTGTATGCCGTAGCTCCCCGCCTTGTCCAAAGGTTTTCCGCTTCGGACGTATTCATCTATAAACTCTACCGAAAGACTGCGGAAAAATACCTTCGTACAGCAAACGCCTTCTGTCCTACCTTCCCGTCGACATATACAATATCCCGTATAGACCCTATGTTCTTTTCCGGACAGCTTTAAAAGCGTATCCTTCGCGTCCTGCGCATTGGAAGGTTTGCCTAAATATTCCCCTTCGAACCAGACGATCGTATCCGCACCGAGAACAACGGCATCCGGATTTTTTTCAAAAACATTCTCCGCCTTTGCCCGCGCCAATGCAGCCACATACTCTTCCGGCGGCAAACGCCTGTCCGGCTTTTCCTCTTCGCTCGAAGGAATTACCTCAAAGACCGGCAGCAGCTTTGACAAAATCTCTCTGCGGCGCGGCGAAGCGCTCGCCAATAAAAAACGCATATCCTCTCCATAAAAAGATAGCCGCAATTTTTCTTTGCGGCTACTTCTGTCATTATAAGATTTCCAGATTCTTCCGGAAAGACTTACGGAATTCCGCGTTCGCCGTCATCGCATCTCGAATTTCCAAAGACGCATCTCCGTCCACTTCCGTCTTCATAATGACGGAATCGCCGAGCACGTCGCAATTGATTCCCTTGATCACACCGGAACTGCTTCGGTCCAAACTTTCCGCTATCCGCAGCATTACGCCCAATTTGCGCACCGCTTCCAGATCCTCTTCCAAAACGATATCTTTGTATTTCATCCAATCTGCCGCAGAAATATCCTCTTTCTTATGGCAGCCTGCCACAAACGCGGCCAACACAATCTCCCGATGCGTGATCCCGTACAGCGTGGCGTTTAAAATCATATAACAACTGTGCTTTTGATGATTGTAAAATTTAATGCGGTTTCCGCAATCGTGCAGCGTCGCCGCCACTTTCAGGATCTTTAAATATTGCCGAGGGAATTTATGCAATACGCGCAGCTGTTTGAAAAGCTGTACCGATAAGTTTACTACCTGCTCCACGTGCTTCTCATCACATTCATAATACTGCACAAGGCTCATCAGACTGTATCCCAAAATATCCGAAATCGGCTTTTCCATCGTTATGGGCATCGCCTGATTGAACATGATCCCTTCCCGCAATCCCGATCCGCCGATCGTAAAACGGTCAAAATGCATAAAAGACGTAAACGATTTCACGACCGCAAGCGCTGCGGGCAAGATGTCCGCACGCCCCGACGAAAGTCCTTTGATCTTCTTTTTCTTGTCGAGGTCGAGCACTTTGATCATGTCATAGATCGATTCAAAATCTTCCACCGGCAAATTGTAGTTGTGCACCGTGTCCAACGGATATTTGCGCACCATTTTGCTGATCTTGAAAATATTTCGGAACGATCCGCCCACGCCGATCATCTGCGTGTCCGGATCGACCTGCGACAACCATTCGATTCCCGTAAGCTGCTCTGTGAAAAACTCTTCGACTTTTGCCGTCTGCTCTTCCGGCGACAAACCGTCGTTTTTGAACAGATCGGTCAGCGTCACCGCGCCGAACGGCAGCGTCACATAATTGAGCATGTTCCGCCGGTTGTAATAGACGATCTTCGTGCTGCCGCCGCCGATCTCCAAGATCAGCCCCTTCGGAATATCCATCGAATTGATCACGCCGCGATACACGAGCGTAGCCTCTTCCTCTTCGCTCAGAACTTTCACCTTTATTCCGCACGTTGCCTGTATTTCATCCAAAAAGCTGCGCTGATTTTTTGCACGGCGAACTGCCGCTGTCGCAACGGCTATGATCCTGTCCACTTTGCTTGCATCGGCAAGTTTTTTAAACATTTTTAACGTCTTGATCGTCTCCGCGACCCGCTGCGGTTTCAAAAAACCGTCTCTCTCCATGTCCTGCCCGAGCCGCACACTCTCTTTCAGCTCATCCACAACCATAAAATGCCCGTCTCCGAATAATTCGACAATCACAAGCCGCGCCGAATTCGAGCCAAGATCAATAATCCCTAACTTTTCCACAATACACCTCTGCTGTCAAGATAATAAAACCGATTTTTATTCGTTTTTTCCGTTCTTTTTATTTTACACTATTATAAAATCAAAATTAAACCGAACTTATTATACCATTGAGTTTGCGTTTTGTACATAGCTTTTTTGAAAAATTGTGCATATTTTTTGCAAAATTTCTCAATTTTCATCAAATTGATCATAAAAAACACTATTTATGTAAATTATTAACTTTTTTTACAATTTTATACGCAAAAATGAACGTTTAGAACAAAAAAAGGGAGTGTACAAACTGCACAAACCCCCTTTTTTACGTTTTTTAATTTCCCCCCGTTGCGTTTCAGAAGATCAGCTTTCTGTTAAAAGCAAGCGCATCAAATCGCGGTAATCGTCGGCAATTTCATCTGCTTTTGCCTGCTCCAGCTCGCCTTGTTCCGAAAAGCCGATGCGGATCCCGATACATTTTATTCCGCACGCGTGCGCTCCGTATACGTCGTAATTTCGATCCCCGATCAGCACGGCGCGCGACAAATCGCCTTTCAACCCGAGCTGCGAAAGAGCATATGCCAAAACGTCCGCTTTTTCTACGCGCGAATCGTCCAAAAGCGCTCCTGCCACCACGGCGAAATAGTCCCGCATCTGAAACCGCTTTAAAATCGCTTCCGCATGCACCTCCGGTTTCGACGTCGCGATCGAAAGGCGCACGCCCTCTGCCTTTAACTTTGTCAGGCATTCTTTTGCGCCCGCATACGGACAGCACTCGAATACCCCTTTTTCCGCATAATATTTCCGGAAAAACGCCTTTGCCTTTTCCGCATTTTCCGCATCCATACCGTAAAAATTGCGGAATGCCGCCGTTACCGGCGGACCTATGAATCGCTGCAGCTGCGCCCTCTCTTTTACTTCGATCCCCATTTGCGTCAGCGCATACTGTGCCGCATTCATGATCCCTTCCCCCGTATTGAACAGGGTCCCGTCAAAATCAAACAAGATATCCGTATATTTTACCATAAGTGAAATTTCATTCTCCGCAATCGGCTTGCATGAGCGCATCCTTCCGCTTTGCGCTCACGTTTTCTCTTCTTTCGGCCTTTTTTCCAAGCACAAGCCCTTTCGGTCTGCGCTGCCACACTCAATGTTCTTTAATACATTTGCGCGGACATTTTTCCACGCACTTCATGCAGCCGACACACTTTGCATAATCGATCTCCGGCAATCCGTTTTTCATCGCGATCGCGCCCTCCGGACAATTCTTGGCGCACAGTCCGCAGCCGATACAGCCGTGCTGGCACAGCTCCATGACGTCCTTGCCCTTCCCGTGATTGGAGCAGGCAATATAGACTTTTGCGCTCTTCGGAATGCGGCCGATGATCCCCTTCGGACAGTTCGATATACACACGCCGCAAGAGATACACTTTTCTTTCTTTACGATCGCATATCCGCCGTCTTCAACGGCGATCGCGCCGTACGGGCATACGTCCACGCACGTCTTCTTCCCGATACAGCCGACAGGACACGCCTTGATGCCGCCTGCGATCAGTTCGCAGGACGCACAGTTTCCGTATCCCTGATAATCATACTTGTTGTAGCAGGCGTTGCCGCCGTTGCAATGCACCACGGCGACCGTCTCTTCCCCGACTTCGCCGCCCCCTAAAATCTCCGCGATCTTTTCTTTGTTCGCTTTCGGCGTCGCCCTGCAATCGGACAGTTTTGCTTCCCCTTTCACGAGCGCTTCCGCAAATTGCGCGCAGCCGGCCCTGCCGCATCCGCCGCAATTGGATTTCGCAAGCAGGCTTTCCACTTTTTCCACGCGCTCGTCCTTTTTGATCGCCAGCGCATTGGAACAAATCATCAATATAAAACCGAACACGACGGCGATCGCAAGCATGATGCCGCCGGCGAGCAGAATCTGAATCACTGTTTCCATCTCTCTTTACCCCGCCAAAATGCCCGAAAATCCGGCGAACGCCATCGCCATGATCGCAGCCGTCACCAGCGTGATCGGAAAGCCTTTGAAACATGCGGGTATATCCGCTTTGTCCGTTTTCAGCCGCACGCCCGCAAGCAGGCAGATCGCAAATAAAAATCCGATGCCCGTCGCGATCGACACCCCGAACGTGTATAAAAAATTGTAACTGTTAAATACGACCGCGCTGTTCGCCGTTCCCAAGATCGCACAGTTCGTCGTTATGAGCGGCAAATATACGCCCAAGGCGCTGTAAAGCGTAGGCGAAAAGCGCTTTAAAATCATCTCCAACAGCTGCACGAGGCTCGCGATCACCAAAATAAACGCCATTGTATACAGATATTCGATTTCCAGCGGTAAGAGAATATAATTGTACGCCAGCCAGCAGAAAACCGAGGAAATGGCAAGCACAAAGATGACCGCAAAGCCCATTCCGACCGCGCTGGACATCTTCTTCGACACCCCCAAAAACGGACAGATGCCCTGGTATTGGGAGAGGACGATATTATTTGATATAACCGCCGAAAACATTACGGATATAATCGATACTGTCATTTTACGGCCTCCATCGGCTCAACTTCCCCGGTAGACAGGGGCAGTACGGCCCTCTTTGCTCTTTCTTTCTTCTCGTTGATCTTCTGCATGACGAAATTAAACAGCGCCATCATGCAGCCGAACACGATAAACCCGAACGCGCTCGCACCCACGCCGCTCATCGCGGGAAACCCGGGGATCGCCATTCCTGCAAACGCTCCGCCGGCAAAAAACTCGCGGACGATCCCGATCAGACTGAGCGCACACGTAAACCCGAGCCCCATGGACAGTCCGTCCAGCATGCTCAAAAGCGGCTTGTTGCAGGACGCGAAACTTTCCGCCCGCGCCAAAATGATGCAGTTGACTACGATCAATGCGATAAACGCCTGCATCGTTCCGTATAAGTCGGGCAGATATTTGCGCATCACCATCTGTACGATGATGACAAAGGTCGATATGATCACGATATAGCACGGGATGCGCACTTTATCGGGAATCACGTTGCGCAAAAGACTTACGAACAGGTTGGAAAAAATCAATACAAACGTCGTCGCTACGCCCATCGCAAACGCCTGAAACAGGCTCGTCGTCATGGCGATCGTCGGGCAGGTCCCGAGCACGAGCACAAACGTCGGATTGTTTTTAATGAATCCGCCTAAAAGCGTTTCTTTTACTTTTTGCTTATTCATGCGCTTTCCCCCCCACGTTTTCATTGTAATACTGCACGGCGGTATCAATTCCATCTTTAACTGCATTGGACGTATACGTTGAACCCGTAACAAAATCGCCGCCTAACTGCGGATCCAACTTTGATAGCTCTACCCCGTAAAACTGTTCGAAAAAACCCGCTTTTTCTAAATTTACAACATATTCATCGTTATTTTCACCGACAACGATTTTATAAATTTTATCTTCACGAATATATACAAACATCTGAAATTCACCGCCGCGTTTGCTCTGTGAACTCGTAAGAAACGCATGAATTCCGTCCTGTTCGGAAACCGCATAATATACAATTGCACCAGGTCCGATCTCTATCCTTTCGTCTACAACCATAGTAAACTCGCCTTTGGCTCCGCTGTCTTCACGAAATCCGTCCAACGTGCTTTGTAAAGGATCGACATACGTCAGTTTATTGAAAAAACCGAGCAGCAGTCCGCTGCACAGCGCGATCAGTGCCAAAACGAGAACGCCTTGCAGGATCGGCTTCATTTTTGCTCTATCCATTCGACTTGCCCTCCATTTCACGCTTCGCGTAATCGAAACTCTCTAAGAGCATATCGCGCAGAGCCGTGTTCGTGATCGTAGCCGACGTTTCCGAATCCGTTGAAAGATCGTCCCCCTCCATTCCCGCAATCTCTGACCGCGTTTTGCCGAGGAACAATGACAGCTCCGCAATATAACCGTATTGATTTTCCTTGATCGCCTCGATGGAAGAAACCCGCATCGTTTCGGCATCGATCACCACCCGATACGCCCGCTCTTGATCCCATTGGCCGATACGGAAAGTGCCGCCGATCTCCATGGAATAATCTCCCTGCGCCGTATATTCCGCGCTCTGAACATATTTGTATTCCTCCGGTTGCAGCGCCATGACCGGCACCGCTATGATCAGCGCAAGCGCCATCAGCGCGCATATTGCGCGCATCGCCCACTGCATGACGGGAAAAACAGGCTTTCCGCTTTTTCGGAGCTGCCCGAACCGTACGGGCAAAAGATATTTATCCAGAATGGGAACAAACAGGTTCATGATCAAAATTGCCAGGGACGTACCCTCCGGATACGTACCATAACGGCGGATCAAAACCGTTACGACACCCAGTCCCACCGCATACAAAACGCGGTTGTATCTCCATTTGGGCGACGTCGCGTAATCGGTCGCCATAAAGACGGCGCCGAACAGCAAACCGCCCGACAAAAGCTGCAAAAGGATCTCATCCGCGCTCTGATAGCAGACCAGCACCATGACCGCCGACGTCAGGATATACACGAGCGGGATGCGCCAATCGATCACTTTGCGCGCCGTCAGATAAATGCCGCCGGCCAAAACGGCGATCTTACAGGTCTCGCCGATACTGCCACCGACCGCGCCGAGCAGCAGCTGCAAAACATACCCCCAATACCCATCTGCGCCGCCGAACGTACTCTTCAATGCATCGAGTCCGCCCCCTAAATAAGTAGGCGCCGTCACGACGTCCGCCGATAAAAGATTGTCGCTTACGTTTGCGCCGATAAACTGCGTCATCACCGTGCTGTAAGCGAGCAATAAAAATACGCGCGCCGTCGCCGCAGGATTGGCAAAGTTTTTCCCCAACCCGCCGAACAGCATCTTTACGATGATGATCGCAAACACGCCGCCGATCACCGGAATATACCACGGCGCACGCGGCGGAAGATTCAATCCTAAGATCATTCCCGTCACGAGCGCAGACAAGTCGAACGTAAACGGCTTTTTCCTCGCCAAATTATAAATCTGTTCGCTCAAAAAGCAAGTTGCCATACAGATGACAACCAAAAGCAGCGCACACAGTCCGAAATACACGACGCCGCAGATCAGGCAAGGCACGAGCGCAATCAGTACGTCCAGCATGATCCTGCGCGTAGAAGACGAGTCCAATTTGTGCGGAGAGGCGGCAACTTTATAATTCTTGATTTCTGCCATCAGATCTTTCTCTCCTTAATGATTTTTTTAGCCAACTTCACGCTCTGCGCAAGATATCGTTTTGCCGGACAGACATACGAACAGCAGCCGCAGCTGATACAGGAAGAAGCGCCATAACGCTTCGCCTCTTCATAGTCTTTGCGGAACAGCGCGTCCTCAATAAACGTGGGCGAAAGCCCCATCGGACAAGCCTGTACGCATCTGCCGCAGCCGATACACACCGACGCCGTCTTACTTACGCACTCGCTCTCATCCAAAAACAGCAAGCTCGACATCGTTTTGCTCGTGCAGACTTTTAAAGAAAAGACGGGTTCGCCCATCATCGGACCGCCGCTCACGATGCGCGCGCAGTTCTCTTCCGCGCCGCAAAACTCCGCTACTTCTTTGAGCGGCGTACCGTTCTTTACCCAAAGATTCTGCGGCCGCGCCACCGCCTTTCCGCTCACCGTCATAACGCGCTCATAGCAGGGTATGTTTTCTTCCACCGCGCGGCAGATCGAAAACGCCGTATGCACGTTCACCACGACGACGCCCGCGTCGACGGGCAGCTTCCCTTCCGGAACCGCGCGCCCCGTGCAGCTTTTGATCAACTGTTTCTCCGCGCCCTGCGGATACCGCGTCCGAAGCGGACAGACCCGAACTGCGCCCGAACAACGCTTGGAAAGTTTATCGATCGCTTCCGGCTTGTTTTTCTCTATTCCGATGATCGCCTCTTTTGCGCCGCACGCAAGCATCGCAAGCTCGATCCCGCGCAGCAACTCATCCGTATATTCCAGCATCACGCGCTCGTCGCAGGTAATGTACGGCTCGCATTCCGCTCCGTTTACCACCAACACGTCCGCTCTGCCCGAAACGCTCAGCTTTGCCGCCGTAGGAAATCCGGCTCCCCCCATTCCGACGATGCCCGCCTCCTCGATCCGCCCAAGCACGCTCTGCGCATCGATTGCCGCCAAAGGCTCCAAAGACACGCTTTCATCCGTAAAATCATTCTCTATCCGGATATGTTCTCTCTTTTTGCCCGCTATCGTAATGTGCCCCGTTACTCCCTTCACGATCCCGGCGATCGGCGAATACACGTTCGCAGACAAGCCGTCCGCCTTTTTTGCGATCAGCTGGCCGCGCAAGACGCGCTCGCCTTCCGCAACGACCGGCACTGCCGGCGCGCCGATGTGCTGCGACAGCGGCAGCCATACGCAGGAAGGCTCCGGACATCTGCCGATCTCTGCCTTTGCCGTAAGTTCTTTGCATCCGCGCGGATGCACTCCCTTTCTAAATGACGCCAAGAAACTCCCCTCCGACTCCGCCGTCACCCCTTTTCGGGATCTCTTTTTTCGGCGGTTATTTCCTTGTTTATCTGCATTATTTTATCATATTTTACCAAATGTGTAAACAAATTGAAAGCGGCGTTAAAAATTTTTCACCGCGCCGCCCCTGTCTTTTTCGCGCCCCCTGTCCGTCCTGCACCCGACCGCGCTTTATCGATCGCCGCGCGGATCGCCGAAACAAACTGAAAGACGGACAAAACACATAAAAACAGACCGAAGCCCATCCGCAAAGTCCCTGCCGATACTCCTTGCACAAAGATCGCTCCCAATACCGACAAGACGGTCGCCGGTACAATCGTCCATATGATATCTTTTGTATCCAACAATCCGTTTTTTGCGTGAACTTTCAGAGAAATGCCGGACATCGGCACAAAGGAAAACAAATTTGCCGACTGCGCCAAATGCTGCGGAACGCCGCACAGCACCGTAAGCGCCGGGATCAGGATCGTCCCGCCGCCCATTCCCATGCCGCCCAATAATCCCCCGAAAAATCCGACCGCCAAATAAATGATAAACCGCAATATTCTTTCTCCTTCCTTATAAATTTTTCTTAAAAACTTTTGTCTTTTCCCGTTTCTTAATTTTTATATACCGCATTTTTATATACCGCATTTTTATATATTGTTTCCATAACGCTTCGCCGCTTTCTCCCGATCGCAAAAAATAAAAAACGTTTGCGCCTTTCGCTTTTTAAGGCATACCTTTTTTTAAGGTATAATAATTTTAAAGACATAAAACAGTTTTAAGGCATAACAGTTTTAAGGTATTAAAACTCTGCGGCGCGTTTAGAGATATTTTTTAAAAAATCATTTTGATTCCGGCCGCAAACATGACGATCGCAAAGAGGGCCACGGCGGCGGACGGCGAGATCCGGTTTAAAATCTTCGCTCCGGCAGCGCCGCCGAGCAAAACCCCGATGCTGACCGATAAAAAAAGCTCCGTATCAAACTGTCCGCTGAAGATATAGATCATCGCGCTCGCAAGGCACACGGGAAGAATGATCAGAATCGCCGTAGCGTGCGCGACGAGCGGCGGCTTTTTACAGACTCCCGTCAGAAGCGGCACGACGATCATGCCCCCGCCTCCGCCGAAAATTCCGTTCACGATCCCCACCAAACAGCCGCAGGCGCATAAAATGGCTTTGTTTTTTATCCCGTTCATCGCTTTGCTTTTTTGCTCTCCTTTTTATCTTTTTATTCAGTTTGCGCGTTTACAGAAAAAATAATGAGATTTTCACCTTTTTTTTATCTTTATTGCTTGCTTTTAATCCTCTTTTATATTAAAATAGTATAGTACGATTTTAATTTATTTAAATTCATAATTATCTACAAAAAGGGTGTTCAAATGGCAAAAAGCAATCAAACAAAGAAACTGAAAATCGCTACTTTGGTGCTGACTCTCGTTATGTTGCTTTCGTTTTGCTCCTTCCTGTTTACGGCTTGCAGCAAATCGAACAGTTCTGACGACGATGACGATTCGTCCGTTCAAAAGACGGATACGCAGACTTTTGCAAATGCTGATTTTGAGTTCTTTAACGACAACAGCGAAACTTATCTGATCGCAACCCCGGACAGCTGGACAAGCTCCACCGTTTCCAACGACAGCGGCATCAGCTCCAGCTCTTCCATCGCAAAGTCGGGTATCGTCGATACGTCCATCGATTGGAAACAATTTGTACAGGCATTCGACGACTATGAATATTACAGCAGCCTCGACGACGACGATGAAGCCCTGGAAGATGCGGAATACTATAAAGATATCGATAATAATTACGATATCCCCGGTTGGGATCTCGCCAAAGCGAAGAAAACCGGCAACGACAGCGAAGATACCGATCCCACGACGGAAGAGATCACCGCAGAATCGACCGCTCTTAATCCCGGAACGCATTGGTCCGATGCCAGCGATAAGGCTGACCTCGACGAGAAAAACGGCACGCACGTGTTGATGCTGCACAACTACCGCTCCAACGGTAAAACGACGGCAACAAAATATACGTCCGCTTCCATTACTCTCTCCGCCGGTACCGCCGCTTCTTTCTCCGTCTGGGTAAAGACCGCAGGCCTTACTTACAACAACGGCACATCGGTCAACGGAAACCGCGGCGCTTTCATCGAAGTATCCACCACCGTGGGCAGCACCGAGAAGTCGAACCTCGTCGTACGCAACATCGATACTTCCGATGTTCAGGATAACAACGGCTGGGAACAGTACACTTTCTATGTAAAGGCATCGCAGTATGCGGCAACTTCCTTTACGGTTTCCCTCGGCCTCGGCAGACAAACCGAAAGCACTTCCGCAAACGAATACGAATACGTGCAGGGCTACGCTTTCTTCGACGATCTGCAATATTCCATGATGACTGCCCAGCAGTTCGACGCGGATCTCGCGACGAACGTTCCGGACGCTTCGCAGAGAACGAAACTTGACCTCACGTTCGACAACGACCTCGATAAATTTGACGCGCAGGAAGCAAGAACGAAAAATGCTTTCTCGATCGACCTCAACGACATCGCTCCCGAAGCGATCTCCTTTAACGGCGTTACCGCAGAGAAAACTTCGGATAAGCGCGCGCAAGTCGTCAATACCGTTGACAGCTATTTCGGAGCGCAAGGCTTGGAATTGACTGCCAACGAACAAACCGACCTTGAACTGTCCGGATTCCACAACGCAAGCGATTTTGTTTCCGGTTCAAAATATAACACCACTTTCTTAAAGGCCTTTGAAAACTTTAATTCTCTCCCCTTCGGCGGTGACAATCAAAAAGTTTTGGTCCTTTACAGCAGTCTCGGCGCACCGTATACCGCAAAGATGGGAAAAGGATATGATGCAACGTCCGCTTCCACGAGTTCCATTTCGGACATCTTTACGCTGGACGATGAATCGCGTATGCTTATCTCCTTCTGGGTAAAAACAAATGAGCTGCAAGGCGGAACAGGCGCTACCGTAACGTTAGTCAACAACGATACGAAATCTACGATCGGCGCAGTCGATACGACGACGCTCGACACCGTCAACATTAAAGACGATTCCTCTACCAACGCCAATAAAGACGTTTGGGAAGATATCTTCGACGGATGGAAAAAATGCTCCTTCTATGTATCCAATTATACGGGCGAAACTGTTTCCTTCTCTTTGGAATTCAACTTCGGCCCCACAGCGATCGCCGGTACTTCGATCTCCTCGTTTGTCCCCGGTTTCGCCGCTTTCACCGGATTCGAAGCAACCATTCTGTCCGATGAACAATACAATTTGAAGAGTACGGATTCGTATGCGGTCGACGTGGCTTTGTCCGCTGAAACTTCTAATGCATCCAACTCCTTCGACGAACCTGCCTATACCCGTCCCGACGAAATTGAAACGGATCTCGCAGACCTTCGCAATTACACCGGCGTTTACGGCAACAGCCTGGCAGTCGGCGGAACCGAAAATACGGGTTACAACCTCAACTCGAACGCAGGTCTGATCAGCAAAGAATATGCGGATAAAGGCAATTACACAAACAAAGAATGGCTCGATATCGTCTGCAATTCCTATTCCGGCTATACGGATACTTTGACAAGCGAGTTATGGAATGAGATCTTCGGAGCAGACACGACACAGCCCCTGCTCATCGCTAATACAGTCGAACAGGCATACGGCTTCATCGCAAACGCCTCTACTACTTTGTCTGCTTCTTCCTATAAGGCTGTAACGGTTCGCGTAAAACTCAGTCCGGGCGCTACGGCTAATATTTATCTGATCGACACAAAAGCTCCGGAAGAATCTTCGGATAAGAGCTTTACAAATTCCTTAGGCTTTGCTTCCGGCGTTTCCTACCGCCACGATAAGGACGGCAATATCGTGACCAAAGATCCGGATGCGGATGATTTCAGCAATAAGACGGACATCCTCTTCTATTATAATGAGGAAACCGGTCTGTGGGCTCCGACCAAAAATTATACCGGCGACGTCTTCTACGCAAACTTGGCAAACTATGAAAAAGATGAAGACGGCAATCTGATCGCTTCCGATAAGAGCATCATCTACTATGCGGATGATAATACGGAAGAATCGGGCGTATATTACAGATACAGCGACGACGACGGAAAACTCTCCGTAAAAGTCAAAGACTTCACAAAATCCGATAAGAGCGCAGACGATCTGAAAAAAGCTACGCTGCAAAATTCCGTTACAAAAGAAAACGCACTGGTGCAGACCGTAACGAATCCCAGCGCAACGAAAGTGTCCGATTGGATCTATGTTCGCTTCTTTATCGCTATCGGCGATGAAAGCAAAGATTACAGATTGGAAGTCTGGTCCGGAAGCCGCGACGGTGTCACCAAAAATGCTGCCGACAGCTTTGTGATCTTTGACCTCGTAAATTACGGCGATCTGACCAGCGAAGTGTTTACCGCACTGAGCGAATCGAGACTTGAAAAACTTGCAAAAGAAGTTCTCGGCGAAGATGCGACCGTCGAAGATCTGGAAGAAGCGTACCGCGAAGATCCCAATGCTTTCATTGAAGACAACGAACTCGTTTACTTCCATTATTCCCTCTACGACGATAAGGACTATGCTCCGTACAACGCCGATTACACGTCCGCGACCAACCCTTATGAAGGTTATACGGCGTCCACCTATTCCGACACTTTGGCTTATCTGAAGTATTCCTTCACGGATGAGTCCGGAAATCTTTGCTACGATACGATCGTCAATTACTCCGCTGCCGAAGTTGCCGTAACGGCAAGCTCTTCGGATGACAGCGATTCCACGGACGATACGGCTTCCGGCGATTCCGATACGAACGTATGGCTGCTCGTTGCTTCCATCGTGCTCGCCGCAGTCCTCGTATTCACCTTGATCGCACTGGTTGTCCGTAAACTCCTCAGCAACATCAAGAAGCGCAATGTTCGCAAAGTTGCTCCCACGTACGACGGAAAACGGAAACGCTATATCCGCAAACTTCGTTTGGAAGAGTCCGAAAAGGACGACCTCGCAAACGACGTGCTCCCCGATGAGGATGAGATTCCCGAAGAAGATCTGTATAAAGTAGACACGATCGAAACGGAGTTGCAGGAATCTGAGGAGCAGAAACCTGAACAAAGCGAAACGACGGAAAACACTTCATCCGAAGATGAATCTTCCGACAAAAAGGATGACTGATCCTTGTAAATAAAAAGAAGCGGAACAAATATTTGTTCCGCTTCCTTTTTATTTTATCGAAACTGTTTTGCCTTTTTATGTTATAGGCAAACCTCTTTTTTCTTAGTAAGACTGCCGATCGGCAGCATTATCCTTTTTTATATGCCTACCGAACTCATATAGAATACACCCGCGCAGACTCGCCTTTGAATCGTCTCAGAAAAGAATTCGAGCTTTTTATTTTTATAGAAAAACAACAAAAATGGTCTTGATTATACAGCAACGAACAGCTTAAAACTGGCTGCAAGAATGTTTTATCTTACCGTGCGCCGGCAAAAACAGCCGCATCCGGCCGTTTTTTGAATAGTCTTATCTCCGGCGCAAGCCTTTCGGATAATGATTCTTTACGACGCCGTCGCTCGCTTTTCCCAAACCGACGGGAAATCTTCCAAACAGTACGCCGCACCACCCCTTTACTTCCCGGGCGCAGGAGAGCGTTTCACCTTTCAAATACCGCAGGATATCTTCCTGCGAATATTCAAGCGGCAGCGCAAAATCCTCTTTTTTCAGTCCCATCGCAAGCGAATGCGCAGGCTCAAAACGGCTGCCGAGCAAATCGCCCAATTTCCAACCTGCCCGCAAAACTTTCAGCCCGTACAGGGGAAACAGCTCCTCGGGCATCACGCATAGACTGTTTCCGAACAAGTAAAAATGGCCGCCGAGCTGTCGGTCTTTTAAAAAATCTTTCTCAAAGCCGCGGTACAGAGACATCGCGCTCTTACCGGCATAGCTTTTGTTGCGCGGAAGATCCTTTCTTTCGCCCTCTTTTTTATGCAGCAATGCCGCAAAATGCCCTTCGCCTTCCTCTCTGTGCGGGAAAATTTTCTTTTGCTCTAAGAAGTCGTACTGCGGATTTTTTTTAAGAAAATCCGCTATTGTCCCTTCATCCTCTTCGGGAGAAAACGTACAAGTCGAATACACCAGCTTCCCTCCGCCCGCAAGCATTTTGTTTGCCGACTCCAAAATTTTTCTCTGCCGCTGCGCGCACATCGCTACGGCTTCCGGACTCCAATTTTCGATCGCCGCTGGCTCTTTTCGAAACATCCCTTCGCCCGAACAGGGCGCATCCACTAAAATTTTATCGAAATAAGAGGGAAAAAACTCCGACAACGCCGACGGGTCCATATTGGTAACGATCGCATTGCGTATTCCGAGCCGCTCGACGTTCTGCAATACAATTTTAGCCCGATCGGGAATTTTTTCGTTCAATACGAGTACGCCCGCTCCGCGCATTGCCTGCGCGATCTGCGTGCCTTTGCCGCCCGGCGCCGAACATAGATCCAATACTCTTTCTCCCGGCTGTACGTCCAGCAGCGGCACGGCGCACATAGCGCTCGGTTCCTGCACATAAAAAAGTCCGGCGTCATGATAGATACTTTTCCCCGGCTTGTCTTCTTCAATATAAAATCCGTTTTCCTCCCAGCGAACGGGCTTTAATGAAAACGGTGAACACGCTTGAAACGTCTCTGCATCAATTTTCAAAGTGTTTACGCGAATCGCGCGATACGGCTGTCTTTGCAGACAATCGGCATACGCATCAAAATCCGGCAAAAGAGCGCGCATTCTGCTGAAATATTCTTCTAACATTCGTCCTCCACCGCATACTTTTGACAAAATTCCGAAACCGAACAGATCTCCGCTATCTTTCCGTCTTCCTTCAATTTATAGGCGGTAGATCGCCGCACGCTGGCATCTTCCGTGTCTTCTACATATACGTTGCAGGCTGATAGTTTCATGGAGTACTTTCCGCCGCGCGAAACGAGCGCTTTCACCATTTTTTTTGCCAGCGGCAGGTTTTCTTCAATACTCCTTGAAAAACTGAACCGCTTTCCTTTCAGCTCCTGCGAAGTCGGACGCACCCGGTATCCATACACAAAATCGTTGAATTTCGCCCGCTTTTCGCCGCGTTTTCTCTTTTCGATATTCTTTTCTTTTAAATATTCGTTGCGGCGGCGCGCGGAACAGTTGTGAAACTGATATTCCTCGATTTTTCCCAAATTGATATCGTATTTTTGCAAAAATTCCAAAAGACTGCACTGCGCCCTTTCACACATTTCCTGCGCGATCCGCATCGTCGCATACGCGTCGTCCGCCGCACAGTGCGCCGTATAATCGACTTCAAATATCTGCGTCAAAGACTCTAAACCGGCCTGTCTGTCAAACGTCTCTGTCAGAGCCATGTACAAGATCTGCGTATCCGCAAACCGAAATGAAAACGAGGGAAGCTGATATCGCTTTGTTTCCAAATTCAGATATTTTACATCGTTAATGACCGCGTGGCCGAGCACCAGCTTATCGTCGCCCTCCAACAATTCTTTGATCTGCGGATAAAAAACTTTAAAATCCGGATATTTCTTGAACTCCCGATAATCATACGGCAAAACGATGCCTTCCCCGTCTCGATCCGTCAAATGAAATTTTCCGTTCGGATTGATAAGAATGTCCCTCTTTTCCAATATCTGAAACTTCTCGTCCGCTACGACGTATCCGAAAGCACAAATTTTGGCAGTATTTTTATAGACACAAGCACATTCAATATCAAAAAAAATAAATTTCATACCTTTTGCAGTCCCGCACTTTCTTTCCTTCAAATTATATCATATGCAAAAGCGATTGTAAAGCACATATTTTAATCATCGCCGCTGTTTTTTTAACCTTTTCATCGCTCTATGCAATGCGCCCAGCCCTGTTTTTTACTGAAAAAATCTAAACGCCGCGAAGAAAAAGTATGTTTTCTCTTTTCCGCCGTCAGCCTTACTTCCTGCAATCGAGCAGGCCTCCTTTGTATTGGTTTGCTTTTCTTCGCATTTTTATACGCCGCAATTTGCGGTTTTTCTGACAGGCTTTATTTTGTCTGTGAAACAATAAAATCGCGTGCGATATCATTGCAAAATTCAGCGTTTTTTGCTACAATATTAGTTGTTGAAACAGGAGGACTTTCCCCATGCTTACGATCCTCATTGCTATGCAAAAAGAGGCCGACATCCTATTAAAAGGCTCTGAAATCATAAAATCTTATTTCCTTTACGGGAAATCCGTTACAGAAGCGACCTATCAAGGCAAGCCTTACCGCCTGATCATAACGGGCGTGGGAAAGACCAATGCGGCCGCGGCGGCTATGCTCGCCATCGCTACCGGCGCAGATATACTTCTCAATATCGGCGTTGCCGGAGGCTTGACGCCCAAAGCAAAGATCGGCGCGCTCTTGCAGATCCAGCAAGCCGTTCAATTTGATTTTGATCTGAGCCCCGTTAACCATACGCCCGTCGGAACGCTTGACGAATACCTTTCACCCTATTTTCCCCTCGCCGTCATTGGAAACTCGTTCCCCTATGCGACGCTTGCCACCGCCGATCATTTCGGGTGCGGCGGCGACGGCGAGATCTTACAAGATCTTTGCGCCGACGTCCGCGATATGGAAGGCGCCGCCATTGCACACGTCGCCTTTGCGGCAGAAATACCCTGCTTTATGTTTAAGGCGATTTCCGATAGCGCCGGCGAAGAGAGCGTTTTAGAATACAGTGAAAATTTGGCCATCGCATTAAACTCTTTGAAAACCGCCTTGCCGCAAATTTTTTCCGAGGTCTTCTATGAATAAAATTCCTTCTTTTCAAAAAAATCACGATCTTTTACTGCCCGGGTTTTACTTTTCGACCTATCAAAAAGGCGTTTCCACCTTCGATCTGCGCTTTAAAAAACCCAACGCAAACGATTTTATTTCTCCCAAAGCGCTCCACAGCATTGAGCATATGCTGGCTACCGCGCTTCGAAACGGTCCCGACGCCGACAATGTCATTTATTTCGGACCCATGGGATGCCGCACGGGGTTTTATCTTCTGACCGTAAACCTGTCTTATCTGCAAGCGCTCAAAGCGGTTGCAGCGGCACTGAAAGTTTGCGAATCCTTTAATGAAGTTCCCGGCGCCGCAAAAGCAGAGTGCGGCAATTATACCGAGCACGACCTTGCAGACGCCAAGAGAGAATGTGCCGCATATCTCGCCCTTTTAAACGGTTTATCCGAACAGGAAATCCGAAAACAACAAGAAATTGAAAACATTAAAAGGCAGGCGAATTCACTATGATACGTTTGGGCGGCGGCTGGGATGAAGTGCTTGCTTCGCTGTTTGCAAGCGAAAATTATTTGAAAATCCGCAGCTTTTTAAAAGAAGAATACTCCCGCCATATCGTGTATCCCGATATGAACGATATCTTCAATTGTTTTAAACTGACTCCCTTTGACAAGGTGAAAGTCGTTTTATTGGGGCAGGACCCTTACCACAACGAAGGACAAGCTCACGGACTGTGCTTTTCCGTAAAAGACCCCGTTGAGCCACCCCCTTCGCTGATCAATATTTTTAAAGAACTGCACGACGATCTGGGTTGCCCGATCCCGAAATCCGGAAACCTCACCAAGTGGGCAAGAGAAGGCGTTTTGCTTTTAAATACCGCATTGACTGTTCGCGCGCACATGGCAAATTCGCATAAAAACTGCGGCTGGACTTGGTTTACGGACAGTATCATTCAACTTTTAAACGATCAAAAAGAACATCTCGTATTTATTTTATGGGGCGGAAATGCGCGTTCCAAAAAAGTCTTTATCGATCCATCAAAACATAAAATTTTAGAGTGCGCTCACCCTTCCCCTCTTTCCGCTTACAACGGTTTTTTCGGATGCAGGCACTTCTCGAAAACCAATCAATATTTACAGTCCTGCGGAATTTCTCCTATCGATTGGGATCTTACAAAATAATTTACTCTCTTCTTCTGTCAGCACTGTTTCAAGGTCGAAACGCTTTTTAGAAGGAGCAAAAACAAGTTTTTGACATTGAAAAATTTTATATTTTTACATTCGAAAACTTGTTAAAAACAACTTCCGCACACCTTTAAAACTGAAATTTTTATCATCGTTGCAATCTTGGATTGCAAAAGGAGACCTCGTGAAATATATAGTTGTTCTCGGCGACGGCATGGCCGATTATAAAATTCCTTCCTTAGGCAACAAAACGCCCTTGCAGGCAGCAAATAAGCCCATGATCGACTCTCTGGCAAAACAAGCGGAGATCGGGCTCTGCAAAACGGTCCCCGACGGCTTTAAACCCGGCAGCGACGTTGCTAATTTATCCGTAATGGGATATAACCCCGAAGACTGCTATACGGGCCGCTCTCCGCTGGAAGCCGTATCGATCGGCATTCAACTGAAAGATACCGACGTTACGCTGCGCTGCAACCTCGTAACGCTCAGCGATGAACCCGTGTACGAGGACAAGACCATGCTCGATTACAGCGCCGGCGAAATTTCTTCCGCCGAGGCGAAAGAGCTGATCGATTACCTGAAAAAATATTTCGATTCCGATCGATTTACTTTGTACAACGGCGTAAGCTATCGGCACTGCCTGGTATCGGCCGGCGGCAAAACCGGCCACGATCTGACCCCGCCGCATGACATATCGCAAAAGCCTATCAAAAACTATCTGCCCAAAAGCCCCGATGCGGACGCATATCTTGCAATGATGAAGCGCTCCGCACAGCTTTTAAAAGATCATCCGATCAACCAGGCCCGCATTGCCGCAGGCAAGCGCCCTGCAAATTCCGTATGGTTTTGGGGAGAGGGCACAAAGCCCGCTCTAGAAAATTTTGAGACAAAATTCGGAATAAAAGGAGCCGTCATCTCTGCCGTTGACCTCGTTAAGGGCATCGGAATCCTCGCGGGAATGAAAATCATCGAAGTGCCGGGCGCAACGGGAAATTACGATACGAATTTTTCCGGCAAAGCGGAAGCGGCGCTCAATGCCCTTGAAAGCGGATACGATTATGTCTACATTCACATGGAAGCCCCCGATGAATGCGGACATCAGGGCGATATCGCCCATAAGATCTACTCTATTGAGCAAATCGATGAAAAAGTCGTCAAAAAAATCGTTACGCAGTTACGAGCAAGCGGCGAACCGTTCCGAATGCTGATCTGTCCCGATCACCCTACTCCGATCAGCGTCCGTACGCATACGGCCGACCCCGTTCCCTATCTGCTCTA
The DNA here is from genome assembly GCA_949283775.1 of uncultured Bacillota bacterium. Taxonomy (GTDB): domain Bacteria; phylum Bacillota; class Clostridia; order Christensenellales; family Borkfalkiaceae; genus Borkfalkia. The sequence continues at coordinate 51,897 of CASDTU010000026.1, forward strand.
CAAGAGCGATGCAACTGTCTCCTCCGGCGCTGCGTCCTACGACGAAGACAGCGCGGCTCAAACCGGCATCTTTTTGGACAAGGGTTGGAATTTGATAAAAAAATTATTGGAAAAATAAATTTTCCTGCCGTATCCCAGCATTTACTCCTATGCGGATAGGAATAGCGAGAAAATAAATTTTTCCATGCCATATCCCAACATTTACTCCTTTATTGGTTTAAAAACAATTGCAAACTCATTTTTACCGCATTGCCGCAATGTTTTCGGGCAAAACTGCATTGAAACAGCCCTTCCCCTTTGCTATCGAAAGGTCATCCCTTCTCTTCTGTACGCATATTTATTTCTTAATCGAAAACGCGCAAATCAAACGAATAATTTGATTTGCGCGTTTTCGTGTTTACTCAATCGGCTTCCTTTTTTTAATTTTTTATCCGACGGTTTCGACTTTTATTTTTATATCCGCAAATCTTTCGTCCCGTTATATAGAATACGGCTTGATAAAAACCGTATCGATCTGGCGGATGAATACAAAAGACGGCCAAAGAGCAAAACTTTGACGATAAAATACTTTTTCCAAAATTTGACAAAAAAAAGAGCGCATACTGCGCTCTTTTTTTGTTTGGAGCGGGAGACGGGAATCGAACCCGCGGGAATCAGCTTGGGAAGCTGACGCCATACCATTAGGCGACTCCCGCATCAGAACGATAGTATTATACAACACAAAGAGAAAAAAAGCAAGCAATTCTCACCTTTTGCCGTATGATTTTTTAGCTTTTGCGCTCAAAGCGAAATGCATCCGCAACCGCTACAATAGGAACAAAGCCCCTGAAATAATTTTTTTGCCTCTTGCCGCACCTTTCAAAAAAATACGGAGCTCGGCTTTTACTTTGCCAAGCTCCGCACATTTATTCTGCTAAAATATAACTGACGTTTCTTTCTGCCGCTACCGTTTAAGCGCCGATGCTGGTCAGATCACTGTATCTCTTTTCGTATTTAACTACGATTTTATCGCCATCCAACAGTGTCGTATTGACATCGCTCTGTTTATCGGTCTGATAATTGGATACAACCGTCTCTTTCTTTGCCTTATAGAAGTAATAGGAGAAGGTACCTTCGATCGTTCTGGAATCGTAATTGAAACCGTCGCTGCCGTAAACTTCTTCGCCCGTAAATACGAAGGACACATACAGAATATGCCAGCCGTAATCCGTACCGACTACATAATAGGCTCCCGCACCGTCATCCAGCGCTTTCTGAGCGGCATATTCAAACTCCTTTACATAGCTCGTGGAATCTTCTTTCGCTGCGATCGAATAGCCGAAATACGTGTTCAATGCCGCCGTATCCGTCGTATACGCAAACATCAGCTCATTGACAGCCGACAGCGCTTTATAGGAAACCGCCGTCGTTTCCTCCGTATCATGGCGCAGATATTCCGCCGCAGAGACATCCTTGACGCCGTTAACGCTTCCGGTATAATAAATCATCTTGCTGTAATCGATCGTATTGTCCGCGCTGTTCCAGAAATCAGCTGCGCTCAATTGATAAAAATCGTTAATGGAATCGCTCGTATCTTCGCCTTTGCTGTTCTTCACATCGCCATAAGCATACGTACCCGAAGCATACCCTGTCTGCCCGCTTGCCGTTGCGCCCGTCACATAATTGATATATCCTTCCATTTCCGCAATAAATTCGTCGATCGAAATTTCATTCGGCGTCAATTTATACTTTCCGTCTTTGTCTTTTTCGCCGACCTTTCCGTTGTAAGGATATTTTCCGGCATACCGATCAATGCCGTCTTCCGATTTCACCAGACTGTCTTCAAAGAACAAACAGCTGCTGTTGCTGCCCGAATTGTAATAGTCTACGCCCTTTTCCGCAGCGTCAAAACTGTAATCTTCCGAACCGTTGAACCAGGAAGAACGCTGATCTGTCGCCTTGATATGCTGGAATAATTTATTCCTTTCGGCATAATATTCTTTCGTTTCCGTGCCGAATTTATTTTGCAGTTCTTTCAGCGCCAGATTGGATTGTTCGGAGCTGAACGGGAGCAAAATATTATATACATATCCGTACGTTCTGCCTTTGGGCGAATATACGATGAAGGTCGTATCGGAAATGCTGTCCATCGTCGTAACAAAATCTGTCTGACTGCTCACTTTCTGCGCATCTATTTCGTCCTGATATGCCTTTTGGATCGTTGCCTCCGTTACTCTGTCCGACATATCCAACGCCAACGTAGCCGCATATTTTGCAATAACCAACTGCTCCATTTGCGTTTTAAGCTCCATCTGATAGTACGCCAAATCGGTAATGGACAGAATATCTTCGCCGTCGGAGATCAGATAATTCTTTTTCAGAGAATCGATAAAACGGACATAGGCTCTTGCGCGCGTTACTGCCGTGGAACCGTCCACTTTTTCATATTCGCCGCAATCGCTCACTTTATTGTTGCCCGTTGCGGTATAAATATCGTAATCCAATACGCTGCCAGACTCACCCGTCTTTTTCGGATAATAGTAATCGGATTTTTCATTCGCTCCGGTCGGAATCGCGCGCGTCTCTTCGCTCGACGAATCCGAATCGCTCTGAGCTGAAATAATTTCTTCCTCATATGAATCGATCGCGTCGTTGATAGAAGTTTTGACTACATATTCCGCATAGTTGATCTCATCCTGCGTGAGGAAATAGGAATATCCCGCAACAGCCGCTTCATCTCCCGTTTTCCCTTCGATCGCATCCAAATAGCCTTCCACGCTGATCTCGCCCTTCATCTTCATGCCGTTGCTGCCCTGCACCGCTTCATAATACGCATCGGTCGTATCGAAACTCGCACGGTCGACGACCACTTCGCCTGCATTCAGATAATAAACGGTAGCGAACTGTGCCGTGATCTTCCGTTCCACAAGGGCGTCCATCAGCATATTGAACACTTCCGAATAACTGCTGCCCTGGGAAACATAGTTGTAGCCGTAACTCAAAAAATACGCGATCAAATCTCTCTTGTAAATTTCATCCGTTACCGCTATGCTTTTCAGCTGATCGTCGGTCAGGTTCAGCGTCTTATCGCTTCCGAGCAAACTAAACGCCGTATCCAACGCTTCACGGTCGTTGGTAATGTTGACTTCCGCCACAACCAACTCCATGTCTTTTTTATTATCGGTGGTGATCAAATCGCAGCCGGCAAACATACCGACCAAAAAGACAACCGCCAATAATCCGCTAATCAATTTTATGAGTTTTTTCTTCATAGAATCCGCTCCGGTACTTTATAGAATCGCAATATACTTTATTATACCTTATTTCACGCAGAAAAGCAATCGTATTTTTATGAAAAACCTGTTAAATTATAGAAAAATTCTATGCTTTCAGGCAGCGGCCTGCATTGTCCGCAAATTTCAGAAAATTTGTCATTTCCAGCATGACTTTCCGCGCGCTCGCCCCTGCGGAAAACTCGATCGCGGGACATTTCGACATCTCCAAACTCGCTTCGGGATATTGATCCAATGCCGCCGCCAGCCTTTTATCCGCCAGGCTGCTCACGGACGGAAGTTCCATTCGCCCGCCCTTTTGACTCACGGCGATCTTCCGAACGTTGAATTTGGCGGCAAAGCTCTTCATCACGGCGATGATCAAAAGATTTAAAACCTCGTCCGGCATTTTTCCGTAATTTTCTTCCATGGAGACACAGACGCGCTTATAATCGGCGACGCTCCGGATCTCCGCGATCTGTTTGTAGCAATCCAGCCTCGAAGCGCTCGCTTCGATATATGTTTCCGGAATGAACGCATCAGCACGGATATCCAGCTCGGCCACCGTCTGCTCTTCGCCTGTCAGCTCCTCTTTCAAAAGTTTTGCATACAGTTCATACCCCACTTTATCCATGTGTCCGTGCTGTTCCCTGCCCAATACGTTACCTGCGCCGCGGATCTCCAAGTCCCGCATCGCAATTTTAAAGCCAGATCCGAGCTCCGTAAATTCCATGATCGCCTGCAAACGTTTGCTCGCCGTCTCCGTCATCACCTTTTCCGGCTTAAACGTGAAATACGCGTGCGCCAGCATCGAACCGCGCCCTACGCGGCCGCGCAGCTGGTATAACTGCGAAATTCCCAATCTGTCCGCGTCGATCACGATCAGCGTGTTTGCTTTGGGCAGATCGATCCCGTTTTCTATGATCGTCGTCGACACCAGAATGTTGGTTTCACCCTTATAAAAATTCATGATGCCGTTTTCCAGAACGTTCTTATCCATTCTGCCGTGCGCCACGCAGATACGCCCCTCCGGCACGATCTGTTCGATCTTCGCCGCAAACGAATAGATGCTCTCCACGCGGTTGTATAAGATAAACACCTGCCCTCCGCGCGCAAGCTCGCGCACGCAGGCGTCGCGGATCAGCGTTTCCGTCTCTTCCACCACATACGTCTGCACGGGCAGGCGGTTGGACGGCGGCGTATCGATCGTCGATATATCCCGTATCCCCGACAGCGACATATGCAGCGTGCGCGGGATCGGCGTCGCCGTCATCGTCAGACAATCCACCGCCGCTTTCATGTTCTTGATCTTTTCCTTATGCTCTACCCCGAAACGCTGCTCTTCGTCCAGGATCAGAATTCCCAAATCTTTGAACTTGACATCCGAAGACAGCAGACGGTGCGTTCCGATGATCAGATCGACCTCTCCGCGCGCAAGCCGCGCTAAAATTTTATCCTGCTGCTGGGGCGTACGGAATCGGTTCAAGACTTCCACGTTGACCCCGAAATCCGCAAATCGTTTTCGCGCCGTTTCATAATGCTGCTGACACAGGATCGTATTCGGACACATCAGCGCCGCCTGCTTTCCGTTCAGGATGCAAAGATATGCCGCGCGGAACGCTACCTCCGTCTTGCCGTATCCGACGTCGCCGCACAAAAGTCTGTCCATCACCTTTTTCGAGCACATGTCCGCTTTGATCTCTTCGATGGACGCAAGCTGATCGGGCGTCTCTTCGTATTCGAAAGCCGCTTCGAATTCCGCCATTTCCTCCTCGTACGCCGAAAATTCATAGCCGCGCTTTTCCGCCCGCTCCGCGTACAACTTTTTCAGATCGAACGCCATTTTCTTCAAGGACGCCCGAACCCGCTGTTTTACCTTTTCAAACTCCGCGCCGCCGATCTTGGAAAGAGAAGGCGTTTCCTCGCCCATATAACGGGACAAAATATCCATCTGTTCCACGGGTACATACAGCATATCGCCGCCGCGGTATTCCAAGGCAATGTATTCCTTCGACCCGTCCGTCGTCTCGATCACTTTCGTACCGGTGATCCGCCCGACTCCGTGCGTTTCATGAACGGCATAATCCCCGACCTCCGGCGACGTAAACATATCGTTGCGCTTGCGGCGGATACGCTTTTTCGCCGCGGACTTCGTGTACAGATCGCCTGTGCCGATGACGACGAGCTTTTGCTCGTGCAGGATCAATCCGGTATCCAGCTCTTCTTCCAAGATCGCCGTACCCTTGAAAAGTTCCAACGATTCCGGACATTTGGATACGGGAATCCGCTCGTCTTCGAAAAGCTCGCGCATCTTTTGCGCGCGGGATGCGGTGCCGCAATACAGCAAAACGCGGTATTGATTGCTGCGCCAACTTCGAATATCGTTCACGAGGTTGGTAAATCCGCTTAGATATTTTCCGATCGGGCTGGAATGAAAATTATAGACTTTTAAAGGCTCGAACAAACCCACCGAAGACGCGAAATTCTGCACCGCCGCGCGGCGAACGGAAGAAAAGATCGACTCCGCTTCTTCCTTCGATAAATACTGCTCGCGCGTAAAAGAAAACGCTTCCCCTCCGCGCCGCAGAACGGAATACCGCTCTTCATGCTCCTTATACAGCGCGTTCATCTTTTCCGCAATGCGCTTGCCTTCGTCAAAAATATACAGGGCATCCCCGATAAACGTCTTAAAATCTACCGTATTTTTCAGAAGCGGTAATAAGTATCCCGCCCCCGCAAAAGACGTACCCGATTCCAATTTTGCGCAGAGATCTCCCGCGATCGTCTGCGCGCGCTCGTAAGCCGCCGCATCCTTGAACGACGGCAATTCCCCGTACAGCGCGTCGCGGATCCCGCCGATCTCATCGCTTTCGATCAGAACGTCCGTCGCCGCCGCGATCTCCGTTTCCTCCACGGTCGGAAGTCTCTCCCCCGTAACAAAATTGTACGGCTTGATCTTCTCCACCGTGTCGCCGAAAAAATCGACGCGCACGGGATTTTCCGAATTGATCGGAAATATATCCAAAATGTCCCCGTGCAGCGCAAAGTTTCCCTTGCTTTCCACCGTTGCCGAGCGCGTATAGCCAAGCTGAACAAGTTTCAGCGGCAAAGCCGTAAAGTCGTACTCTTTCCCTTCTTGCAGCGTAAAAAAAGGCACCTTCCGCGGAAACAGCTGCAACAGACTTTCCACGTCGCAGACAATTTTTTGAGCCCCCCTCTGGATTTCCAGCAAAGCGTTCAGCCTCTTAAATTGCGCGTCTTTGGACACGGCGTCCTTATATAAGAGCACTTCGTCCTTTGCGCAGAGCAGGACGGGCGCTTCTCCCGCAAAGCCGCCGATCTCCGACGCCATGGATGCCGCCGCCTGCGCGCTGTCCGTAACGTAGACCGTCTTCATCGGTACGCAACACGCCGCAAGAAGCGCTTTCTGCGCCTGCGACAATCCGAAAACCGCCGTAGGGCTGCCCAAGCGGAAATCTTTTTCCAGCTCAAGATATTCGCCGCCTAAATTATGCGAATGAAAAAATTGTTTCGGCATATCTTTTCTGCGCCCTCCTTTTTCCGATTTTTCGTCGCTTTCAGCTTTGCCTTCTTACAACATTATTTCCCGTTGTACGCGCTCATCACGTTTTCGATGCTTTCGCCCTGTGCAAAGCGGATCGCCGCGTCCGCCGCCGCGGAACAGGCGTCCGCAAATAAGGGATAATCCTCTTTGCGGATGTCGGCAAGGACATAATTGATGATCGGAATATTGACTTCCGGATCTTTGATGCCGATGCGGATACGCGGAAATTCGCTCGTGCCGATCTCCCCGATAATGCTCCGCATTCCGTTATGCGTTCCCGCGCTTCCGGATGCGCGGATCCGCAGCTTTCCCTTCGGCATATCAAAATCATCGTAGATCACGAGCAATTCTTGCGGTTCGACCTTGTATTTTGCCATCAGCTGTTTGACCGCGCGTCCGCTCGCGTTCATGTACGTCACCGGACGGGCAAGAATCACCTTTTCGCCGCCGATAAACGCTTCCGCGACCGACGCTTCACACTCTTTCTTTTTAAATTTAACGCCCAATTTGTCCGCCATTTCGCCTATGGCAAGAAAGCCCATATTGTGAAAGGTCGTTTCATATTTCTTTTCCGGATTTCCTAAACCGACAATTAAATACATATCTTCCCTCTTTTCTTTGCTCCTTGCTTGCATTGATCTGCCCCGATCTTATTTGCAGGCACAGTCTTACAAAAATTTCTATGAACGCAGGAACGCCGCGTTTTTTCAAAAACGCGGCAATGTTCGTTTCTATAATATTGTATCGACAGCAAAATTCATATCGCTTTCCGATATTTTATTTATTCGCTCTCCGTTCGGCCGTCAAGCATTTTGCTCTTTCGTGTATCAGTCGTAAATTTTCGACATCGGCTTATCAAGGTACACGTTCTCGATCGCAGCGGCAAAGATATCCGCAACAGAAATAACTTTGATCTTATCCAGCTTCTTTTCGGGAGGAAGATTGATCGTATCCAAAATCGCAAGCTCTTTGATCGGCGCTTTTTCCAACCGCTCCATAGCGGGGCCGCTGAATACCGCGTGCGTGCAGCACGCATACACTTCTTTTGCACCGTGATCCATCAGCGCCTGCGCGCCCTGGCAGATCGTGCCGGCCGTATCAATCATATCGTCGACCATCAGGCATTTTTTTCCCTCAATGTCGCCGATAATGTTCATGACTTCCATCACGTTCGCTTTCGGGCGGCGCTTATCGATGATCGCCATCTGGCAATTCAATTTCATCGCGACGTTCCTCGCACGCGTGACCGAACCGATATCGGGCGATACCACCACAAAGTTTTCGTCGATGATCTTTTTCGACTTAAAATAATTATAAAGCGTAGGTCCGCCCAGCAAATGATCGAGCGGAATATTGAAAAATCCCTGAATCTGCGCTGCGTGCAAATCCATCGTAAGCACACGGTCCGCTCCGGCAGCCGTAATAAGATCCGCTACGAGCTTTGCCGTGATCGGATCGCGGGAACGCGCCTTCCTGTCCTGACGGGCATATCCGAAATAGGGCATAACCGCCGTAATGCGTCCCGCACTTGCGCGGCGCGCCGCATCGATCAGGATCAAAAGTTCCATCAGGTTGTCGTTGACCGGCGCCGACGTGGACTGAATAATAAACAGATCCCTTCCGCGCACGGTCTCATCCAGATGAACTGCGGTCTCCCCGTCGCTGAACTGCCCGACTTCCGCTCCGCCAAGTTCCGTGTTCAGCTTCTTTGCGATCGCTTCCGCCAACGGTCTGTTTGAATTGCCCGCAAACAGCTTGATCTCATTGCCGTGTGTTATCATGTGTACCTCCGAAATTACGCTATATTTTTCCGGCTTGCGCCGCTTTTTACCAAATAAACGCGATTCGACGGCTTTTTTTGTAAGCCGACAAAACTTTTTTGCTTTGCCTTCCCCTTTTCGGCAGCGTTTTCTATACGTTGCGCTCTCTAAACGACCGCTCCCGGTTTTCCCCGCAAAACGATCGGTAATATTATTGTAAAAGTTTTGTAAAAAATAGTCAAACGTTTTACACGGACAATCCCAATTTCCCAAAAAGAAAAAATTTCCTCTGTGAATAGAGGAAATTTTTCTGTCTTCCTTTTTATAATTTGACTTTTTTTTCTCGGATTTCGCGCGCAATCCTAAATCTTTCCACGCCGCCGCGGCAAAACTTTAAATTGCGCACAATTTTTTGGACATTTTTTCGATCGGCTCATTTAAAATCTTTCTCCGTCTGTTTTTCTGCTTTTTGCGCCTGAATTTTGCCCGCTTTTAAACGCATAGACCGAAAAAAATCGGAAAGAAGCGCCGAACATTCCTCTTCCAACACACCTCCCTCCACCTCGAGAGTATGATTCAACAGATTGCTCTGCGCAAGATCCTGCGTCATCGATCGCCCTTTTTGCTCATAGGCGCCGAAATAAACTTTGCGGATCCGCGCGTTCAACGCCGCGCCCATACACATCGGACAAGGTTCGAGCGTAACATATAGATCGCAATCGTTCAGCCGCCAGCTCTTCAACTTAGCGCAGGCCCGATCGATCGCGTACATCTCCGCGTGCGACGAGGCCTTTTGCGTCTTTGCGCGGCGGTTATATCCCGAACCGATGATCTTTCCTTCCAATACTACGACAGCGCCGACGGGCACCTCACCCTGTTTTAAACCGTTTTTCGCTCTTTTGAGCGCGGCACGCATAAATTTGAATTTATCTTCCATTGAAAAGCTCCTTTGCAAGCCGCACGGCAACTCCTTTGTTTTCTCTGACCAACGCGGAAAGCGCCCTCTCCGTCAACGGGTGCGCATATTCGTCCGATCCCGCTTCGATCGTAAAGGAAGGGATATTGAGCGCTTTGATACACCAATCTTTATAGCCGCCGCAGCTCCCGAAAGTTTCCGCGACTCGATAGCCCGTCTCCCGCGACAGGGCGGCGGCAAGGCGCTCCGAGCGCTGTCTTTGCCGCCCTTTCTGGCCGTAAAACGCGTAGATCTCGGCGCCTTTCGTATGGTAGCTGACCGTAGCGTCGGGTCTGACCTTCCGCGTAAATTTTGCAAGCGCCCGCGTTTCCGGCTCCGAAAAAGGCTTTGTTCCGATATAATTTTCACTGCCCGGAACCGTCACGTTTTTTACGCCCTTTCCCCAATCCGCCGCAAAATTTACGTTCAGATCCACCGCGTTTGCATTTGCCTTCCACAGCGAAAAATCTTCTCCGCCGTTGATTTCGATCAATCGCTGCGCGCGCTCTCCCGGCAGCCCCTGCAAAAAATCTGCGCCCCGAATAGAAAGCGCCGCGCCGTCCGGATTGGTAAGCGGCAAAAACCATGCGCCGCCCTCCGATGCGCCTTCGGCGATTTGTTCGAGCGCCAAAAGCGACGTTATCCATTCGCGCGCGTGAATGGAGTATTGCAGCAAAATCTGCGGATACCCCCACCCTCCGCTATGCAGCGCTACGAGCGGCTGTCCGCAGACGCTTTGGCCGTAAATACATTTTTCTCCCGCGTATCGTTCGTAAAAACCGTATACCTTTCCGATCGCATCCATATTCTATGTATACGGCGCCCGAAATAAATTTGCAACTTTTTTCGCTTACAACAGCCCCTGACAGCTTTTGCGCCGAACGGCTCGCTTTGACATCCCTGTCTTTTACTTTCGAGATCCCCGTCTTTTACTTATGATACTCGCTTCCCGAATTGATCATAAACGCGCGGTAGATCTGTTCGCACAGTATCACGCGCATCAACTGATGCGGAAAAGTCATATCCGAAAAAGAAAGCAGCTCCTGACATTGCCGCTTCACCCGCTCGTCCATGCCGCAGGAAGAGCCGATCACAAAAGTGATCTCTTTTCCCGCATCGCACAGCGCGCGTATCTGCCGCGCAAACCCCTCGCTGGAAGTCTTTTTTCCCTCTACGGCAAGCGCTATGCTGTACCCTTTCAGCTCCGACAATAAAAGCGGCGCCTCTTCCGCCAATGTGCGCTTTTCGGGAAGCTCCCGCACCGTTACGCTCGCAAAACGGCTCAGCCGCTTTAAATATTCCGCCACGGCGTCCGCGTAAAATTTTTCTTTACACTTCCCTATACAAACTAAATTGATCTTTTGCATTTATCCTACGATCCCGGAAAAAAGATTGACGATCCAAAGAATGACGCACAGCGCTACGCCGATCAGCGATGCCAAAACGAAGGGTTTGAGTTTACCTTCCTTTTTGCGGTTTAACTTTTTGTCGATAAAGAGCATATACGCCATCGCTCCGATCAGGCAAAGTGCGGATACGACATAAATGACAACGGACCCCGCCGTACCGATCTTTTCCAAAAAGGAAAATTTCAGATCGAACACGACGACGGCATTGTTTAAAAAATGCAAGACGACCGCCGGCAGGATCGAATCCGCCCGAAGCACGAGGAGCGCAAACACGCAGCCGCATAAAAACTGATAGATCGTCTGCGCGGGATTTTGGTGAAAGATCGAAAACAGCGCGCCGCAGACCAGGCAGGCCGCTACCGTACCGCAATCTTTGATGCCTTCCAAAAGAATGCCGCGGAAGATCGTCTCTTCGCACAGCGCCGGCAGGACGGCGATCACCAATAGAACGAGCAAAAACCGCGCCCCCTCCACGGACGGAACGGACGAATCCGGCATCTGATAGCCGATCTTAGAAAGCGCCTCTAAAAACAGGGTATTGACCCAATTTAAACTGAAAAGTAGTCCGAAAGCCAATAAAAAGGCCAGCAAAAAATACTTCGGATGCGTCTTTCTGTACCCAAGCGCGCGAAAACTCGTCTTATCGATCTTTTTGTAAACCACAATAAAGACGGCAAAAACGACCTGGTACAGCAGATAGGAGCAGTATTTATACCACTCCGTTTCCGTCAAAGCGTCTATGCTCTGCCCGCTCTGCCGCGCCGCCATTGCGAGCGTAAAGGAAAACAGCAAAGATACAAACAGCATCGCGAGAATCACGCCCGAAAACGCCATGCCAGCCATCGTCTTTTTGCTGCGTGAAATCATTTCCGGCCCCGCATTATTCGGTTCCGTGCCAAAGGCCCCGTTTGAAAAATTTTGTTCCTGTTTCATGCCTTTATTATATAGGAAAAAAATTTTTAAGTAAATAAAAATCTTTCCCTTTTTCAAATTTTTCTGCTATAATACTGTTGAATCATTTTACAAAGGACTTCTACTATGCGCACAGTCAACAGTAGTCAAATCGAAAATTGCGTTTACGATCTTGCCAAACGCGCCTGTCTGCACCTCATTCCCTCCTGCAAGGCCGCTTTAACGGCTGCTTTGGCGCAGGAAGAGAGCGGCAGCGCCGCCGCGTTCGCGCTGGAAACGGTTTTGAAAAACGCCGATACCGCCGCCGCAGAACAAATGGCTGTCTGCCAGGATACCGGCTACGCCGTCGTATTGGCGGAGATCGGACAGGACGTTCATATCGAAGGCGATCTCCTATCCGATTGCGTCGATCGGGGCGTGCGGCGCGCTTATCAGGATTTTTGTTTCCGCAAAAGCGTCTGCGATCCCCTTACCCGCGTCAATACCGCGGATAATACGCCCGCCGCACTGCACGTTCAAATCGTGCCGGGCGACGCCGTAAAACTTACCTTTCTTCCCAAAGGCTTCGGCAGCGAAAATATGTCGAAACTCTTTATGCTCACCCCCGCAAAAGGGAAAGAGGGTATCCTCGAAGCCATCGTCGAAACCGTGCGCCTGGCCGGAAGCAAACCCTGTCCTCCCGTCTACGTCGGCGTAGGCATCGGCGGAACGTTTGATACCTGCGCATTCCTTGCAAAAAAGGCGCTCACGCGCGAAATCGGCTCAAAAAATCCGCGCGAAGACGTCGCCGCAATCGAAAAGGAAGCCCTCGCAAGGATCAACGCGCTGCAAATCGGCGCACAGGGATTCGGCGGAAAAGTAACCGCCCTCGGCGTATCCTGCGAAATAGCCCCCACGCACATCGCGGGGCTTCCCGTCGCCGTCAACATTCAGTGCCACTGCGTGCGCTGCGAATCCGCCGTCCTTTAAAAATACCTTTTGCGCTTTGCGTGAAACTTTTTAAAGCAGTATGCTTTCACCTGCTAAACGGCTGAACTTCTTTTTTCTAAACGCCCTGCTTTCAAAAATCATATACGAGCGCTACCTTGAAAAATATAGATCTTTTATCCGCCGAAACTTTCTGTTTTTGCGAGATCGCTGTCTTTTTTACACTATTTTAAACCAGAGGAAACACACATGAAACAGATCCGTCTTCCCCTTACCAAACAAACGATCGAAACGCTGCGCGCCGGCGAAAGCGTGCTGTTGTCCGGCACAATTTTGACGGGAAGAGACTGCGCGCACAAAAGAATTTGCGAAATTTTGGATAAAAACGAACCGCTTCCCTTTTCTTTAAAAGGCGAAACGATCTATTACGCGGGCCCCTGCCCCGCTCCCGAAGGAAAAGTCTGCGGCAGCTGCGGCCCCACAACGAGCGCAAGGATGGATTCCTTTACGCCGCGCCTTTTAAAGCTCGGACTTTTGGGAATGATCGGAAAGGGCGAACGCGATGAATCCGTCCGCGCGGCGATCCGAGAAAACGGCGCCGTTTATTTTGCGGCGATCGGCGGCGCCGGCGCCTTATACGGAAACGCGATCAAAAAAAGCGAGATCGTCGCATTTCCCGACCTGCTCAGCGAAGCGGTGTATCGATTTGAGATCGAGGATTTTCCCTGCATCGTCGCGATCGACTGCCGGGGAAACACGATCTATCAATAACTCGCCGCTTTAAAAAAACGGGTCTGCTTTTCTGCATTTTTTGGTTTTGGACTTAAAATCTGCGCTTTTGTCCGCTGTTTTGCGGCGAAAAAACGCAGTTTATAAAAAACAAGGAGGAATTTTTATGCAAACGTTAGACTGTATAAAGACAAGAAAATCCATTCGCGATTTTAAACCGCAAAAGATTGAGCGCAGCATTTTGGAGAAAATCGTCGGCGCAGCACTCTGCGCGCCCGTCGGAATGAAACTGTACGACAGCTTGCATCTGAGCGTTCTCGCAACGCCGGAAAAGACGCAGGCTTTTACCGACCTTTGCCGCAAGCAGTCCAAAAATCCGACCGCCGATCCGCTGCACGGCGCCGCCGCACTCGTAATTGTGTCGGGAAAACGCGCCGATATGCACATTGAATACGCAAACGCAGCTTGTCTGATCGAAAATATGCTCCTTGCCGCGACCGATCTGAAAATCGGCAGCTTATACGTTCACGGCGCCATCAACGCCATGCGCGGCTCCGACGTGGAAAAAGACTTTCACGCGCTTTTAAACCTTCCCGAGGGCTTTACTCCCATCGGGAGCGCCGCTTTCGGCTACTGCGATTTTGATTTTTCCGCGCGGCCCACTCCCAATCAAATCACCAAAGTCGATTTTATTGAGTGATCGCTCGCCAAGCGTTTTCCGTGGCCCTGTCTTACCGTAAACGACCGCCGCAATTTACGGTAAGAATAACCGCCGCAATTTCCGGTAAGAATAACCGATGCAATTTTCGGCAAAAATCACGATCCGTATCTTACTGGAAAAATATTTTTTACTCTGTTTAAAAGGCGGCTCGCTGAAATGATATGCACCCCAAAAGTTGGACACTTTTGGGGTGCATATCAAATCTTTCTGCCAACATTTTCGCGCCAGATTAAAAATTTCTTTATTCCTGCGTAAACTGGTCTTTGCCGACGCCGCAAAGAGGACACGTGAAATCTTCGGGAATGTCTTCCCACTTCGTTCCTGCCGCAATTCCGTTG